>JAHFGL010000075.1 GCA_023247445.1 Candidatus Omnitrophota bacterium | reverse complement strand
AATCCTCGAAAGACACCGCATCAAGTTTTTCTTCACAAGTAACAGGCATACTTCTCCATTAAGACCTGAAAAACTAACTTTACTTAAGCTTTTTACCAAAATTCTCCACTACCTCTTTGGTTATACATAAATTCATTTCACCTATTTTCTCAGCTACTTTTAGGGCATCTCGCTTCGGGAGATGCCCGTTCTGATTTAAAGCCAGCATGATTTCCAATCCCCACATTTTATTGACATTCACTTTATCGCATTCTTTTCTTAATGCCTTATCATTGGTAGTACAGATCCAACCGTTGTCTTTGGCTATTTGAAGACACAAGCTATCTTCGAATGACAACCTTGGATTTGCTGATATAGACTGACTTAATTGTTCTACAGTCGGTTCGAATAATCTTAAACCAAGCTTTTTGGCTTTTGCCTCCGATAGCTGTTTTATTTCCCTTAAAATAGGTATCGGGACATGAATATCAAATATCGTTGTACAGGCAATTGTTAATATTTCTTCATTGCTGATTAAGAAATCAATCAACACATTGGCATCACTAACAATAATAAAAATCTTAGACGATGTCATTTAGGACTTTCCATTCCCATGAGTTAACACGCTCACGCATGGATTCGTTATCGATCTTTAAAATTTCAGCAGCCCTGTTAAATGAAATCAATTCTTTCTCATAAGACTCCCGAACCAATTTACTTAAACGGTCCTCTATAAAATCAATCTTTTCTAAAGGAAATGGTTCCCGATTGTTCTTTAAGTCTTTCCCAAATTTTATTTTATAAAGTTGATAGAATTTCATATAAATCTGATCACTCACACCTTGCTCGATCAATCTTTTCAATACAGAACGATAACTGATCTTATAGATACGTTTTATATGAAGCACATTGTCCACCCAATGCAATCCCTTATTCTCGTCCCAAGACTTCTGAAATGCATCTCGGGGCATTAAAAAATAACTGGCAAATTGGTCTGCCTCTTCTTCTTGTTGTTGGGGTTCTTTTACTTCAGTTGGAATATATGAATTTTTATGCAATAAGATATGTCCTAATTCATGTGCGGCAGTAAAAATTTGACGCTCAACAGAAACTTCATCTGACACATTGACAACAACAGCGGGATTTCCTTCCTTATCAAATGCTGATAACCCAAAAAAATTATTAAGTTCGCAGACAATTAGTTTAATTTTAATTCCGGCATTCTCCAATAAGCCACAGATATCATTGATCGCCTCGTCTTCTTTTAGATTAAGTTTCTTACGAGCCGATTTGGCCATTTCCTCGGGAGTATTGCCTTGGCAATCTTTCAGTTTAAATATACGTTTATGACTTAATTCATTCTCTAAATAATTAAAATCATTTAACCAGTAGGCAATATCCATAACAATCTGCTCACGTTTACAATTCTCCTTGGTGTTAAGCATCTTTTTAGACCGGAAGCGCAGTGAAGAAACATGAGGAATGGGTTTGATTAATTCTTCAATAGACACACCTAGGGCATCTGCCAATCGTTGTAAATTACTTACACGCGGTTCTGATTTGGCACTCTCGATACTAGAATATGCAACACGACTTAAGCCAGCTTTGGTAGCTAACTCTTCTTGTTTAAATCCTTTTACATTACGTATTCGTTTTAGATTATTGGCTATATTTTTGATATTCATACTCCTCCTCTCGTTAGGGAACTCCATGAGTGTTAAGCTAACTTATCATTAATAAAAATATATCACATAATGTAAAGTTGTCAATTAAATAAAAAACCTCCGTCAGATCATTCCTAAACAAAGGTTTGCTTCTATCATTTTTAAACTTCAAACGGAATTCTTTACTACTTATTTTTATTACTTTCCTGATGAATGCCTTAATTGTCCGCAAGCCGCACCTACATCACGACCTCTAGGAGTCCGAATAATGGAAACAAGTCATCAACGAATGCCAGATCAAACCAATCTATGCGTTATCCCCTCAAGCCAAAGGTAAGATTGAACGGAGTGTTGATCCCTATCATTGTGTTAACTTTGGCACTCAACGCATCAGACTATCGGAAGTTGAACCAAGGCGTCTTTCTCGTTATTTCTCAAAACATCCATGATCTAATTCTCGACAACAGGGAGTCCTATCTTTGAAAAATACGCTTTTTTAAGCCTGGTTGCAGCAGGGCCTGCGGCAAAAACGACATGAGAATAAGACAATTCTTCTCCCGTCTTTTTGTCAATCATGACCGGCTCAACCGCCTTTTTGCTTTTATGGCTGAAGATAAGCGTATCTGTTCCTTTTGGGGAATAATGCTTATCACCCCACGCGGCAAGAGCAGCAATAACTGGAAGAAAATCCTGCCCGCATTCCGTTAGGACATACTCATCACGCGGGGGGCGCTCACTATAACGTCGCCGATCAAGAAGACCCGATTCAACAAGACTGTTTAGCCGCCGCGTCAGGGTGTTCGGGGCAATTCCCAAACTTGTGTGAAACTCATCAAATCGCTTAAGCCCCATCATGGCATCGCGTAAAATAAGGATATTCCACCACTCCCCAACATGCTCCAACGCCC
>JAHFGL010000057.1 GCA_023247445.1 Candidatus Omnitrophota bacterium | reverse complement strand
AACTGCATCAGCTTGAAAATAATCGCCAACCGTAATCTTGTAAGCGCTAACACCAAATGGCACATGATAATAAATGTCCTCAATGGTAACTGTTGTTTTTAAAGAAGTGTTAAGGGCTTGGAGAATGCCCGCTTTGCCATAAAACTTGACATAAACTGTCAACAAAATAAATACGGCCAGAATAGAAATCGTTGTCCAAAGTAACAATCGTCGAAGAATTTTCATATTATTCTTTTAAAAGCGACCCCGGCACGAGTCGTCCCTGTTTTCATTAAAATTTATTATTTACTAGATAAAACAGGGACTGTCTTGATTTCATCTTTAATAACATTAAGGAAAATCAAGGCGAACGGCCGACCCACAGCTTAGAAGGCTGCACCAACTTTCCTTATAAAATCTTTTGTAGTTGGTACTGCACTGACTTTTTCTAAAAATAAAATCTACGCGCCTGGCACGAATCGAACGTGCGACCCTCAGCTTAGAAGGCTGATGCTCTATCCAACTGAGCTACAGGCGCATATAAGCCAAAATCAAGAAAAAGTTGGTGCTGTACTGACTACCACTAAATCTATTAAGGCAAGTCAGTGCTGTTGCTCTACCCTTGATTTCCATTAAACATAAAATTTAATAAGAGAAATCAAGGGTTGCCCCAACTGAGCTACAGGGACTAATTACGTTAGAATAACTGTGTTTGCATCCAATAGATGCAAACACTACATTTTAGAGAAATTAGTCCCAGCCGTTCTGCCAACAGCAGAATGGCAGGCGCAAATTTCACAAATCCAAAACTTATTAGGTGCCTATGGTAGCAAAATTTATTTTGACTGTAAAGCTTGTTTCCTTTATCTATCGGGAAGAATCCTTTGATTGGATGATTTTGCAGTTTTCACCCTCACAGGAAAAATAAAACATCGCCGTCCCAGACTTTTCACTTTGAGGAAGTTTAAAAGAAGTTATAACCAAAGAATTATACTGTTTATTTTCCAGCAAGGATAATTTTGCAGAAACTTGGATACGTTCATCAATATCTATGGGCTTGTCAAAATTCGGCACATAGCTAACCAATTCTTTACGATAGGCCTTGGCCAAATCGGTGAATGACAGTTTAAAATGATAAGTCTTATCCTGGCTGATTGATGGAATCTCTTTAATAAACGCAAGCAATTGGCACTGCGCAAAGCCCGCCGCCGCCAAATCAACCGTCAACTGATATTTCCCTTGCGATTGTCTAGAAACATCAACCGCAATCTCTAAGTTATCATTATTTTGAGACAAACTAATATTCTCAACCTTATCTAAGCTAGCCACCAAAGCATCATATTGCTCTTTCTTAATCTGACTCGCCTTGACATTTTTATTCCAAACAAGAATGCCAGCGGCAAAAATAAGACAAAAAATAAGAAAACCAATCAAACTAATCTTAAGATGCTGTTTGGCTTTCTTGGTCACTTCTTCAATGTCTGGACGCTCATTGAGTTTTCCGCCATAAAGAACTCCTTTAATGAGAATAATGTTAAGAATAATAAGAAAAGGACCAAAGAAAACAAATGGCAAAGAAACCTCGACCCAATGCGGCCAAGGATTGTTTCCATAAACATACATCCACAATATGGCAATCGTCATGTAAAAAAAGAATATCGAAACAAAAAAAGCTATTAAAAATCCAACGATGGCGCCTATCAAACCATAAATTATTCTTAGTCGCATAAAAATTTTATCCTGTTAACCAATGTTTTTAAAATAGTTGATAAATAACTACGCCAAAATCTTGACAAGTCTTTGGTTATTTTGTTCTATCCACCGATAAGTATCAAGAATAATTATTTCAATATTCTTTTTCGGGACCCAACCTGTCTCTTGCATGACTCGAGAGTTATCTGTAATATAAATTTTGACATCAGCCCTTCGTTCTTTTTTCTCTGAGCCAATAGGAATCTTCTTTTTCGTTAAACGGCCAATCATCTCGGTCAACTCCAGCAGAGAAACCGAATTTCTTCTACCGCCACCGACATTAAATATCTGATTCGACATCTTATTTAAATGCCCCCACTGATAAGCAATCAATTCGCAGACATCGTCAACATGAATCACATCGCGCACCTGTTTACCCTCACCACCGTAGCCGATAAACTTTAGTGAACCACCAAAATAATGGCGGGCAATCCAGTACCCGACAATGCCCTGATCAATGCGTCCCATCTGCCACGGGCCAGCAATCACGCCTAAACGATTGATGATTGTTTTTAATCCAAACATGTCGCCAAATTCTGTAATCAAATGCTCCGAAGCCAATTTGGTCGCTCCATACAACGATCGTCGGCCTAAAAGCGAAAAATCTTCGCGCAAGCCAGCATAACTTATCCCCGACGCTTTTAAATTCTTATTCCAATCAAAACGTGTTTTAAGTTCTTGCGATGAAATCGCATTGATTGAATCAATCGGATAAACTCGGCTAGTGGATAAAAAAAGAAACGAGGCCTGATCTCGTCTGGCAAGTTCAAGACAGTTAATCGTTCCGATAAGATTGGTATCGATTGTATATTGTGGATTTTCATAGCCGGCTAACACGGATGGTTCGGCGGAACATTCGATTACGCCATGAATCTTTGGGAGGTTAAATAATGATTTCTTATAACGAATATCTCCTTTAACGAACGTGATGCCATTGGCTTTAAGCCGCGCAACATTAAGCCCACTTCCTTGACGAATAAGATTATCAAAGCAAATTATCTGTAAATTCTTAAATCTTTTCTTAAAAAAGATCGCAAGGTTCGCGCCCACAAAACCTGCCCCGCCAGTAATAAGAAGATTCTTTTTCATAACTACGTTTTGCCCGTTGAGTCCTTATTTTTCTTCCGATAATCTTCGCCGCATAACATTTTTTCTAACCAAACGTACAAAATAATAAATGAATATCGCGATCCCATCTCCTGAAGTTTCAAACTTGTCTTGCCTCGTCTTCGCTCGCGCCAGCTTGTTGGGACAATAGAATATGAATATCCACGAACGATCGCTTTAAGCGGAAGCTCAACCGTAATATTAAAGTGATGCGACAAGATAGGTTTGATCCCCTGAATCGTTTCTCGTGAATAACATTTAAAGGCATTGGTAATATCATGATATTTTAGGCCGAATAAAAAACCTATCCCGCCATTAACCATTCGATTGAGCGCCTTTTTAAATGCTGGATAATTCTCAACCGTGACTCCCTTATGCCAACGATCACCAAAACAACAGTCATAACCTTTCCTCGCCTCTTGAATATAACTGACCATGTCTTTGGGATCATCGGAGGAGTCCGCCATCGCAATGATCACATAATCACCCTTAAATTCTTCCAGTCCACGCTTGATGGCATTGCCAAACCCAAAGGGAGGTTGATTATTGACAACACAAATGCGTGCATCTTTCTCGTGAACGCGCTTTAAAACATCGACTGTTTTATCCTTGCTGTTGTCATTAACAACAATGATTTCAAAATTCAACATCTCTTTATCAAATTCCTGTTGAATTCCGAGGACAGTATCTTCGATATTTAACTCTTCATTCCTGGCAGGAATAACGATGGAGACAAGATTCATGTTGTGGGCCTTTAAATTATCCAAATCTTCATTGTCTTCACAGAGCGACAATGTTATCGTAACCGTGTTAGATAGGTTATTAATTTATCATATTTCGTCTTTAAAAAATAAAAATAATTATGATATTTGCTGCTTTTTTATTAATCGGCATCTTGGTTAGTTACGGGGTTAAGACCAAATTAATCCGTGAGAATCTGGTCTTCCCTATTATTCTTATCATGTATGTCGTTTCGCTCTTGCCGAGCTTGATCATCCCCTACATCATCGATGACCTGGATCACCTTACCACTCTTTCTTTGGCGATAGATACCAACCACGTCCGAGAATGGATCACGGCCCCGCACAACGAACATGTCATGCCAATTATCAAATCTCTTTATTATTTCGCTTACAATAATTTTGGCATTGATCCGATGTTCATGCATCTCGTGATTATTTTTATCGCGGCCGCCAATCTATGGCTTGTGTATCGTCTCTTATCATGCCTTATGCCTTCTTCTCTAATTCCTATAATCGGGGCGGCTATCTTTGCCGGAAGCAACTTGATGGATCTATCCCTTTTTGTCATCTGCGACACGCACATTCATTATTCTTTACTATTTCTTCTTCTTTTGTTTTACGCACAATTTAAATATTTTTCGACAAAAAAATCAGGCTGGCTGTGGGTCGTTTTCTTAAGCACGCTTCTTGCGCCCCTTACCTTTGGATTGGCTCATGTTTCTCTTTTTGCGGCCTATCTATTCGAAAAATTTTGCATTCCGGCCACCTACCATGAAAAGAAAAAAACATCGCTTGTCTTTGTTGCGGCTGGCTGGATCATTGGACTGATCCCTTACTTTCTTAACATAAACAAAATCATCCACACCAATCATTACCACGATATCGGTGGCAACTCTGCCTTTGATAAAATCAATATCTTCAGAACACTTCATTATCTCGGCTCATATTTTTACAACGATTTCTTCCTTTATATTCTCCCTGACCTTTATCTCGCCGCTGGATTATTATTCTTGTGCGTTTATGCGACCTGGACAAACAAAAATCAGATCAAGAAAGCAAAGCTTCTTTTTCCACTCTTCTTTGGATTCTTCCCAACGCTCATCGTCTACGTCTTTCGCTCTCAATGGGGTACTATCGGCGTTCAACACTCCCGTTACGATGTTTTCCCGCTAGTCGGCGTTATCTTTTTATATGCATTCTTGCTGGAGAAATGGTTTGAACAGAAAAACACGCTCAAAGAAAGATATTATTTACACGTTCTTATATTATGTTTCGTTATCGTATCGCTAGGCTCAGCCTATCGATACGATAAGGCCCAAAGACTAGCCAAAGAAACCAGCGGCATCATCCAAATCTTTTATCTAAACTACCATGATGCTTTTACAGGCTTCTTTAAAGCAAATGCCGTGGACAAAATTGCGGTAAAAAGAACCTTGCTCAATTTCCCTTTAAGCCCGACGCTTGCGGATAAAAAAGGTTTTAACCCACCGCTGACACGCTACGGCCGCGGCAATGACTTCTTTGCCCAATTCTTGCTGCCAAAAAATATTCGCGAAAGAATTGTCTGGAGTGATACGGCAACAGATCCTCGCTTGCTTAATTACCTAAAAAATCCACAAAATTCCCCGCGATACCAATACTTCATTGGCGCCGTTCAATAAAGATCGATTAAGATGAGATTAATTTGAATTTGAACTCTTTTGGAAGGTGGTTCGTGCAGAGTAAGAGTCGGGGAGGAGGGATTCGAACCCTCGACCCCTTGTTCCCAAAACAAGTGCGCTAGCCAGCTGCGCTACTCCCCGGAAAAATAAGCGCGGTTAATATAACATGCGTCCTTTTGTTTTGCAAATGTTAATCCATACGATATAATGCTGCCTATGAAACGCAGACTGTTTTTTATATTTCTGGCGATTCTCCTTCTTGGAACCATCCTCTACTTCTATATCAACAAAATATTCTTACCCATTCAGGCCAAACAATTCTTCATCTCAAAATCTGAAGAATTTCTCCATCGCAAGTTTGCCATGGGCAAAATAAACCTTAAACTTTTAAAAGGAATAACCATCCGCGATGTCGTTATTTATGAAAAAGACAGTGCCGACAAGCCGTTCCTGCAAATTGATGAACTTACGTTAAACATAATTATTCCCGCCTTTTTAAAGAACAAATCAATCGTCATCTCTTCTATTAGAATCAAAAATCCGTATATTCACCTTGTACGATTAAAAGATAATGAGTGGAATTTCTCAGACATGATCCCACAAAAGGGCGAAACATCCGATACCAAACGCCCCTTTAGCCTTTTGGTTAGAAAAATTTTCTTGGAATCTGGGCAAATAGACTTTACCGATCAATCGCAAGAACAAAAATTTGAGGAATCATTTAAAGACATTAACTTAAATGTCATTTTATCGTTTAGTAAAAACGTCATTGCGAAATTAGATGCGGTCATCCCCGAAAAGAAATCATCCCTTAAGGTAGACGGCCATTACAATATCACGACCAAAACATTTTCGGCGGATTTAGCACTAAAAAATATTACGTTTGCTCAATATCTTAAACTCGCCCTACCTAATTCCTCTTTCCGATTTAACGATGGTTTTCTAACAACAGCTAATTTAAATGTTGGTTGGCGCAAAGACGACTTTTTAATAAAAGGAGATGCCGCAACCACAAACATCGATTTAACGTTAAAAGAAAATCAAAGAATTTCGGGAGATATTCAAGCTAACAAAATGGATATGCACTGGAAAGATCATCATCTGACGCTTAAAGGAAATATTTCCTCGCCAAACATTTCTTTGCAGCTCTCTGACAACAAAACTCTTAAGGGAGATTTAAATGGCCAGATCCGCTCTTTAAGCCTAGCCGAAGCTGATTTTAACTTTGATGGTGACCTTAAAATCAATAATGGAAATTTCCAACTTGATCCAACAAAAAATTTGCAGGGAAATGTGACGGCGAGTGGCCTTCTTCTGGCCAAACAACCTGACAATCTACAAATTCAAGGTGACTTCGTAATTGATAAAGCTAATTTTGCTTTTAATCCCAACCAATTGCTTCAAGGAAACGTAACGCTCGACAAAACTCTTTTCAACTTAAGTAACGGCAAAATGACAGCACAAAGTAACTTAACGATTGCCGATGCGGTCTTGCAATTATCCCAAGAACGCATCTTAAAAGGCCAAATAAGCACAACTGATCTTGCCCTTAGTTCAATTGAAAATATGTTAAAGATCAAAAGTAAAATCCAAATTAATGATGCCGATATCGCCATTGATAAGAAAAAGAATTTTAAAGGCAGCCCCTCGATCGATGTTGCCTGCGAACTAAATTTATCTAATCCATCAGAAATAAAATATTCGGGGTCAGCTAACCTAGCCAACGCCACATTAACGGGACTCCCCAAAGTCAATACGCTTGAAGATATCTCTGGAGAAATTTTGTTTGAATCCAACTTAATCAAAACTGACTTGTTAACTCTAGTTGCGGATGGCACAGGTGTTCGCCTTTCCGGATCTGTTACCAATTTTGCTAAGCCCGTTTTAAATATTAAACTCAGCTCGGATAATGTTGATTTAGCCAAAGCTTCTTCCTTTTACCCAGATTTATTAAATAAGTTTCAAACAACGATTAATGGAGCGGCCTCCATAAAACTGGATTATAAAGGGGCGCTTGATACGCCGCTGGCGGCCGACGTCAAATTAATTGCCCAAATACGCAAAACAACAATTCACAATGATAAACTGCCAGGAGATATTACCAACTTAAACGGCTTGCTTGATTACTCGAAGAATCTTTTCATCTGGAGAAATTTAAAAGGAACATTCCTCGATGATCAATATGCCTTTAACGGAAAATTAACAAATTTTGCACGCCCCACCATACTCACCAGCCTTACATCTAAAAAGATTAATCTATCAACACAAATCAATGTTCTTGAGAATGCTTTTCAAATCACAAGCCTCACAGGAAAATATTTTGACTCTTCTTTTGATATTAAAGGCGATGCGCATTTAAATAAGGAAAGCGAACCTGATTTAGATCTCAAATGGAAATTAGATGCCAATTTAGAAAACTTGCCGAACATCGCACCTTCCTTACAAGAAAAATTAAGCAAAGTTGACGCTAAAGGAATTCTTACCGCTGAAGGGACCTATAAAGGCCGGATGAAAGATTGGCGCAATTGGCAGCTAAACTTCAAGGCCTATTCGCCCAAAATATCATTAATGAATTATCCAATTAAGAATCTGAATCTTCAATTTAATCAAAAAAATAAACGTGTCAATCAATGTGATTTAACGGCGGCGCTCTACAGCGGAAATATAAACCTAACTTCCTCGGCCAATCTCGCTGAAGATAATGTTCCCCTCACTGTCATTGCGACTTTAGAAAATTTAGACTTAGCAGAACTAAAAGAAGATAAGCAATTAAAAATTGAGCGCCTAGCGGGGAAAGTTTCATCATCGCTTAATTTAAACGGCCCGGCTCTTGATCTTACTCAATTAAAAGGGAATGCAACGCTCGTCATCTCTGAGGGGTATTTATGGCAATG
>JAHFGL010000056.1 GCA_023247445.1 Candidatus Omnitrophota bacterium | reverse complement strand
CGATTTGTGATTTGACAGAAGAAGAGTTTCGTACGCTTTTGCCAGAGTGTCCGTGAATGTTTGTGGTCAGTAAGGGGCCTTTTTCAAAGATTCTTTCCGCGGCCGATATGGTGATTAGTTATTCCTCAACTTGCATTGAGGAGGCGGTTCAAAACAATATCCCGGTCATCTTATTTGATCAGTGGCGTAGGTATAATCACTTTAATATTTCGGAAGTAATGGAGGCTCAAAGCCTTTGTTTAAAACCGGCGTATTATGTTGTAAAACCACAACTTTTGGCTCAAACGATCAAAAAAACCTTCGATTTATCGGCGAATTGTTTGCTTGACGCCAAAGAGCTAATAGATTATAAATATCCTACTAATTATAAGATGAATTTTGCCACATTTGTTAAAGAGACCTTGGAAGGGATTCCCTGTTGAATATTGTCCTTATTTTAGCTAAAGAAGGAAGCTTTGGATTACCAGGAAAGAACACCTGGAAGATCAAGGATCGCACTCTTTTGGGCTGGACAATTTCGGATGCCAAGAAGTCAAAATTGGTTGATAAAGTTTTTGTCAGCACCAATGGCGAATCAATCGCAAAGCTCGCCAAAGAATCTGGCGCTGAGGTCATCATGCGCGACAATGAGCTGGCGAAGAACGAAAAGTTCATGGAGGCGGTTGATCAGGCGATTAGTTTAATCAAAAAGAAACATCCGGATTTAAAGATCATCGCAATCCCGCAATGTGTTGTGCCGTTTCGCGATCCTGATATTTTTGATAGGTGTATTTCGTTTTTACTTGAAAACAAAGATTACGATTCTGCTGTCACTATCCGTCGGGTTGGATTTATTCCGGAAGCGCTGATGAAAATTGATAACGGCGATTTGAAACCTTATTTTCCCCAAACTCAAAATCAAGTTTCTGGTTCACGGCAAGATAGCGCAGGATATGAAATCGATCATGTGGTCGAATGTTTTCGCTATGAATCCTGGCTCAATCGTAAAGATGGAATTAAACCCTGGAATTACATTGGACGAAAAGTTAAGGGCATTGAGCAACATCATCATAATCATAATTGTTTTGTGGATGTGCACACGATCAACGACATTAAATGGCTTGAGTTTATCGTCAAGCATTTAGGATTTGATGGAATGAAAAGGGAACCTGATAACAATTCATAAGTATGTCAACGCTAACGATGAATATTAAAGAGATTTTGCCCCCAACGATCATTAAGCCTTTGAAAAAAATTAAGAATCGCTATTTTAATCGATTTTCCGGTGAGAATCTTTACCCGCGGCTGGAACAATTAATTAAGACGAACAAAGAAATCAATGAGCTTTTTCCGTTTAAGGATCTTTCGCAGCATTATGTTTATGAACCATCGCGACAAACCAAAGAACACCCGGATGTGTTCTGCAATCAGATCCGTTATTACCGAGTGTATAATTATTTCAAAACTTATTTTCCCGAAATTTTACGCAGTGAAACGGCTGTCCTTGATATTGGAGACACCAGCGGTGTTTTGTTTCGCGCGATGAAGCGAAAAGGTTTGTCGGCCAACATCAATGCGGATGTCGTTTCTTTTATCAAAAGCCGAGGGATTGATGCTAAAGAAGGCAATATTGAACAATTAGACTTTGCTGATAAATCATTTGATTACACGTTTTGTTTTCAGTGTTTAGAGCATTTGCCAAATCCGATTAAGGCGCTCAATGAGTTGTCACGGATCACGCGAAAGAATGTTTTTATCTCGATTCCTTATGTAAATTGTACTAAGATTTATACCAAAGATCATTGGCAGAGTTTAAAGAAGAGTTCGGTTGCAGATGGTGGCTGGAGCGAACAAGAAGTTCGTGAGGTTGACGGCCACAAATTCGAATTTTCAACTAGCGATTTTAAAAAAATAGTTACACACGCAAATTTAACCTGTGTGGATCAATTCCCCATCAACTACTTTTCACCGTTAGGGGAGAGTAGAAAAAGTGATGGAACGTATTTCAATTTTTTTATATTAAAGCCCATACGATAAAATGATGTCCATTATCGTCAAGGCCGCCAACTTTTAATTTTTAAATTTGGCGAGCCGCGCCATAAAAATAACGAAAGGCGGGAGGCAACATGAGATTAAAAATTTTATTGGTTTATCCAAATTTGCGGGGCATGAACATGCTTCCTCCGGCGATTGGACTTTTATCTGCGGTTTTAAAGCGCAGTGGATTTACCGTCCGTCTCTTTGACACAACCTATTATGAAAAATTAATGGATGAGCATTCCGATGCTGATTCCGATCAGATGAAGGTTGAGAAATTGATGGCGCGCCCGTTTAAGATGCCGCAAGAAATTTCGCTTAAGAAATCCAATGTTTATCAAGACTTTAAAGAAGAAGTACAGTCTTTTAATCCTGATTTGATAGCAATGTCGGCAACGGAAGATATGTTTTTGTTAGGAATTCGACTTTTAAAATCGTTAGGATCTAACCGGCCGCTGACGATTTTAGGTGGAGTGTTTGCAACCTTTGGTCCGAAAATTGCGTTGGGCTTTCCGGAAATAGATATTGTTTGTAAAGGCGAAGGTGAAGATGCGTTAAATACGTTATGCCATCGATTAGAAAAGGGTGAAGGTTATGAAGATATCCCTAATCTATGGGTCAAGCGCCGTGATGGATCGATTAAGGTTAATCCGACGAAGATGATTGATATGGATGCGAATCCATTGATCGACATGTCAATCTTTGAAGAAGCCAGATTTTATCGCCCGATGGGTGGACGTGTTTGGCGGATGTTCCCGGTTGAGACGCATCGGGGATGCCCTTATCAATGCGCTTTTTGTAACTCTCCATCGCAGCAGAAACTTTATCAAGAGGAAGAAGGCAAATCTTACTTACGTCGAAAAACGTTTGAAAATATGAAACGCGAATTGTTGTTTTATAAGAATGAAATGAAGGCGGAGTATTTATATTTTTGGGCGGATACATTTTTTTCCTGGAAAGAAGGTGAGTTTGAGCAGTTTGCCGAGATGTATGAAGATATTAAATTACCATTTTGGTGTCAGACCCGTGTTGAGACAGTTACCTATGATCGATTCAAACGACTTAAGGATATCGGCTGTGCCCGAATTTCTTTTGGACTTGAACATGGTAATGAAAAATTTAGGAAAGAAATAGTAAGGCGCCCATATTCCAATGACATCTTGACGAAAAATTTAACAATCATCAACGACATTGGAATCCCTTTTAGCGTTAACAATATCATGGGCTTTCCCCACGAGACGTATGAGTTGGCGTTTGATACGATTGAAGTTAATCGCAGTATTCCTGCCAGCGACCGCAATGCCTATGCCTTTACCCCCTTTACGGGAACGCCACTTCGTGAGGTCTGCAATCAGCTTGGGTATTTAAAAGAAAACGAAATCGTGCATTCGATCTTTGTTAACGGATCGCTTCTTGATATGCCGCAATTTCCTCGCGATAAAATTAACGGCCTTTTGAAAACGTTTAACATGTATGTGAATTTCCCTAAATCACGCTGGCCGGATATCAAAAAGGCTGAACAAGAAACGCCCGAAGGCCGAAAGATTTTTTCAGAACTTAAAGAAGAATTTATGCAACGATTTTGGAAACAAACTAATAGTTTTGAGGATGCTAATACAGCGCAGCCGATGTCGGCGTGAGTTTAGGTATGATTAAGGCGATTATCTTTGATTTTGACGGTGTGGTTGTTGAGTCGGTGGATATAAAGACAGAAGCCTTTCGTGAATTGTTCCAGCAATATCCTCAGCATCTTGACGCTATTTTACAATTTCATCTTGATCACGGCGGCATTTCTCGGCAAGAGAAGATCAAGCATTTCTACAAAAATATCCTTAAAGTATCTCTGTCAGAATCCCAATTAAAACAGTTATGTGATCGGTTTTCTGATTTAGTGAAATCAAAAGTTGTCGCGGCGTCATTTGTCAAAGGCGCAGAAGATTTATTAAACAAATGCCGCGGTCGCTATAAGTTATTTGTTGTCTCGGGAACGCCAGAAGATGAGATGCGCGAGATTGTTCATTTAAGGAAAATTCAAGATTTTTTTTCTGGTGTCTATGGTTCGCCAACGAAGAAGGCGGATTTGACCAGAAATATTTTGAAAGAACATCATTACCAGCCGAATGAAGTTGTTTTTATCGGAGACGCGATCACTGATTTTAATGCGGCGAAAGAAACCGGAGTTTATTTTATCGCTCGCTCGGCCGATCAAAGTTTCCCATGGCTTAAGGATAAATATATTAAGGCAAAGTTTAAGGACTTGGTTGGTGTTTGGGAATGTTTACAAAAATTAGATTCTGTGACGTAAATCGTCATCCTGAGCGAAGCGCACTGACTTTTCCATATTAATATTTAGATGAAGTCAGTACGTACCAACTTCATCTAAAATGTTTAATGGAAAGTTGGTGCGAAGGATCTCAGAATATCTTAAATGTTTTTGAGATCCTTCGTCACTTCGTTCCTCAGGATGACACATTAAAAAAATATTATGTCTAAGTCAGTTTTAATCACAGGCGCAGGAACAGGGATTGGACTTAGTTGTGCCAAGAAATTTTTGGACAACGGTTGGCATGTCTATGCCCATTATCATCAAACCGTCGATGCGTTAAAAGAATTACAAAAGAGTAAGGGCGTTAAGAATTTAACACTGATCAAAGCTGATTTTAGTCGAGATGATGAGGTTAAAACATTTTTAAAAGATATTGTCCTCTTTAAATTAAATGCGTTGGTCAATAATGCCGCCGTTTATGATTTGTCTTATAGCCAATCCGATCGAATTAAGGCCGTTAAAGAGATTCTCTTTATTAATACGATTGCCCCAACGCTTATTGCTGAAACTGTTTTTGAAGGGATGAAAAAAGAGGGCGGATCAATTGTTAATGTTAGTTCGATTGGTGTTAAATTTGGCAGCAGTTCAAAAAATATTTTTTACAGCGCAAGTAAATCTGCTCTGGAGGCCGTCACGCGAACGCTCGCCCGTGAAGGCGCGCCGTTTAATATTTTGGTTAATACCATAAGACCCGGCGTGATTGATACCCCATTTCATGCGAAGCTCGGCAAAAATATGGAAGAACGAAAGAAATTGATTCCACTTAAAAGGCTTGGAAGACCAGATGAAATTGCGCAGTCTGTTTATTTTTTATGCGCCGAAAATACGTTTATAAGCAGTGAAACAATGGCTATTTCTGGAGGAGAATAAGAAATGATCGCCGCTTTACTCATGGGAAAGAAGGGAAGCATTGGATTCCCAGGCAAAAATTTATATCCTGTCCTGGGTCGACCGATGATCGCGTATCCCTTGATCGCCGCTTGCAATTCTGCGCTCATTGATGAGATTTTTGTCACGACCAATGATGAAGAGATTAAAAAGATAACTTTGGACTATGGGGCCAAGGTCATTGATCGTCCGGCAGAGTTATGCACGCCCCAGGCGCTCGGGGAAGATGTCTTCGTGCACGGCTACAATTATATAAAGAAGAATTTTGATGCTAACGTTGAGATTGTTGTTCTACTCATGGCCAATGCCGCAACGATCACGCCAGAAATTATTGATGAAGGCATTAAAAAATTGCAAGATGATCCCAGTCTTGATTCAGCGGTGAGTGTTTCGTGTTACAACATGTGGAGTCCGCTACGCGCACGCAAAGTTGATCAAGAAGGTTTACTGAAGCCATTTGTGCCTTTTGAGGTTTTTGAGAATGCGAAATCTTTGTCCTGTGATCGTGATTCGCAGGGAGATGTTTGGTTTGCGGACATGGGTGTCTCCGTTGTTCGCGCACGCTGCATTGAAAATATTCATGACGGACTTCTACCGCAGCGCTGGATGGGCAAACGCATTGCGCCGCTAAAACAATGGGGCGGATTTGACGTCGACTTTGAATGGCAAATCCCCATTTTAGAATATTGGCTGAAGAAACATCCCGTTAAAGAGCCCGCCCAACACAAGGTAAAGAAATAAATGCAACAATCAACCAAAGTCGACATCAAAACAAATCGGGCGGTTTATAAAAAGCATCACAGCTTTGAAGGATTTAGCTCGAGTGTCGGGTCTGATCCAGAATTTCAAAAGCAAAGAGTCCTGCGCATTCTTCTTTCAACGAAGGCCAGTACCCTTAGCTCTGCCCATCAAGAAATTATTAAAGCGGTTATCACCGATTTAACTTCGCAGGGTCTTAAGGAAGTTGATTTTAAAGTTACGGTCCATATCTCCGATGAGCTTTCTAAGTTAGAAGATAGCGAAGTCCTTCGTTATGTGATTCATCGTTATCGTTATGATGTTTTTCCAAAAAAGAAAAAGTTAGATCAATTCCCTCCGTATTTGCAAATCGAACCAACCTCAATCTGTAATTTTCGTTGTGTCTTTTGTTATCAGACCGATAAATCTTTTTCTGATAAATCATCCGGTTTTATGGGTTCGATGACCTTGGATCTATTTAAAGAAGTGATTGATCAGATTCAGGGTAACGTTGAATTCATTTCAATTGCCTCGCGTGGCGAGCCCATGGTTTGTAAAGATATTGATGCAATGCTTAAATATGCGGTTGGAAAATTCTTGGGACTTAAAGTCAACACCAATGCATCGCTACTTAATGAAGCACATTGTCATGCGATTTTATCTGGTGGCGTCAATACGATCGTTTTTTCTGCTGATGCCGCTGAAGAACCTCTATACAGTCAATTAAGAGTAGGCGGCAAACTCGATAAAGTTTTAGCGAATATTGAAATGTTTAAGAAAATAAAAGAGAAACATTATTCAAAGTCAAAAATTATCACCCGCGTATCTGGGGTTAAGGTAAGCGATCAGCAAGCGATGCCCTTGATGAAAGAAACCTGGGGACCGCTGGTTGATCAATTGGCTTTTGTTGCGTATAATCCGTGGGAGAATGTTTATGAATCGCCGATCAACGACATCAAAACGCCTTGCTCAGATTTATGGCGACGGATGTTTGTTTGGCATGATGGGCTAACGAATCCTTGTGACACTGATTTTAAATCGACCCTTTCGCCAGGCACGATCAAAGATAAATCTATTTCCAAAATTTGGCTTTCAGATCAATATATGGCTTTAAGAGAAAAACATTTAAAAGATACACGCTCGCAAAAAGATCCTTGTAGGCGTTGCACGGTTATTTGACATATGGCAAAACTAACGAATAAAAATATTTTAATTACAACCAGCACATTTGCGGAATATGATCGTAAGCCATTGGATATCTTGGAGCAAAAAGGATTTCAATATAAACTCAATCCCTTTCGACGCAAGTTAACCGGTGTCGAATTTTTGGACTTGGTGGGCGACTGCGTTGGCGTTGTCGCTGGCACAGAAGATCTTAAGGCCGATATCTTGACTCGAACGAAATCTTTGAAAGTGATCTCACGCTGCGGCACAGGGATGGACAATGTTGATTTAAAGAAAGCGAAGGAACTAGGGATTAAAGTTTGTAATACACCCGATGTTGTTACGACACCGGTGGCGGAACTAACGGTTGGGTTTATCTTGTCACTACTTCGCAAAATTCCTTTGATGGACCGCCAAATCCGTCAAGGAAAGTGGTCTAAAGAAATGGGATCGCTTTTGGCTGGGAAGAAAGTTGGGATTGTTGGCTTTGGTCGTATTGGAACAGCTGTCGCAAAAATCTTGAAGGCCTTTGATGTCGAAATATATTTTTATGATCCATTAAAGAAGAAAAGTGTTGGTGGTTTTAAGTTTCTTGAAATAGATAAACTATTGAAAACGGTTGATATTGTAACGCTGCATATGTCGGGCGGTGAAGGCAACGTTAAATTTTTAGATGCTAAGAAGCTGGCGATGATGAAAAAGGGAAGTTTCGTGATTAATTGCGCCCGTGGAGGACTTCTTGATGAAAACGCGCTTTATGATAAACTAAGGGCTGGTTATTTGGGTGGTGCAGCCCTTGATGTCTTTGAAGAAGAACCTTATCAAGGACTACTTAAAGAATTAGACAATGTGATTTTAACCGCGCATATTGGTTCATACGCGCGGGAAGCACGGATTAATATGGAATTAGAAGCGGTTAATAATCTTTTAAAATCGCTCAAGGAAGGAAAGAGATGAAAGCACTCGTTTTCGGCGGTTCAGGATTTTTAGGAAGTTATGTGGCTGACCAGCTTAGTGAAAGCGGTCATGAGGTGACGATCTTTGATCTTAAAACCTCGCCCTACTTAAAGAAAAATCAGAAAATGATTGTTGGCAATATTGTTGACCAAG
>JAHFGL010000029.1 GCA_023247445.1 Candidatus Omnitrophota bacterium | reverse complement strand
ATCCTTCGCTACGCTCAGGATGACCCTTTTGGTCATTTGATTAAACTGAGGAATTCTGTTCGGGTTGAGTTATCTTTTCGAAATGCGCCCAGCATGCAGGATGTTTTCATGATGGAATTTTGTTTTTCAACGCCACGCATCATCATACACAAATGTCGGGCTTCAATAACGACAGCAACACCAATGCCACCGGTATATTTTAGAATTGATTCGGCAATTTGCTTGGTCAGATTTTCTTGAACCTGCAGACGTCGGGCAAAGACATCAACAATACGTGCGATTTTCGATAACCCGATGATTTTTCCTTTTGGCAGATACCCCACATGACACTTCCCAAAAAAAGGCAAAAGATGATGTTCACACAAGGAATATACTTCAATATCTTTCACAATGATCATTTCGTCATTGTCAGATGTAAAGACCGCGTTGTTAACGATTGAATCCAAATTATCTTTATAACCTTTGGTTAAATATTCAAAGGCCTTGGCCGCGCGCCTGGGTGTTTCTTTAAGACCAGCACGGTTGACGTCTTCTCCTATATACTTTAATAGATTCTTATAGTACTCTTCCACTTCATCCTCACTTTGTTTATCTTCTGTCGACTTAATTAGTGCAAAATCATAACACACGTCTTAAATCATGACAAGAATTTTTAAAAACTGCGTTGATTATTTGGGATAATACCTTGCAAATCTTTTGAAACACGGTATACAATAACCTTTAAATTATGAAAGATAATCTTGTCTCTCCCAAAGCTTCTGGGTGGTTGCTCTTAATTCTGATTATCACCTACATCGTTTTTATCCCTTCTCTTTATAATTCTTTTACCACCTGGGATGATCCTGACCTTCTTACCCAAAATCCTTTAGTCCAAAGCGTCTCTTGGCAAAACATTAAAAAGATTTTTACCACCAGTATTGAAGGACGATATTACCCTTTAACGATTCTTTCTTTTGCCATTGAGTTTAAGCTGTGGGGACTAAATCCTTATTTTTATCATTTAACCAATCTCATCCTTCATTTGATTAATATCATTTTAGTATTTTGGGTTTTACAATATTTGAAGTTAAATTTAAGAGTCTGTCTCTTCGCCACACTTTTGTTTGGCCTTCATCCTTTGCAGGTTGAGTCGATGGCCTGGGTTTCTTCACGTAAAGATGTTCTTTTTGCAGGCTTTCTGCTTCTCGCCATTTTAAACTATATCAAAGCGAAGACATACCTTGATCAGAGCAAGAAATATAGTCTTTTAGCGTTGTTATGTTTTGTTGTCTCGCTGTTCGCAAAACCGATGGGTGTAAGCTTGCCATTTGTGTTACTTCTAATCGATTTTTATTTTACCGACAAAATTAATCGTAAAGATGTACTAAATAAACTGCCCTACCTTGCTTTGGCTGTCCTGGTTTGTTTTATCCATTGGTGGGCATTTGACGCCGCTTATGCGTTTCCAGCCAACCGTATTTATTCGTTCATAGATCGCTTTTGGTTTTCTTGTTTGGCGACGCTTTTTTATATAAGCCAAATCATTTTTCCAACAATTCTTTCTTGTTTCTATCCCTTGCCTAAAACAATAAATGGTCATTACTCTTTTATTGTTTATGCGGCGCCGCTAATTGTTTTTGGGTTAATCTATCTTATTTTACGCAATAAATATTTAGGAAAAGCGCGGGTAGCTTTTTTATTCTTTCTCGTTATGATGTTTCCGGTTTTGCATTTCATCAAGATCAACGACTCTTTAATTTATGAGCGTTTTGTGTATATCCCATCGCTTGGAATTTTTATCTTACTCGCCGTAATTATTGATTGGTTGTTAAAGAAAGATTCAAAAAAACCAGGTCTAGCCCTTCTTATCAAATGGATTTTTATTCTCTACATCATTTATTTGGCTTCGTTGAGTTTTGTAAGAACGCAGATATGGAAAAACGATGAAAAGTTATGGAGTGACAATATTAAAACTTTTCCATCGAATCCAGTGGCGTATAACAATCGTGGCAGTTATTTTTGGCAAAAAGGCCATATGAGATTGGCGTTTAATGATTTTAATAAGGCTATTTTGCTTGAGCCTAACTACGGTTTGGCCTATTTTAATCGTGGTAATATTTATGCGGCCTATAATCTATACGATCAAGCGATTAAAGATTATAGCAATGCCGTTAAAGTTAATCCGCGCGAGATCCTCGCGTTTAATAATCGAGGGAATATGTATGCTGTTCTTGGCCGACCGGATTTAGCTATTAAGGATTATAGCGAAGCTCTTAAAATAAATCCCCAGCATATGCCAGCGTTATTAAATCGAGCGGGAGTCTATTATGGTGAAAATCAGTGGCAAGAAGCGCGTAAAGATTATAAAAGGGCATTAACGATTGATCCGCAAAATGATATAGCAAGGAAGATGATTATCATCTTAGATAAAAAAGATAATGACAATTAAAAGAAAAATATTAATATATGTAGACATCAAAGGAGCCTAACGACCATGACACCTATTTATGATTATCATATGCACACCCCTCTTTGTGGCCATGCCATTGGTCAGCCCAAAGAATATGCGGAAACTGCGATTAAGCTTGGATTAGAAGAAATTGGTTTCTCCGACCATGCCCCTCTTGTCTCGCATGAAGATCCTAGAATTACGATGAGCATGAAACAACTTCCCACCTACTATAAAATGATTGAAGAGGTTCGGGAAAAATATAAAAAACAATTGCGTATAAAAGTTGCAATTGAAGCTGATTTTATTCCCGGATTAGAAGCAAAGACCAAAAAAATCCTCGATGATTATCCGTACGATTATGTGATTGGCTCCGTCCATTTTATTAAAAATTGGGGATTTGATGATCCCGATACGCGCGAGACATGGGATGAGATTGATATCAACCGCGTTTATCATGATTATTATGATCTTTTACGTCAGTCAGCGCAGTCAAAATTGTTTAACATCATGGGCCATGTTGATTTGGTTAAGAAATTTGGCCATCGAGCGACCGAAGATATGACTACAGAGATTACTAAGACAGCAAAAGTTTTTAAGGATTCTGGGATGGCGGTTGAAATTAATACCTCAGGCTTACGTAAACCGATTAAAGAAATGTATCCCGCGCTTTCTAATTTAAAAATATATTGTAAGACAGGCGTTCCTTTGACCTTCGGTTCTGATGCCCATGACCCCAACGATGTCGGGCGAGATTATAAAGCGGCTGTTGAACTCGCCAAGCAAGCGGGTTATAAAGAGTACGTTATGTTTAAGCAAAGAAAAATTGAGAAAATAATAAAACTTTAAATATTTTTTCCGTCATTCTGAGGAACGAAGTGACGAAGAATCTCCAAACACTTAAGAAGTTCTGAGATCCTTCGCTGCGCTCAGGATGACGCAAGGGTGATAATATGATTCATATCCAAGGCGTTGATCATGTGGCGATTAATGTGCGGGACATTGACAAAGCAGTTGCCTTTTATACGAAGGTTATTGGACTGAAGATTACCGAGCGCGAACCCTCCAAGCCCGGTATTGAATATTTTCTTGACTGCGGCCCTGCCTTGATTGGGATTATCCAAGCCAAAAATTTTGATAACAAACACGCCTTTGAAAATGAAGGTTTGGGCGCCAATCATTTTTCGTTTCGCATCCATGCCAATGATTTTGACGCCATGGTTAAACATTTAGAAAGTCATCATGTCAAAATAGAGTTTGCCAAAAAGCGTGAAAAATCATGGTCATTATATTTTTACGATTTAGATGACAACAAACTTGAGATAACTTCTTGGCCGATTGAAGATGGCCTTGAGGCGAAGTTGTTACGAAAAGGAATTTACGATGCCAAGACCCACGCTTGGAACTATAGCTCCTGAAATTAATTTACCTGCCAGTAGCGGAACAAACGTTTCGCTAAAAGATTTTCGCGGAAAGAAAAATGTCGTTCTCTATTTTTATCCTAAAGATGATACTTCTGGTTGCACCGTCCAGGCCTGCGGCTTTCGCGACAAGATTAAAAATATTGAATCCGAAAGTGCCGTTGTCCTTGGGGTCAGCCCGGATGGCCTTAGTTCCCATGAAAAGTTTATCAACAAATTTGACCTTCCCTTTATTCTTCTAAGCGATGAAGATAAAAAGACCTGCAAGGATTATGGTGTGTGGATTGAGAAAAGTATGTATGGTCGCAAATATATGGGTGTTGATCGTGTGACGTTTATTATTGGAAAAGATGGCAAGATTGCGAAAGTTTTTGAGAAGGTCAAGCCGCAGGGTCACAACGAAGAAGTCCTCGAGTTTCTAAAATCAATTCAATAACCCCCTCCTTCTAGTTTAATTCTTTTCGATGACAATTTTGCATCCCGCAATGAAGACGGCAGGTTTTCATGACGTTACGTGTTTGTCCTGCGTATTGAGAGCGCCACAAGTCTTTAATGCGATGTTCACGGATATTGCCAATATGTTTTCCGCTCGTTAAGTAATGCATATAGAAACACAGTGAAACATTGCCATTCATATCGATCATCATGTTGCGCTTATGGGAATCGCAAACCTGCTCGGAAATATAGTTGGGATTATCAATGTAAAGTTTCATCCATCTTAGATCTTGGGGCTTGGTATAAATGGCTGGATCATTGCCAAACTCTTCGATGATTTGGTCTATTTTATTCTTGGCCCTTTCTTTATCTTTGAAGAAATTCTTTTCAAAGAATAAGTCGTTGGGGGCTTGGTTCCAAAATGTTTTATCAATAATTTGAAAGAGCATTCCATCGACCCCTAGATTTTTCGCAAAAAGAATATAATCCCGCCATAGGCCAATGTTGTCATTAAATATGATTGTACTGGTTACGATTCTAGTTTTGATGTGCGCAGATTTCTTCTTAAGTTTGACCAGGGATTGAATTGTACTAACCACGTGATCAAATGTGCCCTCTTTTCCGCGGATATAGTCGTGAACTTTTGATAGATGGCTGTCGAGTGAGATGAGCAAATTGGTCGGACCCTCTATTAAAGTTTTTTCAATAAGATTGTCGGTAATGTAAGTTGAATTTGTATTGGCTGAGGAGTCTAGATTAAGTTTGCGACATAACTTTGTTAAGGCAAAGAATTCATCCATCTTCGACATCGGCTCTCCCCCGGTTAGGGAAATCCTCCCGCGTGAATTTAATTGATGAAATTGTTTTATGAGGCCAAGCTTTTCTTCGGTTGAAAGGCTACCACTTCCTTCTTTACTCATCCACAGATGACATTGTTTGCATCGCAAGTTACATTCAGTGGTAACCTCAATAAACAAATTCTTTGGGGGGCGTAGAAATAAATTTTGCATAGAGGTATTAAAGGATAGAAACAGATTCTTTTTTATGACAAACCATCATGCCACACGATGCCCGGCAGGTACTCATTTTATTTCTAACGGTGCGCGCGTCTTGCGATGGCCAAATATTTTTTAGATCGTTGTTTCGGGTGTTGCCCAGGAAGTTCCCGTTATTTAATTGGCGCATATTAAAGCATAGTTGGATGTTTCCATACATATCGACCATAATATTTTTTTCGTGGGAATTGCAGACCTGTTCACTGCTTGAATTGGGATTGTCGATATACAGCTTGATGAAGTCCCAGTCCATTTTCTTTGTGTAAACAAATGGATCATCCCCGAACTCTTTTGAAATTTCATCGATATGAGATTTGCATTTTTCTTTGTCATTTAAGAAATGTTCGGTAAAGAAACTATCCTTGGGATCTTGATTGTTAAATGTTTTATTTAAGACTTGAAAAACAACACCATCGACTTCAAGTGACTTGGCAAAATTAATAAAATCTTTAAGCAGGTAAATATTTTTATCAAAGATAATCGACATAATACCGATTTTGGTATTTATCCCCTTATATTTTTTCCTTCTAAGCTCAACAAGCGATCGGATAGACGCAATGATTTGCGCATGACTGCCTTTGACGCCGCGGATGTAATCATGGATTTCGCTACGATGACTATCGAGGGAAATAATTAGATGCTGTGGCCCCTCGGTTAATATTTTATCCAAAAGATTGTTGGTAATGTAGCTGGCGTTGGTATTGGCAAAGCTGATGAGTCCTAGACTGCGACACAGTGAACTTAAGGCAAAAAATTCATCAAGCTTGGTCATTGTTTCACCACCGGTAAAACTTACAATCCCTTGATTATTCATCCGGTGGAATTGACGGATGATATTTAACTTTTCTTCTGTCGATAAGCCATCTTTCCCCTCTTTGCTCATCCAGAGATGACATTGTTTACATCGGAAGTTACATTCTGATGTTATTTCAAGATAAAGATATTTTGGGGGATTGTGATGTGGATTGAAGTTGGGGCTTTTTGTTTGTGTAATCGATCGGAAGAAATTTTCTAAAGCAGAAGGAACATACATAAGAAGAATTTGAGAAAACGATTTATTGGAATCGTTGTTGGATATATTTTTCTAAAATAGAAATGAATTCTTCTTTGATGTGATCACCTTTTAGTGTTGTTGACTCTTTTCCATCAACGTAAACGGGAGCGACAGGTTTTTCAAAACTTCCTGGAAGACTTATCCCGACATCCGAATGACGGCTTTCACCTGGGCCATTAACAACACAACCCATGACCGCAATCTTTATTTTTTCAACGCCGGGATATTCTTTTTTCCAGTCCGGCATCTTGCGTTCAATATGTTCGTTAATATCTTTGGCGAGATATTGAAAATAATTGCTGGAGGTTCGTCCGCAGCCGGGGCAACTGGTGACGCTCGGTCGAAAATAACGTAGCCCCATGGCCTGCAAGATTGCTTTACATACCTCAACTTCTCGAGAACGTTTTATGTTTGGTTGTGGGGTCAGCGATACGCGAATGGTATCGCCAATGCCTTGTTGCAATAAAATTCCCAGCGCCGCTGCGCTTGAGGCAATCCCTTGCATGTCGCTTCCGGCCTCCGTTAATCCAAGATGTAAAACATAATCACATTTTTTCGCCAGGCGGGAATAAACCGTAACCATATCTTGCAAGACAGACATTTTGACGCTGATGACAATTTTATCTTTTTTAATTCCTAGTTTTTCAGCGTAGTGCGCACTTTGAATCGCACTCTCGATCATCGCATCTAAGGTAACCTCGCGGGCGTCTTTGGGATCTTTTAATTTCGCATTTTGATCCATCATCTGTGTTAAGAGTTCTTGATCTAGTGATCCCCAGTTGACGCCAATACGAACGACTTTGTTATTTGCGATGGCAATTTTGATAATTGCGGCAAAATTATCATCATGACGTTCACCTTTGCCAACGTTGCCTGGATTGATTCGATATTTATCAATGGCAGCGGCGCATTCTGGATGTTTCGTTAACAAGGTATGTCCATTAAAATGAAAATCGCCAATAATCGGTGTTTTATATCCTTTATCGCGCAAGGCACGCACGATTTCTGGAACAGCCCGGGCCGCAGCATCATCATTAATTGTCCAGCGCACAAGTTCAGATCCAGCTTCAATTAATTCGATTGTTTGTTTAAGGGTGGCTTCAACATCCGCTGTGGGCGTATCCGTCATGGATTGAATAACAACAGGATGATCGCTGCCTAAAAGGACGTTGCCAATCTTAACGGTGGGTGTTTTTCTACGTCGATTTAACTCCATATTTTTCTTAATACTCCTCGAATTTGCCCCTCGCTTCAGTTAAAATATTTTTAATTTCAGAACGCGAGGGATAATACCGCGTCTTTCAATACAAAATATTGTATGTCTTTTGAAACGCTGTATATAATTTACAAATGAATCTTCCGTGTTATAATTAACGCCAATTATAGTGAAGAAGTAATTATTATTCAATTAAATACTAAAGGCTATCGAATGGATATTTATTTAGCACGAACACAAGGATTTTGCGCAGGAGTTGCCAGCGCCGTTGATATTGTTGAACTAGCGCTTGAGCGCTATGGTTCTCCTCTTTACGTTTATCATGAGATTGTTCACAATACGTATGTTGTTAACGATTTTCGCGCGCGTGGCGTTGTGTTTGTTGAGGATATGGATCAAGTTCCTGTCGGCGAACGGATTATCTTTAGTGCGCATGGCGTTCCTCCTTCGGCGATTAATAAAGCGAAAGAACGTAATCTAAAGTTTGTTGATGCCACCTGTCCGCTTGTTACTAAGGTTCACAAAGAAGCGGTCAAATTTTCCGCCGAACAAAATGAAGTTATCTTAATCGGCCATAAAGGACATCAGGAATTAATTGGGACATCGGGGTATGTGAATCCGAAATTACTTCATATTGTCGAAGATGAAGAAGATATTGACGAGCTAAATATCGATAGCAACAAATCAGTTTCATATATTACGCAGACAACTCTTTCGGTTGATGAGACAACGAATATGATTGCCAAGCTTAAGGCGAAATTTCCACGTTTGATCGGACCTCCACGTTCTGATTTGTGTTACGCGACGCAGAATCGGCAAGATTCCGTTAAAGAATTAGCTGCGATGTGTGATGTGATTATTATTTGCGGATCACCGAACAGTTCCAACAGCAATAGATTGCGTGAAACCGGGGAACGCGCCGGGGCTGAAAGTTATATTATTGACACGGCCCATCAGCTTGATATGTCTGTTTTAAAAGGTAAGAAAAAGATTGGGATTAGCTCTGGGGCTTCAGTCCCTCGTGTTATTGTGGATGATCTGGTTATACGTATTCAAAATTCTTTTCCTGACTCAGTGGTTCACAAATTTGAAAATCCAGAAAAGAATATTGTCTTCGCACTTCCGGAAGTTTAAAGGTTATGTGGAAACCCCTGCTCACTATCGTTCGCGGGGCGTAAACAATCTTTTCTAAAACATTTATAAGGTAGATTATTTACGTGGCTAAGTTAATCATTGATGGTACAGAATATGAAGTCCCTGACGGCACAAAAATCGATGCCCTTTGCGAAGGGGCTGGCATTCCCTTTAGTTGCAATTCCGGGGTTTGCGGAACCTGTCAAATTGAAGTTCAAGAAGGCGCGGATAATTTGGGCGAGCTTAACCAAGAAGAACAAGATCTCGGAATGGATCGCAATAATCGTCTGAGTTGTCAGTGCATAATAAAAAGCGGAATTGTCAAAATAACCTACTAATGTTTTATCTTTCCACGACTCCTCTCGAAAATATTAACCTTAAAGAAAATCTGAAATCAGATCAAGCGGGGGCGTTTGCCTCTTTTGAAGGTTTGGTGCGCAATCATAATGACGGCAAAAAAGTTGTGGCGTTAGAATATGAAGCCTTTGAACCTTTATGCCAAAAAGAATTCGAAGTAATTCTTAAGGAAGCCAAAGAACGATTTGCCATTATTGATCTTCGCTGTTTTCATCGTGTCGGTAAACTAACAATTGGTGAGATGGCCGTGTGGGTTGGGGTGATCGCCGCGCATCGCGATGACGCTTTTGCCGCCTGTCGCTATATCATTGATGAAGTTAAGAAACGACTTCCGATTTGGAAAAAAGAATATTATGTGGATGGAGAATCGGGCTGGGTTAATTGTCAAGTTGGTAACGCTTGGGTTCCACATCCTTAATTCGATTCATCTACCGAAAGCGAGCTCTGTATGACGGATAAAAAAGTTTCGTATGTGTGGGAATCGCAGCGGACGGCAAAGGCGTGTGAAACAATCGATTGCCCCGAGTATGATGTTTACAAAGATTTTAAACGCGATCCAACAGGCTTTTATGTTTTAGTGCGTATCAATTGGCATATCAATCGAATTGAAGTGGCGGTTTGCAACAAAGATCACGAGATTATGAAAATCTTTAGCGGTCGCAAATGTCAGGATGTTTACGATGCGATCTTTAAGTATGAAAAGAAACATAGTCTTACGTGGTTTAAAGAAAAAACTCACATCGCGTATTTAGGCAAAGAACTAAAAAAAGCAGAACTCGCCATCGTCTTAGGACAGACATCGTATTTTCAAGAATGAAACGCTCAAAAGTTAATCTAATTGTAAAAAAAGGTGATCGCGGATTCTCCTCTCTTTTTTCCGGCGAACGGATCTCAAAGGCTTCGCTACGGATTGATACTTTAGGCGATCTTGATGAATTGGGCGCGGTTCTGGGGATTGCACGTTTTCATGCTAAGCACAAAAATGTCAAAGATGATATCTTAGAGCTTCAACGTGATTTGTTTGTTGCCGGCTCTGAATTAGCGACAACAAAGAAAATGTTGAAGAGTTTACCTAAACGCGTGGATCAATCTTTTGTCGATGAATTTGAAGCTCGCGTTAAGCGTCTTCACGCGATAACAGACATTCACGAAGGTTTTATCATTCCTGGGAATGTTCTTTCGGCCGCCTATATCAATCAGGCCCGAACGCTCACCCGGCGTTGTGAACGCAAGATTGTTGAACTTTTTCAGAAAAAAGAAATGACGAATAAAGAACTTCTGCGATGGTTTAATCGACTGTCGGTATATTTATTTTTGTTGGCGCGATGCGAAGAAAAAAATCCCGTATTTGTAAAGGAGTAATGGTTGAATTTAGAAATTCTGGAGAATCTCGATGTGGTTATCCAATACAATGTTCCTCTGGCTGAATTTACAACCTTCCATTTAGGTGGCCCATGTAAAGGGTTGATTCAGTGTCAGACACCTCTTCAACTAGAAACGGTTGTTACCTATTTCATCAATAACAACTTCCCCTTTCTTCTTATCGGCGGCGGATCGAATTTAGTTATTTCCGATCAAGGAGTTAATTGTTATGTCATCCGCTATTTAAGTAACACGCCAATTATTAAACGCGATGGGAATGATCTGATTGTTTCAGGAAGCACTATTTTAGATGACCTCGCTCAATATGCGATCGAATGTGGCCTGGAAGGTCTTACGTATACTTCAGGAATCCCCGGAACAGTTGGCGGCGCGGTTGTGGGCAATGCTGGGGCCTTCGGTAAGCAAGTTGGCGATGTCACAAAATCAGTTACGTTATTAACCAAAGAGGGCATCAAAAAACATGTTGGACCAGAAGAATTAAACTTTCAATATCGAGATTCGGATTTAAAGAAAACAGGCGATATTCTTTTGTCAGTCTGTTTTGGTTTAACGCCAGGCGATAAAATTCAAATGCAAAATGAACGTCATGAGCTCTTAAGAATTCGTCATGAAAAACATCCTAATTTAAAAACTCATCCTTGCGCTGGAAGCTTTTTTCGTAATATTGAACCAACGTCAAAGGCTGGTAAACGCCAGGCTGCTGGGTGGTTTTTAGAACAGGCTGGCGGCAGTAAATTAAAATATGGCGGGGCGGTTATTTTTGAAAAGCATGCCAATATTATTGTCAAATCGGACGGCTGTTGTGCTCAGGATGTATATGAGCTTTCGAAAGAAATGATGCAGATTGTTAAAGATCAATTTAACTTGGATCTTGTTCGCGAAGTTCGTTTTGTAGGGTCCTTTAAGGGAATTCCTACCCAAATAAAGGATATTGTCTGGTAAGAAAATTCTGGTCTTTAGGTTGAATTCTCTCCTTTAATATTTTATACTTGTAGTATCACAAGAGGATTTTTAAATGACCCATCTATTCCCGCAGTTAAATAAAAAAGGGCAAAATCTTTTAGAGTATTCCACTCTTCTTATTCTGGTTATGTCTGGGATTATTATCATGGGACCGTATGTTATTCGTTCATGGAATGCCCATGTCAAAGGCTGGGAAGATTCTGTAAGTGACTCGCAGCAAGATCCCTTAGAATTTAGTAATTCAACGGAAACTGAAGCCCCAGAATGTACGTGTCGAATTGGTCGACCCGTTCCTCCTTGTGCTTCCACCGATACAAGCGTTCCATGTTGCGGAACTGGCGGTTGTGGTGAAACAGAATCATTAATTTCTATGAAAATTTATGAGCCTAGAAATTGTATTCCATTGCCTGGTAATGATTGTCCAAGTGCCCCGCCCTCGCCACTATGTGAAACTAATTCATCATGTTGTACAGATTGGACTGATGTAGGTTGTGGGTCGGGAACCATCAGACTTCCTGTCCCTAGAGTTATGACTAATCCAGATGGGACCACGGTTGATTGTTCTTTTACGAATCAGCTACTTCAAAAGCATCAATGTGGGAATTTATCTGGATCTGGTCCAACCCAAACATGGTATCGTTGTATTGATAATCATACATCATGCACGTTTGCTTGTGAGGGCAGCTTGCCTGATTTCAGTGATCCCGCTGTCGCCGCCGCTTATGGGCCTCTATGCGCAGGTGATGACACAGGTTTAACTAAATTTGGAATTGATTATTCATATATTAATCAGGGAACCTGTGATGATCCGGTGAACAGAAATACAAAATGTCAATATGAGTGTAAAGAGCCTTTTGTTCCTTTGGGAGCTGATGAATCAACGACTCCGCCCACACCAGCTAATAGGTGTGATTGTCCACTGGGTTCCATTCGAGATGGAGGTATTTGTAAATGTGGTGGATATATTTCTGGCTGTTCAAATCCTTTAGATCCTCATTTTAACGATCCTAATTATGTTGACGTGGCGGGCTGCCCAGCTGATCATGTAAAGAATTGTACAGATATTTGGAACTGTTGTGGAGCGTTTTCTTCCGTTGGAACTTGGCACTATCTGACTGTCAATCCTAGAACATCAATTCCAGCAGGCGAACGATTTTATGAAGATACAGACGGCAGTTGGGTTGGTTCACGCTGCCCCGCAGGAATGGTCATGTTTGGGGTCGTTACCCAAAATTACGGTAAAGGAGGCCATAACGATTGGTATATTAAATGCCGAGAGTTGCCAACCACTTGCTTTGTCAATCCATCGGAACTTAAATATGGAAAGCCAACTGGCGGGGCCAGTGGTTCTCCCATAGGTTTCCCTGCTACGCCACCAGCATCTGTAGGGCTCTCGTATTCTTTCCCTCCGGTTGCCACTACTTTTTATGAAGATACAGAAGGTTCATACGTTGGACAAGTATGTGATCTTAATCATGCAGCGGTTGGTCTTTGGACGACTAATCGAGGTAAAGGTGGGCATAATTATTGGTATATTGAATGTGCCCAGATGAATCCTACCTGTTTCGATGGTCATCACGAAAAAGAATTTGGGAATTTTTATTCAGATACCGAAGGCCATCCCGTAGGGGCTGATACACAGGGTTGCTATTTGATGACGGGGATTAGGACCATCAATACTGGTAAAGGTGGACATAATTGGTGGACGATTAAAGGGATGAAATAAAAATATATTTTTAAAAGGGAATTAAAAATTCAAGGGAGGAAAAATATGAAGAGTAATAAGATGTTATGGTTAATGTTTATCACGTTAATGGTTATAAATATTTATTTACTGCTTGATCATCAAAATCCAACTTGCGCTAATGCGCAATGTGTAAAGCTAGGATCAAGTACTTGTCGTGTAATTCAAGGTCAAGATTTTTCAGCATTGGTTCCTTCCCCGACAGAGAGTGTCCCCGCTGGAACTTCAGGTAAATGGATGCGTTGTGACGAAACAGAATATGTTCGTTCTGTAATGTATAATCCGGGCAGAACTATGGATTCAAATGATATTACGGTAGAGTGTTGCGAGTTGATGTTATAATTGCCAGGATTAATTAGGGACACGTACCTTTTCTAGATTTTGGACGACCTTGTTTTAAGACGCGTAAAGTTTTTCCAAGCTTTTCTTCTAATTGTTTAATAAACTCTTGATCTCCCCAAGGTAATCCTGCTTTAATTTGTTTGCGTATAGCATTTATTTCCTCTTCTTTATCATCAGCTAAATAAGTCCTCCAATCTTTTATTTCATTCATCAAATAAAATTCAGATAACAACGGGTCTTTATTTTTTTTCACATGTGCACGGGCACTTGACCACTCATAATCCTGTGCCTGTTGAACAATCCCTGCCCTCACGGGATTTCTTTCTACATATCGAACTGCCTTATAAAGATAATCGTGGGCCATGACAAAGCTTTTAAATCGTCCTTCCCACAAATATCCTCGCCATTTTTCACGTTGGTTGATTCGCCACGTATATATTTTGTGCGTTTCTCCAATGGCTTTGGCAAGACCGTCATTTGTTGATGGGACTGCTATTAAATGTATGTGATTATCCATTAAGCAATAGGCCCATATCGCTAATTTATATTTATGAGAAAATTTCTTTAATATGGAAAGATAATGGGATCTATCTTCTTTTTGAAAGAAGACCTTTTGTCGGCGATTACCTCGTTGAATGATATGATGCGGCATTCCAACGGCAACAACCCTTGCTCTTCTTGGCATAAAAATACCCCTTTCGTTCGGGGGAATCGAGCAAAGAGGGGAATCGAATATTTCTTTGTTGTGAATTAAATTTTACGTTAATTTTTTATATATGCAAGATATTTTTTTCTGTGAAAAGGCAGGAAAAGGTACGTGTCCCTATTTTAAACTACCCCCCGATTTGGAACATTTCGACTTTGGCAGGCGTGGAATCGGTAGAATGAATTTGTGATCGTAGTTCTGAATAGCGGTCTTCCCTTTTTTGCCAAACCCGTTTAATAATTTCGAATAATGTTTGATCCCCAACGCCCTCGCGAAGCGGCGTTTTAAGGTCTTGTCCCTCACGACCAAAAAGACAAGTATAAATTTTTCCATCGGTCGAAATTCGTGCCCGCGTACAATCCCCGCAAAACGATTGAGTGACCGAAGAAATAAATCCAATCTCCCCTTTCCCATCTAAAAATCGATAACGTTTTGCGACCTCGCCATAATAATTAGCTTTAACGGCGATTAAGGGAAATTGTTCGTTAATCATTCTTAAAATATCTTTTGATGGAACAACGGACTCAAGTTTCCAGCTATTGCAATTACCAACATCCATGTATTCAATAAAACGCAAGATATGCGGTGTGCCACGAAAATATTTAACAAGATCAATGATTGACTGATCGTTAATTCCCTTTTGAACAACGACATTAATTTTAATCGATTCAAAGCCAGCTTTTTCTGCGGCCTTTATTCCGTCAAGAACGGTATTTACATTTCCCTTTTGTCCGCTTAAGAATTTAAAAATTTCAGGATTCAGTGAATCAAGGCTGACGGCCAATCTTTTGAGGCCAGCTTCTTTTAAGGCTTGGGCATAGGCAGATAATAATGCCCCATTGGTTGTTAGGGCGATGTCTTCTATTCCTGGAATCTTTACTAGATCACTGATTAAATCATCAAGGTTGGGGCGCAGCAGTGGCTCGCCGCCGGTCAGGCGAATTTTTCGCACACCAACTTTGGCGAATAGTTGAACTAAATGAATGATTTCATCAAAGCTCAACCACTCTTTTTCTTTCAGAAATGTATAATGCTTAGAATATTTTTCTTCCGGCATGCAGTAGGGGCAGCGGAAGTTGCAGCGATCGATGACGGAAATTCTTAAGTCATGTAACGGTCTATTTAGTTTGTCTTGTAGTAGTAGCATAAAGGGGCTTTCAGCTGTCAGCTCTCAGCTATCAGTAGTCTACAGCTGGAAGCGGCTGAAAACTGATAGCTGAAGGCTGAGAGCCCATAGGTTTATTCTGTTGAGATACTCTTCTTTTTATCAAGGGCTCCCTTCATCGTATGCCAACAAAGGCTTGCACATTTGACACGCGCGGGAAAATGCCAGACATTTGAAAAGATAGCGAGCTTTCCTAAAATATTTTTATCTTTATCCGGATTTAAATTGCCGGTTACCAGTTGATGAAATTCTTCGAAAAGTTTATTGGCCTCATCAACGGATTTTCCTTTTAATGTCATTGTCATCATTGAAGCTGAAGCTTTTGATATCGCACAGCCATCGCCTTCAAAGGTTACATCCTCAATCGTGTTGTCTTTGTTGAGATTTAGATAAACCATTAAATGATCGCCGCAGAGTGGATTATATCCTTCCGCCATGTGCGTCGGCTTCTCGAGCTTTTTGAAATTTCTGGGCTTTTTATTGTGCTCCAAGATGACTTGCTGATAAAGTTCGTTTTGATCGGTCATTGTTTCCTCACAATAACTCTCGTCATTCTGAGCGCAGCGAAGAATCTCAAAACACTTAAGAATCTTGAGATCCTTCACTTCGTTCAGGATGACAGAAGGTTTATATTATTATTTCAGATTACTTAAATATTTTTTTTGCCTTTTCAATGGATTGAACAAGTTTGTCAATTTCTTCTTTGGTATTGTAAATAGCAAATGAGGCGCGCGCTGTTGCGGGAACGCCAAAATGTTTCATGACCGGCTGCGTACAATGATGTCCGGTTCGAATCGCAATGCCATCTTGATCAACTAAGGTTCCTAAATCATGCGGATGAATCTGCGGTAAGACAAATGATAATACCGCTGATTTTTGTTTAGCCGTTCCGATTAATCTTAGTTGAGAAATTTTATTAAGAGCCTTTGTTCCGTAATCGAGTAATTCTTGATCATGTTTTTCTATATAATCCCAACCAAGTTTTTGAATGTAATCAATCGCCGCGGCCAGTCCAATCACATCCGCAATGTTGGGCGTGCCCGCCTCAAATTTATGGGGAAGCACGTTGTAGGTCGTTTTCTCAAATGTCACTGAGGAAATCATGTCTCCACCGCCTTGATACGGCGGCATTTTATTTAGAAGCTCTGTTTTTCCATAAAGGACGCCAACGCCCGTTGGCCCATACATTTTATGCCCGGAGAAAACCAAAAAATCGCAATCTAGTTCTTGAACATCAATAGGAAGATGGGCAATCGCCTGCGCCGCATCAACCAAAACGGGAATTCCAAGTTGGTGCGCCCGGGCGATCATTGTTTTAACTGGGTTAATCGTCCCCAGCGAATTGGAAATATAGACGATTGAAATGAATTTTATTTTTGGCGTTAGAAGTTTTGTAAATGCGTTTAAATCTAGCTCGCCAGAATCAGTAAAAGGAATAATTCTTAAGATGCAGCCCTTTTCTTGACAAAGCATTTGCCAGGGGACGATATTTGAATGATGTTCCATCTCGGAAATAAGAATTTCATCGCCCTTTTTTAGAAATGTACGGCCGTAACTGTTGCTAACAAGATTGATGGATTCTGTCGTGCCGCGGGTAAAGATAATTTCGGCGGATGATTTGGCATTAATAAGTGCTTTAATTTTATTTCGCGTTACTTCAAAATCAGCCGTGGCCTTTTCGCTTAAATAATGAACGCCGCGATGGATGTTGGCGGTTGTTGTTTTATAGTGATTGGTAATGGCATCAATAACTACGTTGGGCTTAAGTGTTGTCGCTGCGTTATCTAGATAGACAAGCGGCTTGCCGTGCACCTTTACGTGCAGGTTGGGAAAGTCTTTGCGGATTTGTGATACATTTTTCTTGTTCATTGTTTTGTCTCATCATAACGCACTTAAGGATGGTTCCAAAAGCAGATTCATTTTTTGATGAATAGAGTCACTTTTAATCGTGTTTAGAAGATCATCAACAAATCCGCGGGCGAGCATTTTTGTAGCTGTTCGTTTATCGATACAGCGGGATCGTAGATAAAAAATTTCATCTTCATTGAGCTGGCCGATTGTGGCCCCATGGGTACATTTAACATCATCGGCGGAGATCTCAAGTTGAGGCTTTGTATCAACCAAACATTTTTTTCCTAAAAGAAGATTTTTATTAAGTTGATAGGAATTTGTTTTTTGCGCAATGGAGCGAACAAAAATCTTACCGTTAAAAACCGCGTGCGCCGCATCGTTTAAAATTCCTTTATAAAGTTGATTGCTTTGGCAGTTGGGGACGCGATGATCGACCATGGTGTGGTTATCAACTAGTTGTGATTTATAAATGCTGTAAAGACCGTCAAGCGTGCCGGTTGCCCCTTCGCCATTTAAAATGATATCTAAGTTGTTACGAATGATTGACCCTTCGGTTGTGACCGTCATGCCATTAAAGTTGGAGTTGCGTTCTTGCCAGACGCGCGTGTTGGTCACCGCATACGCTTTTTGACTTTCCTTTTGCGCCTTAGTGTAGTGAAGTGTTGCATTTTCTTCGACAACAATATCAGTTAACGCATTGATTAAATAAGTTGAATCATCTGAAAATGCGACGTGGCTTTCTAAAACGGTCGCTTCACTGGATTTTTCAAGGCTAATAACTGTTCGTGGAAATGTAACGATGGAATCTTTAGCTACACTTGTCACATGAATGATATGAATAAGATTATTAATGATAGAAGTGGCGGCAACTTTAATAAAAATGCCAGTTGTCTGTAGCGTTTTATTTAAGACGACAAATGTCGTTTCTTTTTCGGGATCAAACTTCTTTGATATTGATTTAAAGGTTGTCTCTTCTTTTTGAAATGCTTCTTCTAGCGGAAGAATAGTGACCCCTTTAGGAATATTTTTTAGATTTGATAATTCTTTTGAAAAGATTCCATTAACAAATACGATATTAATCTCAGCTTGCGTGATATATTTTTGCAAGGCCTCTTTCTCAATGATTTGGCCAGTTGTTGGCAAATGAAAAATGTTTTTGGCGATGGGTGAAAGATTGGTGTATTTCCATTCTTCATCGCGGACGGTTGGAAGTCCAAGTTGACGAAAACGGGATAGACTTTTTTGGCGAATATCCTTTAGCCACAACGGATCGTTTTTGCTCAGCAGTGATTGAGCGACATCTTCAAAGTTTTTGATAAAGGGTGTTGTTTCTTCTATTTTTGAAATCATGTGTCTTTCCTGTTTTTTATTCTGTCATTCTGAGTCCCGTAGGGACGAAGAATCTCAGAACACTTAAGAAATGCTGAGATCCTTCGCTTTCGTTCAGGATGACGACTTTGTCGTCATTTTTTAATTAACCAATCATACCCTTTTTCTTCAACAACAAGTGCGAGCTCTTTTCCTTCAGATTTTATAATTTTGCCATCGTGCATGATATGGACAAAATCAGGAACGATATAGTTGAGCAGTCTTTGATAATGAGTAATTAACAAAAATGCATTATCTTTGCGTTTAAGTTTGTTAACACCATCAGCTACGATTCTTAGCGAATCAATGTCTAGCCCAGAATCTGTTTCATCTAAAACGGCAAAACGTGGATTTAAGATCGCCATTTGTAAAATTTCATTGCGCTTTTTCTCGCCCCCGGAAAAATCAACATTTACCGGGCGGTTGACAAATTTTTCATCCATATCAAGAATTTTAATTTTAGCTTTTATGTAATCGTCAAATTCAAGCGGGTCCATTTCAGGCGCCCCTTGATGCTTGCAGACTTCATTAAAGGCCGCGCGTAGAAATACGGCCGTGTTGACGCCAGGAACTTCAACTGGGTATTGAAAGGCCAAGAAAATTCCTTCGCGAGCGCGGTCTTCCGCTTCTAATTCAAGGAGATTAATTTTCTTGAAGTTAACTTCATAAAGAATCTCTCCATCTGTGACTTGATATTCTGGATGGCCGGCAATAATTTTGGACAAGGTGCTTTTGCCTGAACCGTTGGGTCCCATGATGGCATGGACTTCACCGTCGTTTATTTTAAGGTTAATCCCTTTTAATATTTCAACACCGTTTACGCCTGCATGTAAATTTTTAATTTCAATCATTTCATTCCCTTTTCTATTATTAATTCGACTTGCTTATCCAACACTGCCTTCAAGTTTCATTTCAAGAAGTTTTACTGCTTCAACCGCGAACTCCATTGGAAGTTCTTTGAAGACTTCTTTGCAAAAGCCGTTGATGATTAAAGATACCGCACCTTCTAAATCTAATCCACGTGAACGTAGATAAAAAAGTTGTTCGGCGTTGATTTTTGACGTTGAGGCCTCGTGTTCCATGACCGCGGTACTGTTTTTAACTTCAATATAAGGAAAAGTATTGGCGCTACATTTATTACCAACGAGCATTGAATCGCACTGCGAAAAATTGCGCGCGCCATCAGCGGAAGGCATAATCTTTACCATCCCTCGATAATTGTTGTTGGATTCATCCGTGGAGATACCCTTTGAGATAATGGTGCTCTTGGTATTTTTCCCAATGTGAATCATTTTGGTTCCGGTGTCCGCTTGCATGCGATTATTCGTTAAGGCGACCGAAAAGAATTTTCCGATTGAGTTGTCACCTTGCAAAATAACACTCGGATATTTCCACGTGATTGCTGATCCAGCCTCGACTTGAGTCCAGGAAATTTTAGAATTTTTCCCCAAGCATTTTCCACGTTTGGTAACAAAATTATAAATTCCACCACGGCCTTCCTTGTCTCCCGAATACCAATTCTGTACGGTAGAATATTTAATTTCGGCGTTGTCCATGGTAACCAGTTCCACAACCGCCGCATGAAGTTGATTTTTATCCCGCATCGGCGCTGTACAGCCTTCTAAGTAGCTCACATAGCTACTTTCTTCGGCCACAATTAAGGTTCGTTCAAATTGCCCTGACTCTGCCGCATTAATACGAAAATAAGTGGAAAGTTCTAGCGGACAACGAACACCTTTGGGAATATAACAGAATGATCCGTCGCTAAAAACAGCTGAGTTAAGCGCGGCAAAAAAGTTGTCGCTATAAGGAACAACTGAACCCAAATATTTCTTTACTAAATCTGGATGATGTTGGATGGCCTCTGTCATTGAACAAAAAATAACGCCGACTTTGGCGAGCTCTGATTGATGGGTTGTACCAACGGAGACACTGTCAAAGATAGCATCAACGGCAACGCCGGATAAGCGTTTCTGTTCGGTTAAAGGAATGCCGAGCTTTTCAAATGTCTTTAAAAGTTCTGGATCAACTTCATCAAGGCTATTTTTTTTCTCATTATATTTTTTGGGAGCGCTGTAATAACTAACCCCTTGATAATCAATGGGGCCATAGTTAAAGTTCGGCCAGTGCGGTTCCTTCATCGTTACCCAATGTCGGTAACCTTTAAGTCTCCACTCGCGCATCCAGCTGGGCTCATTTTTCTTTTCCGAAATCATGGCCACAACTTTTTCGCTTAAGCCTTTTGGAAAATGATCGGTCTCAATATCGGTGTAAAAACCATATTTATAGTCTTTGCTTGATAGAGAATTCTCTTCGATCGTTCTCTCATTTGATAATTTTTCGTCAGTCGATTTCGACATCTTAGTTTCCTTTATTACGATTCCTTAGTAGCCGTTACGGCCTCAGGACTAATCTTCTTTTCTTTAATGCCGCGTTCCCCGTGATGCTTCCATTCGATCAGCTCACCGATGGGAATTGTCCCAAACATTTTATTAATTCTTTCATTTAAATTAAGCATCGGCGCAATGATTTTGCATGTGGCGGTGATTCCACAATGCGAATAGTCGCCATGAAAACAATTGGCGATCTCAATGGGACCCGTGATCATATCAGAAAGTTCCCGCATCGTCACCTTTGAAAGATCTTTAATAATTTGATAGCCGCCCTTGGCCCCTTGTTCCGCTTGCAAAATACCTTCTTGCGCCATAATTTGCAGAACGCGTGCCGTCGGATCAAAAGGTGTTAAATACGCATCGCAGATTTCTTTGGCGGATGTTAACTGTCCCGGATTTTTGTGACTCATATACTTTAAGGAGATGAGCGCATATTCAATTTTTCGATTAATTTTAAACATATCTAATCCTCATTATTTCTTTAGCTCAATAGGCAGTTCGTTAATCTTGGCCGCCATGATGAAATCATTCTCAGATAAACCACCAATCGCATGTGTACTTAAATCAATGCGTAAGTTTCGATAGCTTGTTAAATGGACGTCAGGATGATGGTTTTCCATTTCGGCAATCTGTGCCACCTTGTTGATAAAATTAACCGCCACCATAAAATTTTTTGCTACACATTCTTTTGAGATCGTTTTAGCATCACCACTTAAACTCCATCCAGTCGTTTGTTTTAAATATTCAACAGCTTGCCCGCGTTCAAAGGCCTTTGTTTTACCTTCGCACGGCTCACATTTTTTTTCTGTGAGTGAGGTTGTCATTAATAAACTCCCTCGGCCAATTCAACGACAATTTCAGGATTAAATTGGTCTTTAAGTAAGTTTTCAATGGCCTTCATTGTTCCCATACTTGAACTTGGACAGGAACCACACGCCCCTTGATAATATATTTTTAGGGTGTTGTCTTGATAATCGATAACTTGCAAATCCCCCCCATCCATTTGTAACGCTGGACGGACGGTTTCATCTAAAATCGAATTTATTTTTGCGATTTCCGGGTTATCATTGGCCGCTGGTATCGGCGTTGCTTTTTTTGGTTCTTCCGCTTTAAAATTTGGATTATGCTGTGCAACGTTTTCTAAGATAGTTTTTCGGATCTTTTCTTCCAGCTCATCCCAATCTGCTGTACCGTCTTGAGTTACCGTTATGTAATTATCGAAAAAATAAACTTCTTTGATAAAGTTGCTCAATCCAAAAATAGTTTTGGCTAGTGAATTATCCTGGCAAGCATCTCCCTTTTTATAGGTTGCGTTACCTTCAGTTTTTACAGGGGTATTTAAGACAAACTTAAGCGCATTTGGGTTTGGTGTACTTTGAACCATCAATTTTATATCCATAACTATCTCCCGCCTTTCATTATTTTAATGGCGAGGCTCGCCAGCGTAGCTGGCGGCCTTTGCAAATCACGAATTTGGGCATTTCCCAATTAAAGTATACTACAAAAATGGCCTTAAAAGTCAAGAAATACTTTGAAAAGCGACTTATTTGAATCGACGGGAAGTATTTTTCTAAGTTATATTAATATAGGTGCTTACAATATAGTCAGCAAACGGGAAAGCACAGGTAAAAGCTGGAGAAACGGCATTAAGAATGTGGACGCTTTGGGCATCCCCTTCGACTACAAAGTCTTGAACCAGGATCGAGCGTTTCTTATCCAACAGCTGAGCGCGGATGCCGGGTTTGGTAAACTCTGTAAAACCTTTTGGATCAATGTTTTGAACTAAGTTTTGCGCCAATCGAATAAAATAATCCTTATCATATTTGCGCATCTCCTCAAAGGCAAGATCCCGAAACCCAAAGGCATTCGACAAAAATAGTTTTACCTGATGCATTGTAATGCTAGAAAGTTCCGCAAATTTAAAATTCGAGGTCAAATCATAGTTTTCCCGCCACATGGCTGGGATAGCCGTCGGCCCAATTTTAATATCGCCGTGAACAGTCTTTGTAAAATGAACACCAAGAAATGGATTCTTTAAATTTGGTACGGGATAAATGTTAACTTTGACATCGGTTGTGTTTTTTGTGTACTTTAAATAAAGTCCTTTAAAAGGCATCATCGTATATTGATGACCAAAGCCAAAATCCTGAGCAATTGTGTCCGCATAAAGTCCCGCACAATTAATAATCTTATCCGCGCTAAAATCTCCGCTGGTCGTTTGGATAGCATTTCCCTGATGTCCCAAGTAACGTGTTTCAAATAAAAATTCAACACCACTTTTAATAAGATCATCTTTAATTGCAGAGCAAACTTGTTTGGGATCAACACTTGCCGTGTCGGGTGAATAAAGAGCATTTTTATAGGTTTTAATATTTGGTTCAATTTCGCGAGCCTCTTCTTCTGATACGATTTTGACGTTTGAGCCATTGCGTTTGCCGCGGGCTTCGAGCTCAAAAAGTGTTTTAAGCTCTTCTGCATTTTGAGCAACAACCAATTTCCCGCATTGATTGATGGGAATATTCTTTCGGTGGCAATATTCTTTATGGGCACGGCTTCCGGCGACGGTAAACTTAGCTTTTAAACTATCGGCTGTATAATAAAATCCGGCATGCAGAACTCCGCTGTTACGACTTGAAGCATGGTAGGCAACCTCTTTTTCTTTATCAATGATGAGGATTTTATTGTCGGGAAGAATGCGCTTTAGCGTCATCCCAATGGATAACCCCATGATGCCGGAACCGATAATTATGTAGTGGTATTTTGTATTCATTTCATGTATATTTTGTTTAATTTGAACAATATCATAACGGCAAAAGTTATATTTTCAACAAAAGGTTTAGATAATGAAAAAGAAGAAATTTCCGTACGCTCAAAATGCCCCGTTTATTTTGGAGATGAAACCTGGTCGATATTCCTGGTGTTCATGCGGGGAATCTCGGAAACAACCTTTTTGTGATGGCTCACATGGCGCGACTGGAATGTTTCCCATGGTTGTTGAAATTACTGAAGCAAAACAAGTCGCCTGGTGTGGTTGCAAAAGTAGTGAAAAAAAACCTTTTTGCGATGGAACGCATTTGAAATTTCGTGACTAGTTGTTCGTATCTCGGTGTTTGTGATTCGTCGTTTTGAGATGCGAGATACGAGTAACGAAACGCGAATTATTCCTTTACTTGTTTAAACATCCCGCCAAACATCCCCGAAACATCCATAATTGATGTCGATTGTTGACCAACAGGATATCCGTAGATTCGTAGTTTGTCAGAAATATTTTCCGCAAATTTTAGCGCAACTACATTTGATCCACCACCTAAGGCATCAGATAATAATTTTTGACCCTCGGCATTGGCTTTATTAATGGCTAAGTTTCCAGCGGCTTCTTGTTCTAATTTATAGCGAGAAGCATCAGCTTCGATTTTAACAGATTGTGCGCGACCTTCTGCTTCTTGAAGAGCTTTAAGTTTCATCCCGCGAGCTTGTGCTTCTTGGCGTTTGGCTTCCTCTTCTTCAGCGAGGGCTTTGTTTCTATTGATCTCAACTTGTTGAGCCGCTAATTTCTTTTGTTCAATGGCGCGTTCAAAATCAGGGCTAAATGAAAAATGTCGAATTAATGCATCTTGAATATTGATCGCTGGATACTTTGAGACAACATCAGCCAACTTCTTTTTGATCGCGGATTGCATCGCATCCCGTACTTTTCCTTGATAAATTTCTTCGGCAGAAAAACTTCCAATGGCAAGTCTTGCTTCAGATCGAATTTGCGGAAGAAGGATTTGATCTTCATAGTTGCTGCCGACTTGCTGGTGCAAGAGCGGCACGTCTTTTGCATCGAGCGAGTAAATGATCGTTAAATCAACTTGCACATTTTGTCCATCGTTTGTTTTTAATTCCAAAGAATATTTTTTAGCTTCTTCGCTAGCTAATGTATCCGATGGATATGCCCGAGAAGATACTTTATAGACGACCATGTCGGTGACCCATCGATTATAAAAGTGATATCCTACCCCCAGCGGCGCTTCACTGACTTTTCCCGCCACTTTATTAATTTCGACCGCCACCTCGTTGGGCTGGACATTGACCCAGCCAAAAGACACCGTGATAATAATCACGACGACAACAAAAGCAATAAGGGCTGAAATCTTCATTTGAATCTCCTTCCATGATTGTTTAGCATTAAATTTTGATCTAAATTTATAGAATATTTCAAACAGCAATCTTTTGATTCTTGGATTTGAAAGTATTCGAGGCAAAATGTTAATGACGATGATAAGAAGAATGAGTAATAGCGGAAATAGTTTCATTAATTACCTTTCTAGGAGGTATAGTCCCATGTCCGCAAATAGGTTGGGTCGAAAATAAACAGTCTTATTTTCGGCGAGGCCTTGTTCGCGTAAAATTTTGATCCCATTATTTTTACAGAAATAACGAAAATCTTTTAAACTTAAAAAACGTAAGTTTGGCGTATCATACCATTCGTAGGGAAGCTCTTTAGTGACCGGAACTCTTCCCTCAAAGAAAATTTGTAGACGCGCTCGGATGTGGCAAAAATTTGGAATCCCAACAATAACTTTTTTGCCAACGCGCAGTGCTTCTAAAATAACTTTTTGTGGATGTAAAACCTGCTGTAAACTTTCATTTAAAATAACATAATCAAATCGTTTGTCGGAAAAGTCCGACAGCCCCGTATTAATGTTGCCATGCGACACAGTAATTCCTTTGGCAATGCATTGATAGATCGATTGTTCATCAATCTCAATCCCTCGTCCCTGACATTCTTTTTGTTGGGTGAGTAAGGACAGTAAAGTCCCATCACCGCACCCCAAATCAAGGACGCGTGACTTAGGCTCGATAAATTGTAAAATAATTTTATGATCAGGACGTATGGTTTTTTGGTTATCGTTTTCCATGAGTGTTTTGTTTTTCAATCCGTGCGAGATAATGTGAGATTAGTTTTGATTGGCCTTCCACCTCGACTAAAAATGCATCGTGGCCGTAGGAAGAATTGATTTCAATATCAGAGACATCAAGATCATTGGCCTTAAGCGCCTTGACCATTTGTTTCGATTGGTACGATGGATAAAGCCAATCGGAGGTAAAGGAAATGACCAGAAAGCTGCACTTAGCGCTGGCAAAGGCTTTTGTTAAATCACCGTTGTAGTCGGCGGCTAAATCAAAATAGTCGAGCGTCTTTGATAAATACAAATATGAATTCGCATCAAAACGTTGGACAAAATTTCCCGCGCGATATTTTAAATAGTTTTCAACTTCAAAGTCGTGCGAAAAGTCGTAGCCTAATTTTTCTTTGCCGATAAGTTTTCGGCCAAATTTTTCTTCCATCGACTGTTCACTCATGTAAGTAATGTGACCAATCATTCGCGATAAGGAAAGTCCACGAACCGGAATTGATTTTCCATAATAATCGCCATTTTGCCAGTCGGGGTCAGACATAATTGCCTGTCGCGCGACTTCGTGAAGCGCGATTTGCTGCGCGGTATGTCGCGTGTTCGTCGCCACGAGGATGCATGAATTCATCAGGTCCGGATAATTGACCGCCCAAATGATCGCTTGGAGTCCTCCCATCGAGCCGCCGGCGACACAGAGTAATTTTTTTATTCCTAAATATTCAACCAAAAGTTTTTGGGCTGCAACCATGTCTTCGATTGTGACCATCGGGAAACTTAAACCGTACGGCTTTTCCGTTTTTGGATTAATCGACGATGGACCGGTTGTTCCCTTACATCCGCCCAAAACGTTCGATGAAATGATAAAATATTTATTGGTATCAAAGGCCTTACCAGGTCCGATCATATCGTCCCACCAGCCGGGTTTCTTTACGTCTTTGTGAAATCCTGCGGCGTGCGCGTCGCCTGTTAAGGCATGAAAAACTAAAATGGCGTTTGATTTGTCTTTATTTAATTGCCCGTAGGTTTCGTAGGCGATTGTGATGGGACCTAATTTGAATCCGCTTTTAAGGACGAGTTCGTTTGGCGGCTGGCAAAATGTGACAAATTTTGTTTCGACGTATTCCATAATTGGGGAATCTTATCACAGCACTTTTGGGGTGTCAATGAGGGTTAACTGAATTGAAATTTCAAATCACAAATTCCAAATACCAAACAATATACAAATTTCAATTAACAATTTACAAAATTGTTTGTTGGTTGGAAATTGTGATTTGCTTGGAGGTTGGTATTTGGATATTGGAATTTTGTATTAATTACCCGAAGATATTTGAGCGTAATGAAACATCGCCTCTAGGCATTTAAGGGCTTTTAGACGCGTCTCTTCACTAATATTTACATAATCTTGCGGCAGAGGATTTTTGAGCACGCGCAAGATATCTTCCAACGTATTGGACTTCATGTAGCGACACATCGTGCATGAGCCAACGAGTTTTTTCTCTGGAAATTCCACTTGAAGTCGGCTGGATAACCCGCATTCGGTCAGCATTAAGAATTCTTTAGATTTTTCATCGCGCATGTAGGCCAGCATCTGCTCCGTTGAGCCAACGAAATCAGAATTCTTAACCACATCAGAATTACATTCAGGATGGCTGACAATCTTGGCATTTGGATACTCTAATCGAACTTTTTGAATTTGTTCAACATCATATTCTTCGTGGACGTAACAAACGCCTGAATAATATTTGATCTCTTTATCAAGTCCACGATGCTTCATCTCGTTTCTTAAATTTTCTCCCATAAATTTATCGGGAAGAAAATAGATTTTCTTGTTGGGAATATTCTCGATGACACGATAGATGTTTGAGGATGTAACACAGACATCGCACTCTGCTTTTACCTCAGCGGTTGTGTTGACGTAGCAGACAAAAGTATAGTCAGGAAATTGTTTGCGCAGGTCTCTTACCTGCTGTGCATTAATTGAATCAGCGAGTGTGCAGCCATCTAACCGTCCAGGGATTAAAACTTTTTTGTTTGGATTTAAGATCTGTGCAGTCTCTCCCATAAAGCGAACCGCGGCAAAGACAATAATTTTGGCCGGCGTATTCATCGCATCTTTACTTAACTTGTAGGAGTCTCCCACAAAGTCGCCAACGCCATAAATAACTTCGGGGCTGACATAGGAATGCGCAAGAATCACGGCGTTTTTTTCATCTTTTAAATCATTGATTTTATTGATCAGCGGCACAAGCTCTTCGCATTTTCTTAGCGAATATTGGCAGACGTTGCCCCCAAGTTTGATATTCTTTAAGGTTTCATAAAGCTGTTTGGCTGTCATGTGTTCTCTAGTAATCATAGTAAAGAAATTATATATGATAACGGATTTTTTGCTAGGGATTTTTCCAGTCGTCATCCTGAGCGAAAGCGAAGGATCTCAGAATATCTTAAGTGTTTTGAGATCCTTCGTCGCTTCGCTCCTCAGGATGACAAGATATTCGTTTGAACTCCTTTTAAAGCATGTGGCGTGGCATCGGTAATTTCAGCAGTAATAAAATCGCCCGTGCGGTAATCACCGATCGGCAGAATGACAAGCTTGTTGGTGTCGGTACGTCCAGGCTTATAGTTGGCTGTCTCAGGGTTGGTGGCATCTTCGATTAAGAGTTCTAATCTCTGGCCAATGTGCGCGCAATTTTTCTTGAACATTACTTCTTTTTGTAAATTGTTAAGCGTCATCGTCCGTTCGGTCTTTTTTTCTTCCGATACATCATCTGGATATTTTTTCGAGGCGACCGTTCCCTTACGTTCAGAGTATTTGAAAATAAAGGCCTGATCAAATTCAGCTTGCTTCATGACCTTAAACGTATCTTCAAATTCGGCGTCAGTTTCGGTTGGGAATCCAACGATAATGTCCGTTGATAAAGCTGCGTCAGGAATTTTATGACGGACTTTATCAACCAGCGCCAAAAATTCTTCTTGCGTATAGTTACGGTTCATCACATCTAAAATTCGATTGTTGCCGGCCTGAAGCGGCAGATGAATTTGTTTACATACTTTTGGATTCTGGGCAACGACGTCCAAAAGTTTATCAGGAAAATCTTTTGGGTGTGGTGAGGTGAATCGAATTCGGCGAATGCCATTAACGCCGCTAACAGCATCCAAGAGATCCGCAAAGTCCGCTTGCCCATCGTTGTAAGAATTAACATTTTGTCCAAGAAGCGTAACCTGCTTGAATCCTTCACCGGCCAAAAGTTTGACCTCTTCGATAATATTGGACACGGAACGGCTGCGCTCTCTTCCCCTGGTATAGGGAACGACACAGAACGTGCAAAAATTATTACAGCCGCGGGAGGTTGCGATCCAGGCATTGACGCCTTCTTTGCGTATCGGCAAGACGTCAGAATAAGTTTCGAATTCAGAAAGGGTTAAATCAAATTGTTTGTCGCCGGTACCCATCGCTTCCTCAATTAATTGTGGTAGACGTTTGTAGCTGTCGGGCCCTGCGATAAAATCGATATCAAGATTTTTATTTTCGAGAAGTTCGGTGCGCAAGTTTGTCGCCATGCAGCCTAAGATACCGATCAACGGTTCATCGCTTTGTTTGGATTTGTCGTATTTGTTAACCTTGAGGAGTTTCTTGCGGTTATTGCGAATCTCATGCACACGTCCATAAATCTTGCGGTGCGCGTGCTCACGAATCGCACATGTGTTTAACATCACAATATCCGCCTCGAGTTCGTTTTGGACAAAGGTATAATTTTCTTTGACCAAAATCGACTTAACGAGTTCAGTATCATACTCGTTCATGGCGCAACCGTATGTTTCGATAAAAATGGTTTTTCTAAACTGTTGAATATTAATCATTTATAAATTTTGTCCTTTTGTTATTCATCGGGTGGCGATGAACGACTATGACTTTTACTAATTAATGCAACCATTGGTTGCAGTTATTTAAATTTCCAATCATTAAGGATGTCATCAAGCCCTTCATCAGATTTAATTTTATCCTCTGAGGGTTGAGACATACATGAATATCCGTAACCCATTTTTATAATTTCTTCTGTCCTTGCTTGGAGAATCGAGTACTCAGAAACTATTAACATTCCTTTTTCTGCTCCGTAATTTCTAAGACGAACTTCAACTATTAAAGAATTACCACCGGATAGTTGCAGAGAATAGGGTACATCTACAGCTAAACCACGCTGTTGCGCCATTGTTAACCAATACCTTTGAAGTGGAGTAAATTTTTGTTCTTTGTCCATACCTATTTTTTCACTAACGATGAGAGCTGATTATTTGGAAGTTATAGTAGGAGTCGTCCCCGTAGAAGCGGCTATTGTTCCAAGCGTTTCAAAATAGCGGCGATGAGTATGATGCAATAAATTTTCTTCAGCAGCTTCTAGGAGAACAACTTCATGGCGGATTCCTTTTTGATTTAGATCCATTTCTAGTTCTAGACGTTTCTTCTCAGCTTTTTCGCGGTCAATATCGTCAAACTGGACTTTTTTTACTATGCTACCTTTTGAGCGATCATATTGAATTAAGAAAATCATATTCTTTCCTTTTTAGAATAGTTTAGAGTGTTGTTTTATAAGATTAGCTATCTCTTTTCTTAAGCTACTGAGTCTTTTTCTCGATTTTTTGTCTTGGATATTGATTTCTATTCCTTCATAATTATTAATTAATATAGAAATCCCATAAAGCATTTTTTGAGTTTCTTTGCTTCCGCCGCCGTATTTGATGGCTGGATCAATTTTGTCCGAAAGTTTTTCTGAGAACTCAGACCAGCCATGCTGTAACTCAGTTCGAATTTGTACCTCAATTGCTTTATTCAAATTATTTATGATGATGTGCACTGCCCGATATCCATGGCTTGGTTTAACTCTTCGATCCATCACTGAAGCAGATGTAAAGATTTCACGAAGTTTTTTAACAACGCTGTCCTGTTTCTGGATATCACGTACGACTATCCGACAACCTGCAATATCTTGCATTTGACTTAATCTTATACTTTCTCGATGTAATTTTTCTACGATTGCCGTAGTAGACTTTGCGGGTCGGCCTGTTGGCTCCAATTTTAGTTTTTCACGAATTTTTCTGACAACCTCTTCGTAAGCTTCACTAAAGGATTTTCGGTAATCATCCAGTATTTTTAAATCTGCATCGCTCAATGAACTCTGTCTTAAACGATTGCCAAGTTGATCAATTTGTGACTTACTTATTTTCATGAGTTAGTATAACATCCAATTAAAAAGTTTCCCAATTCAAGAATCGTCATAATACCTTATTAATTAATGCTTTAGCAATTTTTTCCATTGTCATCCTATAAGGGGACCATCGGTCAGCCGTATGTCTCCAAAAATATCTTCTTATTCATATCTATATCCTAATCAACCTGTCCCTCTAAAGGGAGCGAGTCCGTTCTCTTCGTTCTCCGCTGCCTAACCGCCTCGTACACTACAACCGCAGCACAGACAGCGACATTCAAAGAATTCACTTTCCCTAATAAAGGGATTTTGATTTTTTCATCGGCGTTCTTGCTCCAAAAATCGCTTAAACCATCCTGCTCGCTTCCAAGGATAATCGCCGCTGGTCCGGCCAATGAACTGTTGGTGTAATAGTTTTTAGTATCGGGAAACGTGGCAAAAATTTTTATCTTTTGCGACCTTAAAAACTCAAGAGCTTCCTCATTAGTAGCCGCAACCGCCGGCACAGTAAATGCCGCGCCAAGGCTTGCTCGGACAGTGTTGGGATTATAAATTTCCGTCAATCCGC
>JAHFGL010000028.1 GCA_023247445.1 Candidatus Omnitrophota bacterium | reverse complement strand
ACTAAAAACATATAAAACTAAAACATTGGAAGAAACCGTGGCCATTCCAGCCGTTAAAACAGTACATAATTCTGAGCGCGTCATATCTTTCAAAAATGGTTTTATCACAAGCGTCGATTCAACTCCCACAAAAATATTGGTGGCGGTACAAAGGGATTCAGCTCCGGAGACTTTCATAAGTTTCGTAAATAAATAAGCAAACCATCTGATAACAACGGGAATGATATTTAGAAAATAAAGGATAGAAATAAAGGCTGAAAAGAAAATAATCGTTGGGAATACTTGGAAGGCTAAGATAAATCCTAACGAGCGTTCTCCCGTTTCTGAAACCATCCCTGGGGAAAGCGCGAGTGGTCCAAATAAAAATCGTGAACCGGCCGATGCAGAGTTCAAAACTTTAATAACGACGTCATTAACAAACGAAAAAAATGTTAACCCTATGGGAACAACAAATAAAAACCAGGCAAATAAGAATTGTAATCCAACGCCCCAAACGACAACATGCCAGTTGATTTCTTTGCGGTTGCTCGAAAGAAGATAGCTAAAAGCGATGAGGATGATAATGCCCAGAAAACTGACGAAATTGTAGATATCCATTATTTATTTAGCATGTTAATGACACTCTTAACGTCCTCGGACAAATTCTTCAAGTGCCTTACGTGGAGCAATATTCTCTATATATGCAATAAGATTAGTGGCCACCGAACGAATACGGCGTTCCATTTTCTTGTCCGAACATCGTCCCTTTGGATCAAACAATTTATGGATTCCGGACACCGAGACAATCCCGGGTAAAACAATGGCTCCAATATGCGAACAAACACTGCGCAGATGCTCAAGCGCTTTAATAGCTCCAATTTGTCCATCGGCAACACCTAAAAGAGCCACGGGTTTACCAGCGATAACCGATGGGTAGCCCAAATTTTCAATGACTAGTTTAATGACGCTGCTATAACTGCCGTGATATTCGGGTGTGGCAAGAACTATGCCTGTTGCCTGGGCAACAATTTTCTGCAGCTTAATAACCGAAGAATTTATTCTTTTCCCGGGAAGGCCAAGTTGAAAATCATTCGGGTCAATGATCTCAACTTCTATTTGGGGATCTTTCTTAATTTCATCAATAACTAAGGCTAAAGCTTTGGAAGTTAAATTATTTGGTCTGACACTGCCTAAGATAGCGACGATTTTAATAGGGTTGTTTTTGGATAACATGACGAAGGGATTGTAACATATTATACAAAAGAGAAATAGAAAATATTGGAAGAATAGAGAGAGATCCTTCGTTCGCCTTCGGCGAAACTCAGGATTAATTCGGCCGCAGACTTATGTTCGCATTGCTCCATAAGTCTTGGCCTCATAAAGAATAGGGGTCAATTCTTTTGGAATTGACCCCTCCAGGAGGACGATCGTCCCTCCGTTTAAAATTGAACGTATATATTACTCAATAGGAAACGTTGCTACTTCTAACACCCCATGACCAGTTTTCTTAACCATATGAAATGGGGCCATCATCAAGCCTTTAAAAAGGCCAAATACTTTATGATCAGAACTATCGATTGATTTTTTCGTATGATCATAAAGCTCGATGGGAGATTTCACGATCTCCGTTGTCCCCTTCGCAAACTTATCTACCGGCTTAGGTAAATCAGCTGCGTGGACGATTCCCACCATACTTACGATGAACGTTACTGCCATTAACGAAATAAGTGTTTTTCTCATCTTTGACACCTCCTCACGTTAACTTACATTTCCTAGTCAAAGTATGGCATATGTTTGGAGGGAAAACAAACTGGCAAGTCCGATTGAAATTAATTGTCTCTATCTTCAACGTTAACAATCATTTCCGAACTATTCGCCCTTATCTCGGGAACATACATCGCATGGGTCAAATTAGGCATGGCGTGAAATATCCCGGGAACCTCGGCCCTTAATTCGTAGCGGATACGATATTTGCCTTGTTTGAGTTGATCAATAAAAAAGGCCGCCTTTTGATCACGAAATTCTTGATAAATCCAAGTCGTTTCACCGGTTTCACGTCCTTGATTATCCAAACGATCAGCAGAGGCTGAACCGCTTTTAAGCTCAACCGCCTCAAGCCCGGCGGGTTTATAATCTTCCGCAAGCAGATATTCATAATTATTTTTAGCCTCAAGAGTGATCTCAACACGGATACGGTCCCCGCTTTTAATGGCGTCACCAGTTTCCAGTGGTTTCCACTCAGGCACATAGCCTTTCATGAGTGTTGGCTTTGTATCTTCTCGAAAATATTTGCGTTCTACAAAGACTTCATTGCCTGCCGGCGTAATATTTTCTTCAAGCGTAAAATATTTTAAATACCCAGCGACATAAAAAGCCCCGTCACCTTTAATAACCACTTGGACTTTATTATTGCCATCTTGTAATGCTTCATTGGGAAGTTCAAGAATACGGCTAAAGCTAAAAACATTATTACGATCGACATGGGCCTTTTGAACTGATTTGCCATTAACGACAATTGTGTAATCAAAGTCAGGAGTTAACTCTTTTGATGTTTTTAAATAATCCGTTAATCCTAAGATGGCGATAGCCGTGTCTCTTGTATTTTTCCAGCTAGCTCCACGACGATTTAACGCAAGCCATTTAATCGCTGGGTCAATCCATTCACTTTCTGGTAAAATGTTGACGAGCGCTTTAATCGAGAAGGCCGTGGCCTCAACACCACCATCACTCCAACGATAATTGATTCCCGATTCGCCCCAATGAATTGTTCCATTGTCTTTATCCTCAGAGAGGCCATTGGATAAATTTCTAGCTAAGACAAGTGCTTGATCATGATGACCGCGATAATGTTCGCTTAAAGCAAACAGAGCTCGCGTGTAAGGATTTAATTTTTCGCGCATTTCCCAAAGTCGTGCTGTTTGTTTATTTTCAAAATCACTATTTGATTTGGCGGAGGAAAGAGCATGGAGCATCCACGCTAACATGTCTGGTTCATTTTCTTCTTCGACTAATTGTTTTTGCAGATAATCGACGGCGCGATTAAAGATATCGCTTCGAATTGAAATCCCAGCGTCTTTGGCGAGACTCAGTCCCCAAACCACATACGCGCTCATAAAGCGATCCGTACTTCCCTCTTTCCACCAACCCCATCCACCATCGGGATGTTGGAAATCATAAATCCGATCAAGGCTTTGTTTGGTCATGTCATTTATTTTTGATAACGTCATATCGCTACGACGCTCGGGATGTTGTGGATCATTGCGTGGGGTCAGCACATCACCAATATATTGATCGATATCTTTTTCACTCAATCCCAAATCACGCATTGTTTTTCTGACAATGACCACGGGAAGAAATCGGCTCATCGTCTGCTCCACACATCCATAAGGATAATCAGCTAAATAAGGAAGAGCATCGAGCATCATCCCAGCCAAGGACGGCGAAAAGTTTAACTGCAATGATGTTGATTGCGCAATTCTCTCTTTAGGTAAATTTAATAAAAACTCCTTTGTAACTTCTTGATTGTCATTACTCTTTAAGGCGATTGCTTGGGCGATAAACTTTTCGATTCCGTGAGGAATAATAGGGAAAGATTTAACCATCGCATCAGAATCTTTTGCGCCTTGCGCCATAGCCGTTAACTCGGCGACACCTTGATGCATCGCCATGGCCTTCCAATCGACACGTTTCTCACCGGAAGAGGGAATCGTCACCCAGACAACAGGCTCACTTTTAAGTTCGATCCCTTTAGCCTCTAGCGTGACTTTAATCTTTTGTTCTTGATCCGTGTAATTATGAACGTTCGCTGAAATGATAACTTCATCGCGCTCAGTAAAAAAGCGTGGGGCTTGTAAACGAACAATAATATCTTTGTTAGTTTTTACTTCATGCGTGACATTCCCGACATTTGTTTCTGATGTCACAGCTCGTGCTGTCGCTCGCCATGTTGTTAATGAATCCGGAAACTGTACTTCTATTTTCGCTTTTCCATTTTCATCCGTTGCAATCGCTGGCTGCCAAATGACCGTCGAGCGAAAATCGCTACGAACTTGTGGTGTGGCCAACTCACTTCCGGATTCTCCACGTGTTTTTCCATGAGCTGAGGATGCCGGCATGCTTGCTTGTGCTACGCCCTCGGCAACGATCATTCCTTGTTTGAATGCTCGTCTTGGTCCATCGGCCTTATCTTTCTCTTCAAACTTTGCATCCAAATAATATGGTTCATACTCAAGGGCGCTGCCTGCCGATCTTTGCAGTCCGAGTTCATCAACAGCCCTCCCAGTTACCACTCGATTGGCGACTTTTAAATTATCTTCTTTATCCTGATCAAATCTTTGATACGCTTTTTGATAAAAGCTACTCTGCGTTTGGACAGACTGCTGACGTTTGGTCCCATAAAAATATTGCCGAATATCTTTGGCAAATTCTTCTTGAATATAGTAAACACTGGAATCAACTAGCCCTAAAGAGATTTCACCTGAAACAGGCTTTCCATTTTTGTCAGTGACTTCAATTTCAAATGTTCCTTTTTCGCGTGGACCATAGATTTCTTTGTCAGAGATGATTTTGACGTTTAGAAATTTCTCATCAGGAGGAATAATCAGCGGCAACGCATAAGTTTTTAATTGATAATCGACCGCCGAAATAGCATTGACAAAAATATTAGGAATAAAATTGTCCGTGATTTTGAATTCAATCAGTTTCACATTGCCATCCAAATGATAAAGATTGTAATCAAGAATCTCATCAGCCTCGTTACTCAATAAAACCCACGTATCCGGCTTATCAGCAACCAGCATCAGCCGCGCTGTTTCACCTAAATGATAGGTATCTTTCTCCGCAATGATTTGCAGTCCGCCATAACGATATCCTAAATCCTGACTTTGCTTGCTACAAACAAAAACTGTCGTCTGAGATTTAACTTCATTGCCTTTACTATCAAATCCAGAAAATTGAATAACATAGTAGCCATCTTGATCTGGCTCGAAAGAAAAGACAGCTTCGCCCTTAGCGTCTGTTTTAACAAAACGCGTAAATAGTTCAGTCGGTTCGTAATGAGCATCGCTGACGACTTTTTCTTCTTTTACAATGGCTTCTCGCCACCAATTGCGCGAAACAGAAATCTTTCCTTCGACCGAGACTGGCTCACTATTAGCCGTCAAGGTTTTAACCTCAATCTCCGTTTTATCACCAGCGCGATACAAATTCTGTTTTGGATTAAGATACGCATAGAAGGCATTCTTTGTGACCTTAATCTCCGCTGTTGCCTTTATCTCTCGTCGGCTTTGATCAACAACCCGCGCTTCAATACGATAAGACAAGTCCTGTGTAGAATTCTTAGGCGTTTCGAAACTAAATACGGCGCTACCCTTTTCATCGGTCTTGATTTTTTCTTGTTTGATCAGTTGTCCCTGGTCGTAATAATTATTGGCCTGATGCCAATCTTCGTAATACCACGCATAATCCCGCTTGGGATAATAGTAATGCGCATAATTTTTCTGATAAATTAAATATTCGACCTCGGCATTTGCCACCGGCCCGCCAAAATAATACTCTGCATTCAAATCAACGGTAACGGCATCGCCTAATTGAAAACTTGAAGCGGTCGCTTTATCTTTAGCTTTTGGTTTGATGTTTACTTGGAATTCAGGAAGCTTATATTCTTCTAAACGAAAAAGAGTTGATTGCGCCAATGAATGATTACCATCTTCACTTTCACTTAATATCTCAAGACGATATTCTCCCAGCGTCGCCTTTTCATCGAGCGTTAAGCTGTCATGAAAAGATCCAAAGTCATTAAGTGTATATGACTTTTCTGAAATTTTTGTGCCTCGAGGATCATAGATTCTAGCTTGAACTCGTTGTTGTGCGGGAGACTCAAATAATTGTCCATCATAGCGACGAAGAATTCCTTTAAATAAAATTTCTTCATTTGGTCGGTAAGCCGGTCGATCGCTGTAAGCATATAACCACCACTCATTGGACTGGTTGTAATAAGAATAATAATTCCCCTGAGCAAAGGCCTGCATGGTGCCATCGGAGACACAAACAAAAAGTTGATGTTGATTCGCATAATTTTTATTTTGCGAATTCTTAAATTCGACTTTGATTAATCCTGAATCATCCGTGATACCCTGTGCTTCTTCCCAGGCCCAATGTCCTTGATCATCATAATAACGATATTGATATTTGACGTTTACATTCTTGCGAGGAGCGCCTGTTTTGCTGTCGAAGGTATAAAACAATGCGGAATGTCCTGCTGTTTTTGTCACGAGTCCTAAATCCGTCACCAAAATGAGTTCATACGCTTGCACATCACCTGTTTTGACTAAAAGTAAATACGCGCCCGGAGGAAGTATTCCTTTTTTAGGATCAATCTTTTCCTTTTCATCAGCCCTATCCTCTTTTTGCCACTGGGCTAATCCGTGATTTTCCTGTTGCCACACATGTTTTCCATCATCCTTTAATTTTATATTTAACGCTAACGCTGATGGTAAAGATGAAAGCCGCCCCGAATCGACAATATTTTTCAAAAGTTCTGGATAATAATTTATCCCGCGATTGTAATCGTCGTTAGGTTTATTAGGCAAAAATTTTAATTCGTTAACTAAATCTATTTTATAAAACGTCACTTGAGCTTGGGCGACATTACGCCAACCTAAATCAAATTGAATTTGCGAATCAGGTAAGAAAGTATATCCCGTACTTACCCGTAATTGCGGTGAAGCAATATCCTTAATACGATTCTGGGCGTCATCAACCCACGGAGATTGTCCTTTTTGGAAATGACTGATTAATCCGCGATAAGCAGCAAGAGCCGCAACGAAATCATTTGATTGTTCATAATATTGCCCCAGATAATAATACGCATCATCAGCCCATTCGCTCGTGGAATAATTCTTAATAACTTCTTCAAAATGTTCAACGGCAAATTTTCTCTGTTCGAGGTTAGCATACTGACTCATATAGCTCATCCCCAACGCATAATGAACTTTGGCCTTGTCTTCCTTTGATTCAGCTATTTGCAGAATTTCTTCATAAAGAGTGGCGAGACCAGTATTGGGAGTGCCTTCAGGTAAGAATTTCTTTTGAATAATCCCTGCAGGTTTTACATCTTGATAATTCCATCCCCAATTCTGACTAATAAGATCGCCCAAAGCAAAACTGACTTTAATAAATCGTGGACGAGCTAATTTCAAATCGGTGGAACCAGCCCAAAATTCTCGCGCATTCTCTAAATATTGCTTGATATCATTCGTATGCGACCATCGATCAATTTCTAAGAAATGCTCAGCCAACGATTCATTCGCCTGGGCCCACCACTGGTCATGATCCTTCGCTTCAATCGATTCTTTTAAACTCTTAACAGCTTCTTCATATCGCGCTTGTTCGCGCGTACGCCAACTGCAATCAGCTAATTTAAATTTAATTTCGCGAATCGTCTTCGCATCCAAACCTGTTTGCTTAAGGAGCTCTTCATACTTTTGTCGGGCAACGCCAAAGGATTGTTCCTCACGAAGTTGATCCGCCTCTTTTAACGCCGCTTGAATATTTTCTTTTTGCGCAAAAGAAGATGGACATACAATAAATGTGCATAAAACCAAAAAGGCAAATATCCATGACTTATTATTCATCGTGTCCTCCGTTTTAATGTCTAATCCTTAAACGTTGTCAAGGCAAAAAAGTTACAAAATATTTTCTATCGTTCTACTTTATTTAAAATTGTTAACACTCGTTGAATATCGCTTGGTGAATTGTAAACATGTGGGGCAATGCGGATATTCCCTTTCCAGAAAGCTGTGTAAATGTCATGGGACAATAAATCTTGAAATATCTTTTCGTTCTTTGCTTTATCTTCGTGTGAAATGACAACAAGGTTGGATCGCCCTATTCTTTCTTTCGGACTAATTAACGTGTAGCGATCTTTGTTTAATCCCTCGAGGAATTGATCAATCAAATCTTGATTATGCTCTTCGACAGTATTTAAACCAATCTTAAGCCAATAATCGATCGCCGCTTTAAAAGGAACGAAATTAAAGAAATTGGCTGTTCCGAAAACGTCGTATTTTCTAGCTGTCTTTAACTCTCTTAACTTTAAGGGTCCTTCGTTTTTTAAATCTTCGCTGCTAGAAATCGTAATCCAATATGCTTGATTGAAGTCCAGCTGATCACGTAGCTTTGGTGTTATCCACGCAAAACCCGTTCCATACGGACCACATAACCATTTATAACCGGCGGTGACAACCGCATCAATAGAATATTGGGATATATCAATCGGCATCGTCCCAACAGATTGAGAAAGATTAAGAACAAAAATAATTTTGTTGTCTTTACAGATCTGCGCGAATTTCGCGACGTCTACAGCAATTCCACTAAAAGTATGGACATGTGAAATACAAAACAGTTTTGTCCGCTTGGTTATGTTCGACAAAAGCTCATCAGGCGTTAGCACACGGCCTTGGGGTTTAACTTGACGAACCTTGACACCGTGTTTTTCCAAGCTCAACCATGGCAGAATATCCGTTGGAAAATCATTTTGCATGACAACAATCTCATCGCCCAATTTCCACGTAAGACCATTAGCCAGAATATGCAGACCATAACTAGCACTATTGCCCAAAATAACATCTCTAGAATCAACACCAATCAACTGGCCGATCGATTCTTTTAATTCTTTAGGAATACTAATAAACTTTTCATTGGTTAATTCATACGGCCGACTCTTCCAAACAATAGCTTCTGTTAACGCTTGGGCGGCCACCAAAGGCAAAGGCCCTTCGCTGGCGGCATTAAGCCAAATCTTTTTATCAAATGATGCAAAATCATTCTTAAAATCCATTACATTAATCCTCAATAACTTTTTCTAAATAGGCTGATTTCAAATAGTTTTTATATCGCCAATAGAAAGCAAACCAAAGAAACAGAATCATGACATTTAGAATCAAACGCTTACTTGGCTGATTAGTAAAAAACATGTTAAATATAAAAAGACTGAGAATATAAATTCCCGGCCGCACTATTCTTTTATATTCATCTTTCTTAAACTTAAGTTCTAAATGACACTCTAAACATTCAATTACGTGAGTTGACATTTGTTGCGGATCAATAGAGTTTTTACACTGAGGGCAATAAGCCATGGGAGGAATTCTTACTCAAGCTTAGAATTCTTAGCCTGAATATTTTTCTCTAATTCATCAACTGCTTTCTTTGCTACCCGACGAGTAGATCGAAATATTTCACAATAAAGTTGGATCGCAAGATCTTTTTCCCCTTGAATAATAAGCGTACGAACATCAAATAACGTGGCCTTACCTTTGGCTGGAAATAAACTTTTTCGTTTAGCTCGATTCACAGACCACAGCCAACAAATATTCCAAAGGATATAAAAACATACCATTAAAATCAAAAAAGTTAGAAATTTCCCCATAGGTTCCCCTCTTTTTCTATTTTAATATTAAGTGAGGAAAAGAAAGCCGTCAATAGGTTCAACATTTTAGAAAAATGATTGCTTTCGTTTAAGACTTGATTAAAATGAATTCACAAGGAGCCAATATGCCGTTTAAAGACTTCATGAATAAGGTTCGTCATTGGGATAATTTGACAGCGAAATGGCTGATCCGACATTTTTATTTCACTTTTTTCCAAATTGTTTTAGTCGTTGTTTTTGTGTTTTGGTTCGCTAATCTTTTTAATATTATCGATACCAGTGTTGCCGTTTCCAAAACGAATATTCAAGAACGGATGCTCATGGCGTTCTCGATTAATACAACTATCATTGTGTTTCTTCTACTGCTTAATTCGTTCTGGCTGCTGTTTATGTTTAACACCATGCAACGGTTGACGACTATCCTCAAAGACATTGGCTATAACCTGACGCGACGCCCTCCCACCAAAGACTAGTGAGAGCCAAGTCGAACTACTAAAAATATTCCTCATATAATTCTTTAATCTTACCACTTAAACTTTTTCTCCAGTTCAGAAGATCTTCAGAAGAAAGCAAAGAGCATGATGACTGTTTATAGGCGTGTTGGGCCAATCCAATACAAGAGGCAAAATTGCCGGTTTGATTTAAAGTCTTTCTAGAAGAAATATTGACTTTCCCTAGCTTGACCGCAAGATGAAGATCTCCTTCAATACGTTCGATGAATCCTGTCAGAAGCGCACCAGCTCCGATCATAGTAATGCCGTCGTTTATTTGATCACGGAAACCTGATGTTTTTAGAGCCAGTTCAATGCCTTGAATAAAATTTAAAATTTCTCCTTCAATCGCTTGATAAAGGACTTCTCGTTTAACAGGAACATAATTACTTTCTTGCTTAAGCAAGATATCTTCTTTTTGATGTTGATCTGTACTGAGCGCAACCGCATACGATTGTTTGAGTTCTTCCGCTAAATCAAATGACAAATTAAGTTTCTCAACAATACGCCGCGTAAAATGGTCGCCGCCGATATCTATTTTTGATAAATATTTCAAAACGCCTTCTTTAAAAATTAAAATGCTTGTAACAGCCGCCCCAACATCGAGTAAAACACAGCCCTTTTGTTTTTGCTCTTTGGAGAAAACAACTTCTGAGGCCGCATAAGTCCCAAAATATAAATGACCGACATCATACCCCGCATGATTAACCGCATGGGTTATATTCCGCACACGATTAATGTTCGTTACGATAAGAAGTGCCTCTACACCCAACTTTCGTCCATAAAGGCCCACTGGATTAAGAGCGGTATTAACATCATCAACCAAATAATATTGAGCAATTGAGTGCAACGTCTGTTCATCCATTTTCAACCCAAGCAAATTAGCTTGATGATTGACCTTTTTAATATCCTGCTGTGTAATAATTTTGTTTCCACGATCGACCAAGGGAATAAGTGCGCTGGTTTCTCGGAGCTCAACAAACTCACCACCAATGCCCAACTGAACTTCCTTAATCTTTATGTTTGCTTCTTGGGCCGCTTGGCTGATCGTTGTATGAATACATTCTGACAACTCCCCCAGATCGCGCACTGACAAATCTTTCAAGCCTTGTGTTTTATTCTCGGCCACAGCCATTAATTGTGTTTGCCCAGCATCGTGAACTTTTAAGATAGCCGCCTTGATTTTTTGAGCGCCTATATCAAGCCCGCAATAAACCTTTTCACTAATCATCTTTTTTAGCATTATTTTGTCCTATGATAGGTTCTTTAAATCTTAGATCAATGTAAGTGATTTCATTTAGTTTTAACTGTCCTTGAGATAGCATGAGACTTAACGTATTTATTTTCTCTTCAATTTTATCCCAATCAAATATAATTTTAAGATTATTCGTTAAATAAAATTCGATATTCGACAAATTACTTACATCAATCCGTGCAATACGATACGCTGACAATCCTTTGTTGATTTGAAATATTTTAAGAACTTTAAGAGCTGCTTGCACATCTTGACCTAAAAACGGTTGGCCTAAAAATATTCTTTGGCCATTTGTTTTGACACCTAATATTAATGGCAGATTGTTATCGGGTTTATTTGTCGTGGCCACTACAACCCCTCTTAAATCCAACATTACAATACGATTCCCTAACCGAACCTGAGTATAGGGAATCCGCTTCCTGGCAACAATCATGATCTGATTGGGGAAATTGCGGACAATTCGCAGTCCGGCTACTTGCGGATACTTCATATTGAGCTTTTTTTGAATATCCTTTAGATTAACCGTAAAAATACTTCGACCTCTTAATCGCGTCAAATCCTGTTGATCAATAAATTGCAAGTTGGGATCTTCAATAACAATCGACTGAACTTTAAAATAATCGGATTGCATGATGATATGCATGAATTTACTAAAAATAAAGAAAGTCAAAACCGGGACGACAATACAAATGATTAGTCCTTTAGCGGCTGACGGGGATAGTTGTACTTTTTTTCTTTTTGCCATAAGCTAATTCTACCAATTTAAAACAGAGTTGATTAAAGTTTAAACCTGCTTCTTTCGCTGCCTTGGGCAACAAGCTCGTTGAAGTAAACCCAGGGATTGTATTAATTTCTAAAACATACGGCGTCCCATCGTCACTTAAAATAAAATCAACACGGGAAAGATCTTCACACCCAAGCGCGGTGTGAGCATCAAGAGCCATCTTTTGAATACGTAAAGCTGTTTGTTGGGGAATCTGCGCTGGAAAAATATATTCCGTCAACCCACTTTGATACTTGGCTGCAAAATCAAAAAAATCACCTTTCGCGCAAATTTCAATAACACATAAAGCTTTTTGATTAAGGATGCCAACAGTTAATTCTCTTCCTTTAATATATTTTTCAACCAACACCTGTGGTCCATACTGCCAAGCGACATCAATGGCTTTTATTAATTCTTTTTTGTTACGAACCAACGTTACACCGATACTTGACCCTTCACAAGCTGGTTTAACAACCAAAGGAAAAGATTTTAATTGGTTAATAACCTCATCAATATCCGCTGAATTCTTTTTCACTAAACTAACGAATGGCGCAATTTGAATATTATTTTTCTTAAACAAATTTTGTGCCAAGACTTTATTAATGGATAATCGACTGGCGTCAACACCTGATCCAGGATATGGAATTTCTAATTTCTCTAAGATCGATTGAATGGTTCCATCTTCGCCTAATTGTCCGTGCAAGGCAATAAAAGCTATATCAATATCTGCTTTTTTAATAAGATCAATAATCTTTTGTTCTTCTTGATCTTGAATATCTAACGCCACGACGTCACAGTGCTCAGCTTTCAGCGCTTCAAAGATAGCCGTGCCTGATTTAAGAGAAATTGCTCTCTCTGAGGAATAACCTCCCATCAAAACTCCGATACGCCCGAATTGTTTAGTGTTTATTGGCATAAAATATCCTGAGGGTCAAGTAGCAAGGGACAAGGCTTTATTTTCTACTCCCATGCCCCATGACCCTTGCCCCTTTCAAAGCTTCTACCAATTCATATGAAATTTTCGTAATATCTCCAGCCCCCAAAGTCATGACCAAATCACCTGGTTTAACAATTTTTAAAAGATGCTCCATTATCTTATCTTTTTCTAAATATACCACCGGCTTCGTTGAAATTTTCTGGACCTCTTCGCTTAATCTTGCCCCCGTTATCCCCTCAATTGGTTTTTCACTAGCGGCATAGACATCGGTGACAATCAAATAATCGCACTGAGTTAAACTCTGCGCAAATTCTTTTAATAAAGATTTTAATCGCGTATAGCGATGTGGTTGAAAAGCGACCACCAAACGATTCTTTTTAACCTTTTGGGCCGCCGATAATGTTGCTAAAATTTCCGTCGGATGATGTCCGTAGTCATCAATAACCAAAACCTCATCAACAGTTCCAATTGTTTGAAAACGTCGATTGACCCCTTTATATTCGCGCAAATTCTGGACGATAACATTAAAATCAATATTTAATTTTAAGCCAAGACTGATACAGGCCATCGCATTGGCAATGTTGTGCTGACCAGGAACATTTAAAACCACTGGCCCCATATTCTTCCCGTGGACAATGCAATCAAACCGCGATGAAAAATGATCAAACTGTATATTAAGCGCATGGACGGCATGATCTTTTGTAAATCCATATGTCTCAAAGTTGCGTTTACTTGCCTTAAGTAAAGCCATCAGCCGCTCATCATCCCCAAAACCAATCACAACGCCATCGACGGTGGTTTTCCAAATAAACTCTCGATAAGCTTTAATAATATTTTCCCAATTATGATAGTAATCAAGATGCTCAAAATCGATGTTGGTAATAACAGAATATTGTGGAGAAAAATATAAGAATGAACCATCGCTCTCATCAACCTCAGCCACAAAATGGCGGCCGGCTCCTAGCCGTGCATTATTGGTTGTTCCATTAATAATTCCTCCCACCGCGGTTGTGGGTTGCAAACCCGCATTAATAAGCAAATTGGAAATCATGGATGTTGTTGTCGTTTTGCCATGTGCTCCAGCAACGGTGATTCCAATATGGCCTTGCATCAGTTGTGACAACAATTGAGCTCGTCTTAAAATAGGGATATTTCTTGCTGTTGCAGTTTTTAATTCAGGGTTATTTTCGTCAACGGCGGAAGAAAAGATAACAAAATCCGCATCCTCAACATTTCTTGCATCATGCCCAATAAAGATTTTCGCGCCTTCTTCTTTAAGCCGCTGTGTCATGGCGCTGTCTTTAAGATCTGATCCGCTGGCGTGATGGCCTTGAGCCATAACAAGTGAGGCCAAGGCTCCCATACCAATACCGCCAATGCCAATAAAATGATAATGTTTTTTCATTCTTTTAGATATTTAACCCAAGCTCTATTTAATTCATCGACATTTTTAAATCGCCCATACGCGGCTTCTAAAGCTTTGTTGAAAGGCATTCCTTCTTCGAGTTTATGGCACAAATTAAAGAATCGATAATTCCCAAACTCACTAATCATAAAATAAACAACGCTCGCTGATTCCGCATAAAAAATCTCAACAAGCTTAGGATCACTATTACTGTATAAAGTTGTTGAGCTTAATTCTGCCAAAGATTTAAAACTTTTATTCTCTAAAGCTTTTTTAACCGCGTGATGGGCTCCCCAACGTTTGGCCTTCTCTTGATACATGGCAACCCCTTCTTCAAACCAATTGGGGACGTTACTTTTAAAACCAACACATTCATGAAAAATAATATGCCCCAGTTCATGCGGAAGTGTTGAATCAAAGAATCCGTGAGCTGCTGGGAATGTCCGAATTGTTTTGTCATGCGGAGAAGCCGCGCCATGAGACCAATGCGCTTGCTTGGCATTTTTGACGTAATCGTTCGCATCATTATAAATGTAAATCTTCGCGCGCTCGTCTTGACTCCAGGCCTTATCTCGAGTGAATCTAAAATTATCTGAGATCTCATCATAATAAGATTCTGCCATTTGTTCAACGTTTTTAACAAAATCTTGTGGGGCTTGTTTATAGTAAACAATAAAATGTCGTCCCTGATGCGTCTTCCACTCTTGAGAAAATCCTTGGGAAGGAAAACAAAGAAAAATAAAAATAATTAGTAATATTCTAAATTTCATTAATGAGTTTTACGATCTCTCTGGCTATTCGTTTGGCCGCATCAGGAAAATAAATGGTTTGAAGTTTCTGTCGAACCTCTTTAGAAAGAATCCCTGCATTTTTTATTTTAAAAATCTCTTCTTTGAGCTTCTCGGCAGATAAATCATTTTCATCAATTATTGCTGCGGCCTTAATTGCGGATAAAACAGCCGCATTTTCTTTTTGGTGAGCTTGCGCATACGGATACGGAATTAAAAGAGCTGGTCGCTCACACATCGCAAGTTCCGTCACCGTCCCAGCTCCCGCACGACTAATCACAAGATCACTAACCGCATAGGCCTCATCAATTTTATCCAAGAAATCAAAAAGGGCGACGTTTATACCGGATTTTTCATACTCGATTTTAAGCTGTGGATAATCTTTCTTTCCACACGCATGAATCACCTGAAAATCTATTTCTTGTTTCAGAATCTTTGCGGTCTCTAGAAAAATTTCATTAACACGATGGCTGCCTTGACTCCCACCAAAAACAAAAATAGTAAATTTATTATCTTGTAATTGGAATCTCTTTAAAGTTTCGGATCTTAAAACTTCTTTTTTTGTGATATGCGATGGGCATCCCGTTAAAACCGTTTTGCTAATATTAAAATAGTGTTCACTTTGTTTAAAGCTAATCGCTATTTTATTAACAAAGTTAGCCAAAAGATGATTGGCCCGTCCTGGAAGGACATTCTGTTCATGAATCATGGTTGGGTATTTTAAAAAAATAGCAGCAGCGACGACCGGAAAAGCACCATATCCGCCAAAACCAATAACAGTCTGTGGTTTAATCTTTCTAAGAAGAAATAACGATGAAACGGCAGCCCTCATGATCGAAATAATGGAAGAGATTGCAATGATTGGATTTTTAAAACTTAATCCACGTGCCGCAAGATTATGACAAGCAAATCCTTTTTGTTCTAATTTCTCAAGGCCGATGCCAAATGAACCTAAAAATAAAATCTCAGAATAACCATCATTTCGTAAAATCTCAGCAACAGCAATAGCGGGAAATAAATGTCCCCCCGATCCACCGGTTGCGATCACTATTGTTTGATTGCTCTTGTCCACTACAGGCTTCCGCATAAATAATCGACTCAATTTCCAGAATTTTCATCAACGCGAAGGCCAGCATTGACCTTCTGTTATTTCTAGTAGGTCAATGCAGATCCTGAATACGAGAAATATTAAGAAGGAGACCCACCGCTACCAAATTAAAAATCAAAGCCGATCCACCGTAACTAATAAAAGGAAGTGGCAATCCTTTCGTCGGAAAAGCACCAATACTCACACCAATATTAACCACCGCCTGAAGACCTAGCATCGCCACGATACCAATCGCTAAATAATAGCCAAAAGGATCCGTTGTACGTTTGGCAATACGTGCTCCCTGCCAAATGAAAGCCGCAAATAATAAAACAACCGAAACCGTTCCGACTAATCCAAACTCTTCCCCAATAATCGATAAAATGAAATCCGTATGTGCGGCGGGAAGAAAAAATAATTTTTGAACGCTATGACCGAGCCCAACGCCTAATAAACCGCCAGAACCCAAAGCGATCTGTGATTGAGACAACTGAAAACCAATCCCTTGGCTGTCTTGCCAGGGATCCAAAAAAGCAATAATTCTTTTTAAACGATAAGCGACACGGGCGATTAAATAATATAAAACCGGTAACGATAATAATCCCAAAATTCCAATATGTAGGGTATTGGCTCCAGCGATAAACATCATAATGAGCATGACACTCGCAATAAGGACTGTGTTTCCTAAGTCCGGCTGCTTGACAATCAATAGTGAAACTATGCCAAGAATCATCACTAAGGGAAGAAATCCTTCGACAAAATTTCCAATCTTTGATTTCTTTCGTGCCAAAAAATCAGCTGTATAAATTAATACCGTTAATTTAGCCAGCTCCGATGGTTGAAAGTTAATCGGCCCAACCCTAAACCAACGTCGGGCTCCATAAGTTGATTTCCCGATGCCCGGGATCAAAACAAAAACAAGCAAGATGATCGTTATAACAAGAAGTGGTTTGACATATTTACGTAATTCACGATAATCGAAACTCATGACGGCAAATGTCGCAAAACTTCCAATAATCAAAAACATGAAATGACGATTCAAGAAATAGGTAGCGTCCCCCATCTCTTGCAACGCATAAATGCCACTGGCGCTATAGATCATCACCAGCCCAATGCTAATCAAAAGAATCACAATCGTTGCAATCGAAATTCGAATATCACGCATAAATAAAAATGAATACCTTTTAAAGTTTGTTAACGATATCTTTAAATTTTCGACCACGATCTTCGTAATCAAGAAACATATCAAAGCTCGCGCACATCGGCGTCAAAACAACACAATCTCCTTGATGGGCAATTTCTTTTGCCCGCAAAACAGCATCTTCTAAACTATTACACTCTTCAACCGGCACGACACCTTCAAAGGCTTGTGAAAGTTTTGCCTTGGCTTCACCAATCACCAACATTCTTTTTACTTTTGATTTAACCAAATCTTTTAAAACCGTAAAGTCAATATTCTTATCTCGTCCACCACAGATCATCACAATAGGCTGGTCAATACTTTTTAATGCCCACCGCCCTGACTCTGCGGTTGTGGCCTTAGAATCGTTAATATATTTGACACCATCCAGGGATCGTACCACCTCTAAGCGATGTTCAACACCTTCAAATGTGGTAAAAACATTCTGGCAAACAGATTCTTCGATTCCCAAGATCTTGGCTACTTTAATAACAACAGAATGATTAGGGTTCTTTATCTCTTTGGCCGTTTGATTTTGAGTTGAATTAAAAAAGATTACTTTTGATTCAAGTTGTGACGAATATTCTTTTAACCGCTCATCTTGATAATTTAAGACGGCAAAATCTTCAGAGGTTTGATTAAGAAATATTCTCATTTTAGCCTGAAAATATTCTTCCAAATCTTTGTGCCGATCTAAATGATTCTGACTAAAATTTAAAACAACAGCAATAAAAGGCTTAAAGCCCTGAAAATGCAATACGCCATTACTATGATTTCCCCGAAATGAAGAATTCAAATCAAGCAGAGATTCTAATTGAAAAGAACTAATCTCAAGAACAAAGAAATCTTTTTTGTTGGATTCCAAAACAAATTCTGAAAACGGCATTCCCACATTGCCACACAAACACGATTTATAACCAGCTTTTTGTAAAACTTTATTAATCAGAGTTACAACGGTTGTTTTCCCATTGCTTCCCGTGACGGCAATGATGGGTTTGTTACAAAACTGCGCCGCAAATTCAATCTCTCCCAAAACAGCAATACCTCTATCATGCGCCCACTTAACTGGCGGGGCATTAAATCGAATGCCAGGACTCAAAACAACCAAATCGCTCTCTTCAATAAAGGCTTGGGTATGTCCATTAAATTCTAAAGCAACATTTCGGGCGATCGCCCAATTGCGAAAATCTTCAGGCAAAGAACTCTCTGAGGCCTGTTCAGATATTTTAGCGATACCTCCTAAGCGTATGATCAAACGCGCTAAAGCCATCCCGCTTCTTTTCCCACCCAGAATTGTTATTTTTTTATTCTTTAAATTAACCATATTCTTAACGCAATTTGAGTGTCGTTAAAGTAAGGAGAGCTAAAATTATCGCGATGATCCAGAAACGAATAATTATTTTCGATTCATTCCAACCGGATAGTTGTAAATGATGATGAAACGGAGACATTTTGAAGATGCGCTTACCGGTGGTTTTAAATGATGTCACTTGTAAAATAACCGACATAGCTTCCAAAACAAATATTCCTCCCAAAATAACAAGAAGAAGTTCTTTTTTAATAAGAACAGCAATGACCCCTAATGTTCCACCTAATGGTAGTGAACCGACATCCCCCATAAATACCGTCGCGGGATGACAATTAAACCATAAAAATCCCAAGCTTGCACCGATCACGGCTGCACAAACAACGGTCAATTCACCAGCTCCCTCAACAAATGGAATAAAAAGATAATCACTGAAATTAATGTTACCGCTGATATAACTTAATGCCGCTAAGGCTAAGCTGACGATAAGAACACAACCAATCGCCAAGCCATCTAATCCATCGGTTAAATTAACTGCATTTGATGTGCCGATAACAATGATGGCCACAAAGGGGATATAAAGAATTCCCAAATCGATTATCAAATTCTTTAGAAATGGAACATCTAACTTTGTTGAATTATCGGAATGAAAGTAAATAAAGGCTCCAACGATACATCCCAAAAGAATTTCCCAAAATAATTTTGCTCGTTTGGAAAGTCCGCGCTTGCCTTTAATCTTCTTTGTTAATTTTGCGTAATCATCGATAAAACCTAAAATGGCCAACCAAATGCAGGTAAATAGTGTCAACAGAACAAATCGATTGGATAAATCAGCCCACAACAGAATCGAGAAAACAATGCTTCCAATAATAAAAAGGCCTCCCATCGTGGGAGTTCCTTCTTTTGAATGTTGAAATTTATCTAGATCAGGGCAGTCCTCTCTTTTAGCAATTTCACGAATTTTCATTTCCTTTAGTTTCTTAATAAGAAATGGTCCGAAAATAATGCACAACAGAAACGTCGTCATCGCGGCCATCCCTGTTCTAAAGGTGATGTATTTAAAAATATTAAATCCGAAAAAATCATTGCGCAAGCTAGATAAAAAGTAAAACATAATGATCCTTTATAAATCTATATTAATTAAAATTTTTCTCTAAAAACTCGACGGTTTTCTCCAGATGCATTCCGCGGGATCCTTTAATGAGCAAAACATCTCCTGGCTGACAAAAATCTTTCAGTCTATGATTAAGCGCCTCAAGATTGGATTCATGATATGTTTGAATATTGTTTTTAAACTTTCTAATCCCTAAATGAATATCTTTTGCATAAGGGCCCATTGTAAAAACAGCATCAATGGTTGATTGGGCAATATTTTCTCCGATTAAAGCATGAAGTCGTTTAGAATGTTGGCCCAATTCAAGCATATCGGCACAAACCAAAATTTTTCTTCTATCTATTTTTAAAGAACTTAACGTATCGATGGCACTGCGCAGCGAAACGGGATTCGAATTATAGGTGTCATTAATCAACATGAGCTTGCCAATTTTTTTAATTTCTTGACGACCATCGGCAAATCCAAAAGAACTCAATGTCTTGACCATTTGTGGCAGGCTAATTTTAAATATAAGGCCACAACTAATGGCGGCTAAGGCATTGTAAACATTGTGCGCAAAAGGTGTGTTAAGAGTAAATTTCCTACCCTTAACTTTAAATTCAATTTGATTACGCTCTGTACGTTTGACGTCCGAAGCCTTACATAAAGCAGCTGTATTAATAGCATAGCTAATTTTCTTCTGGGGTATAGATTTTTGCGCAATTTTTTTCAAATAGCGATCATCTTCATTAAAAATGACGCGGCCACTTTTAGGCATAAATTTAACCATCTGAAACTTTTCACGAAATACACCAGCTGGAGTTTTTAGTCGCTCAAGATGAGATTCTCCAACGTTGGTAAAAACTGCGATGGTGGGATTAGTTATTTTTGCCAACCAAGGAATATCACCAAAACGATTCGTTCCTAACTCAACAACGGCAACGTCGTAGGATTTATTAAGTTTTAATAACGTGAGTGGCACGCCAAATTGATTATTTTCTGTTTTAAAATTCTTAAGCACATTAAATCGGCAGGAAAGAACCGCGGCAATCATTTCTTTGGTCGTTGTTTTGCCAGCACTTCCTGTAATCGCAATAATGGGAAGGGAAAACTTGTCACGATAAAAATGGGCAATCTCGCCCAAAGCCTTGGTTGTATCCCTAACCAAAATAACCGCGACGTGATCAGGACAAGAAATCTTTTGAGATACGATAACAGCTGCTGCCCCCTTCTCTATGGCCTGTGCGATAAACTTATGTCCATCCAAACGCTCACCCTTAATCGCAATAAATAAATCTCCGGATTGAATCGAGCGCGAATCAATTAAAACCCGTTTAATAACCAGAGAATCTTTCCCAGTAATCAGCTTGCCACCCGTAGCTTTTAAAATTTCTTTAATTTTTAACATGCCAGAATTTTACGAACGACTTCGCGTTCATCAAAATGAATTGTTTTATCTTTAAAAATTTGGTAGGTTTCATGGCCTTTGCCGGCGATAAGAACGATATCGCCTGAGGTCGCCATCTTTAAAGCCTTATCAATGGCTTCTTCGCGGTTGACAACAACAGTATAATTATTCTTCTTAAATCCTTGAACAATTTCTTTGATGATCATTTCGGGATCTTCACTGCGTGGGTTGTCGCTGGTTATAATAGAGAAGTCTGCCATAGCGCAAGCGACACTCCCCATTTTGGGACGTTTAGTCTTATCCCGATCACCGCCACAACCAAAGACCAAAATAATTTTTGCTTTACTTGTTTGACGTATTGTTGACAGGACATTGATCAAAGCATCTTCAGTATGGGCATAATCAATAAAAACCGCAAAGTCTTGACCACAATCAACCCGTTCTAGTCGACCATTAACAAAGGCCAACTTCTCAATACCTTTTTGAATCACCTCAAAACTAATATTTTCTTGATACGCCACACCAATGGCAGCAAGGATATTATAAACATTATGAATCCCAAATAACTTTGTTTGAATGCTGATTTCTTTTTTGTCGATGATTAATTTAAATCTGGTTCCTTTTAAATTAAGCTCAATATCTTTGGCTTGCAAGGTAGCATTATTTTTAATGCCGTACGTAATAACCTTAGCCTTGGTCATCGTTGTTAATCGGACACCAAATTCATCATCAACATTAATTACGGCCGCAGCGTGAGCTGATAAATTTTTAAATAACAAAGATTTGGCTAAGAAATAATTTTCTCGCGTTTTATGATAATCTAGATGATCGCTGGTCAAGTTAGTAAAAACCGCTGTTTTAAAATCAATCAAATCAATCCGCCCCTGATCGAGCGCATGGGAGGAAACTTCCATCACGCAATAAGCGATTCCTTCTTTAGTTAAATCACATAAAAATTGTTGATTATCCAGAAGCCCCGGCGTGGTATTTGCTGAAGGAATAGTTTTGTTTCCTAATTTATAATTGATCGTTCCAATAATTGCACACTCTTGGCCAGTTTGCGCAAAGATCGATTGAACTAAATAGGTGATAGTTGTTTTTCCATTGGTTCCAGTTACGCCTATAGTTTTAACGAGTGCTGAAGGATTTCCATAAAAACGTTTAGCCAGATCACGCAAAAATTGATGGGCATCATCAACGTATAAATAGCAAACATCAGGGTGGATTATTTTTAGTTGGGTTTTTCGCTCAACGGCAATAACGCGAGCGCCTTTATCAATAGCACTTTCGATAAAGCTAGCTCCATCTAGACTTGTTCCCTTAAGCGCAACAAATAAACTATCTTTCTCAACCCGACGAGAATCACAGCTAATAGCTTGAATATCCCAATTGAGATAGGATATATTTTGAACGTCCCTATAAATATCTTTTAATAATTCCCCCAAGCGCATCATGTCATTCTATGCTCCAAAATTATGATCCTGAATTCTCTAAATATTTTAACGCACTTTCAAACACTTCTTTAAAGACAGGGGCCGCAACCGTTCCACCAAAATGGCTTGGATGCGGATCATCAAAAACGACCACCGCAACTAATCGTGGATTATCTGCCGGAGCAAATCCAATAAATGTGGCATAAAATTGATCGTGTGAATAAACATTACCGATTACTTTTTGAGCCGTTCCTGTTTTTCCGGCGATCCGCATTCCTTTAATGGCCGCCTGTTTCCCCGTTCCATTATCAACGACCCCCACCAAGATTTCTTTAACTCGTTTAGCCGTTTCAGAACTAATCACGCGATCAACCACTTGGGGTTCAAAAGATTTAATAATTTGATCATGACTATCTTTAATATATTTGACAATATAAGGACGCATATAAATGCCGTCATTAGCAATAGCATTAAGGGCCGCGACTAATTGAATAGGGGTAACCGTTACTTCATGACCAATGGGGATAGCACCGATCGTTGTTTTGGACCACCGGGAAGGGGCCTTTAACACACCTTGGACCTCTCCTTGTAAATCAATGCCGGTTGTCATTCCAAATCGAAATTTTTGTGCATATTTATAAATTATCGCCGGGCCTAATTTTTGAGCAATTTTTGTTGTCCCGATATTGCTAGATTGTTCGATGACCCCACGAAACGTTAATGTCCCATGACGTTCATGATCATGAAGGACATGATTAGCCACTCGGTATTCTCCATTTTCACAATATATTTTATCTGTTTCAACAAATGCTTTTTCTTCTAAAGCGGCTGAGGCTGTTACAATCTTAAAAACTGAACCTGGCTCATAAACATAGCAAATAGCTCGATTCGTTCGATTCTCCGCTGGACTGCTTGAGGCGTGTGCCAAATCATAGGTCGGTCTGTTAGCCAAGGCCAAAATTTCTCCCGTTTTAACATCCATAACAATAATACTAGCCGATTTCGCATGATGTTTAATAAATGCTTTTTCTAAGGCCCGTTCCGCCAAGTATTGAATCGTTTCATCGATTGTTAAAACAACATGAAATCCATCTCGTGGAGGAATATAACTTTTCTCAATAGATAATTGGCGTTGCCTGGCATCGCGAAGAATCTGTGACCAGCCAGATTCTCCTTTAAGATTTTTCTCATATAATAATTCTAATCCTTCTAACCCGTGATTATCGATTCCCGCAAATCCAATGACATGAGAAGCTAAACTCCCATTAGGATAGAATCGTTTGCTTTCATTAATTAATCCCAATCCTTTTAATTTAAGTCCTTTAATCTTTTCTATTAACTCCATTGGGAGTTTTCTTTGAAGCCAAACGAAATATTTATCTTTATTAAGATTATCTCGGATATTTTGCTGATCAACGTGAATTAATGGGGATAAATATTGAGCCGCTAAATCCTTATCATGATCGGTCATGGTACGCGGATTGGCAAATAAAGAAAAGACAGGAATGTTAATCGCGAGCGGTCTTAACTTGCGATCATAAATTGTTCCACGGATGGGTTCAAGTTCAATAAGTTGACTATGTTGTTTATCGGCCAGGTGGGCTAAATGAGAGGATCGAAAGACTTGGATAAGAAACAATTTAACAACAAATGCTACAAGGCATGTAACAAGAAATAAAAAAACTAAACTAAATCTAACACTATATTTTCTAATTGACACTTCTCATTTCTTTATTATTCGCCTGTTTTAGCTTCTGCTTGAGCGCTGCCTGAGAGTAAACTTAAAAGGGGATTAGAACTATTACCCGTATCTGATCTCTTGCTTAATTGTGGACGAACGGTCGTCTTCAGGGGTGTTGTTGCTCGAACAATATTTTTTGACCCACCAAATTCCATGCCTCTATCTTCGGCTAACATTTTAACGCCAAGGTTATTAGAAGATTTTAATGCCAAAATTCTAGAGTTAACGGTGCTATTCTTCTCAATTAATTTTTTAATTAATTTCTCTTTAAATTTTGCTCGATAAGCCAAATCGATAATCTCCATTTGCATATGAATATAGACTAAGGCTAAACCGGTAAAAAGAAAAATCCATTTTGAAAAATTTATTAATCGCATTTAAATCCTCTGGGCTACTCTTAAACGAGCACTGCGGGCTCGTGAGTTATACGCCGCCTCTTCTTCAGTTGGTCTTAAAGGTTTTTTTGTCAGTAGTTTTAATTGCCCTAACTGGGCTAAGGCTCTAAATTTATCCTTAACAATTCTGTCTTCTAAAGAATGAAAAGAAATAACAGCAATACGGCCACCAATTTTAAGGGCATCAATACATTTGCCTAATGCCAACTCTAAAGATTCAAGCTCTCTATTGACGGCAATTCGAATGGCTTGAAATGTCCGGGTCGCCGGATGAATTTTTTCCTTTTTATTTTTGTAAGGGATCGCACGTAAAATAATATCAGTTAATTCTTTGGTCGTTGAAATAGGGGCCTTATTTCTTTCTGTCACAACATATCGCGCAATTCGGTTGTGCCAACGCTCTTCCCCAAAATCTTTTAAGATAGCGGAAATTTCTCTCTCTGATAGAGTATTAATTAAATCGTAGGCGGAAATGTATGCCTCTTGATCCATTCGCATATCAAGCGGGCCTTCGGCTCGAATACTAAATCCTCTTTCTGGATTATCCAATTGAAAACTTGAGATTCCTAAATCCATGAGTAAAGTGTCAATTTGGCGGATCCCTAACGTATCTAAAATTTTATCGACATTACGAAAATCATCATGGACAAATTCAGATTGTTGGCTTAAGGAACTTAAATTTTCTTTCGCAACAGTAAGAGCTTGACCATCACGATCAATACCAATAAGGCGGCCACCGGGCCCTATCAAATTGCCAATCGCCTTCGCATGACCTCCTAAACCCAAAGTACAATCAACATGAATGCCGTTACCCGAAGGTTTCAATAATTCAACCACTTCATTTAACATGACAGGAATATGTTGGGTTTTAGGATTTTCCATATTTTCTTCACAATTGATAAATGACGCCGGCCCAATCATAAATTTTTAATTTTATATTTATAGGTTTAGTAAATTTTCGGCAATCTGCTCAAAAGAATTGCTAGAATTTTTATAAAAGCTGCTCCACATATCTTTATCCCAAATCTCAATACGATTCGAAATACCAATGATCACCGTATCACGTTTGATAGTGGCATATTCTTTAAGATACGGAGGAATAATAAATCGCCCCTGCTTATCAGGAACCACATCGACCGCTCCAGAAAAGAACATACGATTAAAACTGCGTGTTTCCTGCTTAGTAAATGACATCCCCTTAAACTTTTGCTCCTGAGTTCGCCATTCATCTGAACTAAACATAAAAATACATTTATCCAAGCCGCGTGTAATAAAAAATCGTTCAACCCCCGATTCTTTACAAGCTTCGCGGAATTTAGACGGGAGAATGAGCCGCCCTTTTCGATCAATGCTATGACTATATTCACCGTAAAACATATGTATAAATAGGGAAAATGCGGAGCAAAACCAGATAAACCACTTCACTCCACTTCCCCCCACCTTGAGTGCCAGTATACAAAAGGCCCCTAACCATGTCAACACATAAATTTTCGAAAATATAATAAAAAAGGCCCCTGAACACTTTCAGGAGCCATAAAAAAATAATTTTAAATAGGACTAGATTATTTCAATTGCGCAAAGATCGCTTTGGCTTGTTTTATATCGTTTTTTATCTGTCGAACCAATTTTTCAGTCGATTCAAAAACTCTTTCATCACGAATTTTCTGAATAAATTCAATAACAATATTTCTTCCATAAATATTTCTTTTAAAACGAAAAATATGGACCTCAACATTAAGGCGTTGATGGGCCGTATTAAAAGACGGTCGATAGCCAATGTTTGATACCCCATAAAAAAGTTTTCCCTCAACTAAAACTCTAGCCGCATAGACACCTTTTGGCGGGATCACTTCATTCCCAGGATAAAGATTGGCGGTCGGAATCCCTAAAGATTTTCCACGGGCATCACCACGCTCGACTTTCCCCATAATCGAAACGTTTCGTCCCAAAAAATGCTTGGCTTCATCAAGCTTACCTTGCGCAATCAATTCTCGAATATGACTACTACTAATTTTTTCTTTTTTGCTTTCTTTCACGGGATGAATACCGTTGACATGAAAACCGTATTTCTTACCAGCCGCTTTGAAGAAATCTAATGTCCCCGTCCGATCTTGACCAAAACGAAAATCATCGCCGACAAAGATTTCTTTAGGCTTAAGATGCTTGAGTAAATAACGCTTAATAAACTGGTCTGGAGTTAACCTTGAAAAAGGTTTTGTAAAATGAGTTACAAGACAAATATCAACGCCTAAATTTTCTAATAATTTCAAACGATAATCTAACGGGACAATAAGGGGAAGTTTGACATCAGGATGAAGAACATGAACAGGGTGGGGGAAAAATGTCAGGACGACAGATTGCCCTTTAATCTTTTTTGCTTTCTCAATAGCTTTTTTAATTAACTGCTGATGCCCACGATGAACCCCATCAAAGACACCAATAGCCAAAACGACATTTTTAAAATGCCCCTTAACCTGACCAATGCCGTATATGACTTTCATTTAAATCCTCTATTTTCACAGCATCATCAATTGAAAAAGATCCAACTTTTGTTCGCTCGATCTGAGAAATACAAGCGCCACAACCTAGAATCTTTCCAATATCTGCAGCTAACTGACGAACATACGTTCCCTTTGAACATTCTAAATAAAATTCAACTTCAGGAAGATTAAAAGTAATGAGCTCTAAACGATCGATACGAATATTCCGTGCTGGGCGATCGACTTCAACACCTTGCCGAGCTAATTGATACAATTTCTTGCCCTTAATTTTAACCGCTGAAACCATCGGTGGCACTTGCATGCTTTCCCCTAAAAACTTTTTAAATATCTGCTGAATATCGTTTTCACCAATATGATCAAAAGGTAATTGTTTAATAATTTTTCCTTCCGTATCGGCCGTTGTCGTTTCTGTCCCAAGAATAAGAGTCGCCCGATAAGCCTTATCAAACCCTACAAATTTGCTAAACAACTTTGTCGACTCACCTAAAAGCATAACCAGCACTCCTGTAGCCAATGGATCAAGCGTCCCCGCATGACCTACGCGACGCATCTTAAATTTACGTCGCACTTTGTCAACGACATCATGTGAGGTGATGCCATTAGGTTTATTTATAACAACAATACCTTGTTTCATTTTATAGATCTTTTTTAAGTTGTTTAAGAAAATCCTGCCGGGCTTTGTAAATATTTCCACCAATCATACAACCGCTCGCGCGTTTATGACCGCCGCCGCCAAAAATATTGGCCAGCTTAGCCACATCAACTTTGTTTGTCGAACGCAAGTTAATCCTTGTCTTATTTCTGGCGACTTCAGTAAAAATGGCAATGACTTCTACCCCTTGAATCGAGCGCAAAAATTTAAATATGGCATCCCGCAAGTCAAAGGCTTCAGAGAATTTTGCTAAAACCTTTTTATTTAATTCAACCAAAACAACTCGACCACCAAAAAGCGCTTCAAAATGCGTAATCACCTGTGTAAAGGCTTTCAAATCATCAAGCGGAATAATATCGTAAAGTTTTTGATAAAGATCATTGGCTGAAAAATCAAACCGCATTAAATCAGCGACAATGGCGTGAGTATGGGCGGTTGTGTTCTCATAACGAAATGACCCTGTATCCGTCATGATCCCCGCATATAAACAAAGCGCAACATTTCTATTTAATTTAAATTTAGCTTCTTTAAAGAACTCATAAAGGACTTCGCCCGTAGAAGAAGCCTTGGGCTTAAGAAGATTAACATGGCCAAACATGTCATTCGTAATATGGTGATCAATGTTAACAATCGGTTTATTTCCTTTAAGACAATCTTTGACTTTACCAATACGATCTAAATCACCGCAATCAACGATGATCGCGATGTCATAGGGAACTATTTTATTTTTCTTATACTTTTGAATTTTCTTAGTCCCTGGAAGAAAACTTAATCGTTGGGGCACAGTGTCCTCATTGACAATGAAAACCTTCTTCCCTAAAACTTTCAAATATTCGGCTAAAGCCAATTCGGAGCAAAGAGCATCAGGGTCGGGATTCACATGCGTACTAATAAGAAAAACTTTATTCTTCTTTATTAGAGAGATTATTTTTTGCGAGCTCATCGGCAATCTCCTTAAGCGTCTCTTCGATTCGAGCGCTATGTTCAATAGACTGATCATATATAAAAAATATCTCTGGGGTATATCGCATATCCATTCTTTGTCCAATATGTTTACGGATTATGCCTCGGGCACCTTCTAAACTTTTCTGAGCTTTCTCAACATCCTTAGCGGTTCCCATGACAGAAAAGCTAATCTTGGCGTGTTGCAAGTCCTTACTGACATCAGCCGAGGTGATGGTCACAAACTGTAGTCTTGGATCAGCCAATTCACGCTGAATAATTAAACTTATTTCTTTCTGCATTTGCTTATTAACTTTTTCCATTCTACTCACAAGAAAACTCCTCTGTTGTAACAAACCCCTATAATAAAATTAATTCTTTCGCCCTTTTATATTCCTGTTGTTTATTGTTCAATTTTCCGTCTATCTTTTCATACAAGACATTGTCCAGAACTTCCCCAATCTTTTGACCCGAAGTGCATCCTAAATTTTTGATATCTTCTCCCGTTAAAAAAATTTTCACCATCTGGTCATTCTTTAAGAAACGATCAATCCGTTGCCACACTATTCTTTTTAATGAACGAAACCGCAGATACAAAATCGTTGTCTGGCTTAACGGTTTCAAAATTAAATATCCTTCGCTCGGCTTTAGATGCCCACGCGATAACTTTGTCTCAATATCTTTCCATTTATAACTCTCGACAATGGCGACACGGTCTTCTCTTCGTAAATTAAAACGGCTCAAGAGCGCCTCAAGCGCTTTCGGCTTTAGCCTCTCCAACAAAATCATAAGGCATATTAAGTCTACGGATGGATCTACCCGAGAGCTAACACGCCTTAAGTTTTGAATATTTTTATCAATTTGCTGCAACAATGGAAGATTAATCTTAATTCCTGGGCTTAAAAAAGACAAGGCTTTTAGTTGGATTAATCGTTTAAAACAAAGAACAACATCTCGCTCTTTTAACATTTTCTTAAATTCATTAAAATATCGTTGGGCTTTAACATTTTTAAACAGTTCTTTCTTGAGCGCCTCTTTAAGCAAATTTAAAGTATGCGTCTGTATACAAAATCTAAATCGCTGTTCAAAACGTACAGCACGTAAGATACGTGTTGGATCTTCAATAAAACTTTTGTCATGAAGGATTCTAATCTTCTTATGTTGTAAATCGACCAACCCACCAAACTCATCAACCAACTGCCCAAAAGAGTCTTTATTAATTGAAATGGCCATGGCATTGATTGTAAAATCGCGTCGAAACAAATCGTCACGAATGTTTCCTGGAGCAACAACTGGCAGCGCTCCTGAAAAAGGATATGATTCTTTTCGCGCGGTGGCAAAGTCGATATGGATATCTTCGCTCCAGAATAACGTTGCTGTTTTAAATTGCGGATAAATGATTAATTTCTTTTTTTGTTCTCTGGCAATTTCTTGAGCTAATAGGATGCCGCTGCCTTCCACAACAATATCAATATCCAGATTATTTCTTTTAAGAAGAACATCTCGGACAATCCCGCCGACCAAATATGTTTTTAAATTCTTCTGATCAGCTTTTCGTCCAACGATCTTAATAATTCTAAGAATCTTAGGGTTCATCGTTGTTAAACAATTCTTTATAAGCTTATCCACGGGGATGAAACTCCTTATGAACAGATTTTAATTTCTCACGATCAACATGTGTATAAATTTGAGTGGTTGAAATGTCCGCATGTCCGAGCATCTCTTGGACAGAACGTAAATCCGCTCCGTGTTCAAGTAAATGCGTTGCAAAGGAATGTCGTAGCGCATGGGGCTTGATTTCTTTCTTAATATTGGCTCGCCGTGCGCATTGCTTAATAATTTTCCAAATACTTTGCCGACTAATTTTTTTTCCCAAACGGCTTAAGAAAATAAACGTAACAAAATTATCTTTCGCCTGAGCCTTACGCACTGTTTCACAATATTTCTGGACCGCCTCGCGTGCTCTTCGGCCTATGGGAATAATCCGCTCTTTACTTCCCTTTCCAATACAACGCACATAACCAATTTCAAAATTAATATCATCCATCTTAAGATGCACCAATTCAGAGACGCGCATACCGCTGGCATAAAATAATTCCAAGATCGCCCGATCACGAATGACTTGTGGTTTATTTCCTTTCGAAGCCGTTATCATCATCTCAATTTCAGCAACCGTCAAGACCTCGGGGATACGTTTCCATAGTTTCGGTGTATCAACGAGCGTTGTTGGATCTTCTTTAGCCAAACGCTCCCGCACTAAAAACCGATGAAAGGTTTTAATCGCCGCTAAGCTGCGGCATATAGAATTTGTCGACAGCTCATTTTTCTTCTCATCAAACATAAAATTAGTAATATGATCACGTTTGACTTGATCAATATTCTTTATTCCCACGCCCTCCAAATATCCCACATATTTATTTAAATCTCGCTGATACGCCAAAAGCGTGTTCTTTGCCAATCCGCGTTCAACAGCCAAATAGTTAATGAATTCTTCAACAAAATTTTTCATAGGTTGGAATTGTCTTCTAACAACTACTGAATAAAATCATTTTCCAGGACTTTGGGATTAAATTCATTTAACATCTTTTTATCACTTTGTTCTATTTTTCGTTTGATCGAATACATATTACGCATTCCCGATGGTTTCTCTAATTCTTCCTGAACCTCGAAAAGTGTATCAGACAAATCTTTCAGCCCCTTTTGTTTTTCTTCGGTCACAAATTTACTCATCTCGCTAAGCTGAGTCACAAGTTGGCCCACTAAATATTTTTGCCGTCTATCAATGCCTTGCTCATCTAAAGAAACCATCAATTCTTTGTGCCAAACCCGCCACAAGGAATAATGTTTGCGATAACCTTCTTCCGCACTATAAACTGCCGCAGGGTAATCAATAGGATCAAGCACTGGAATAAATTGCTGAGCATTTTCGTCTTTCTTTTTCTGACGAACAAATTTCTTGCGTAACGGTTCACATCCAATGGAAGATAAAATAAATGAACCTAAGAAAATCATTAAAAATACAGAATAGAATCTACTTCCAACCCTCAAATCACTTAGTTTCATTGATCATCTCCCGAAATTGTTTTTCTGTTAATATGTTCACATCTAAATCTAAAGCCTTTTGATATTTAGATCCGGGATTTTGGCCAGCCACGACAAAATCCGTATTTTTACTGACGCTAGAAACAACCTCCGCTCCTAATTTCTTAACCACCTC
>JAHFGL010000074.1 GCA_023247445.1 Candidatus Omnitrophota bacterium | reverse complement strand
ATTATTGGTATCGAGATACACAACCTTAAAGACTTCGGTCTTAAGGTCGCGCATGTGAGGCAGGACTAAATCAACAATGTCTTTGGCGGAAGCGATCTTTTGCTTCCCGGTGGACACAACTTCCTGCTGATAGCGCCGCCCGATTTCAAGCGCGGCCTGAATATGGGCGATCTTAGCCCCGCCTAAACCTTTGAATTCTTTCCAGTCGTGCGTGTCGATATGCGCCATGCCGCGGAATGTGCCAAATTTCTTGAGGATGTTACGGGAAAGGTCGATGGCGCTGGTGCCTTTTGTGCCCGTGCGCAACAAAATGGCCAAGAGTTCAGAATTACTCAAAGTGCTCGCACCTTTTTTAAGCAATTTCTCTCTTGGCCTGTCGTCCAATGGCCATGATTTGATGCCGGTTGATTTATATTCCTTCGTCATTCTTTTCTTCTCTGCCCTTAGTATGCTGTATTTTTGTGCTACGAAAGTTACGTCTGGCGTAACTTTTACACCCTAATAGTACAGCCTAAAATATTACCGCTTTGTCGCATTTACAGCGCGTATATCTACATCCCATCATTATTTAGCGCCTTCCATAGCCTTATTGATCCGTTTAAGCGCTTTATCCAAATCAAAATTTTGTTGCTCATCCTTGGTCAATACTTCAAACAACTCCGCCTTGATGCGTGAGCGCATATCATTAATCTCCACATCTGTCCGCCCCATATTCACACAATACTTCCCAAGATCAGTGTCTCCACCGTCTTCCTTAATCTTATTCTTAAAAAGTTTCAACACTGATACATCCGCCAAATTAAAATTGTTACGTAAAATAAAATCAAGATCATAAAAATCACGCGGAGCAATTTTTTCTCTTAATGATGCCGCGCGCATCTTTTCACTAACAATTTCATTGAGCGAAAGGCAATTTACATTGCCAGCATCGAATAAAGGCTCTCCAGTGAATGGATGCAGAAATTTATGTTGCACTGGTTTTAACTCTGGCTTAAGGATAGGATTGAACCGAAGCCCAATCTCAAACTTGATGGTTTGCTCAGAAGGCAGGGTTACTGGATCATACACAAAATAATAGACATACTGCTTTGATTCATTCCGCCCGGCTTTTTGGGCGCCTTCTAAACGAAACCCGAGATTCTTTGCAAATGACTCGATATTATCTTTAACCAATTGAATACATTTTCGCCGGTTGCCTCGAGTTGTCGTATATTCCGGCAAGCGCATGCTAAAATCGAGATCCTCGCTTAAGCGGTAATACGAATAGTAGATTTTATTGAGACACGTGCCACCTTTAAAGATCAGGTCTTCGCAAAGATCGTTTATCCGCGAAAGGATAAATGTTAAATAGTAATCCTTCTCCATAAGCGGCGCGTAAAAACCTGTGAGCGATGCGGTTCGATAGACTAAATCGCGGAATTTGTCTTTATCATTGTGGATCATTAACGATTGCTCGCCATCTTTCATTAATTGTTCCTTTTCGATTATTGGTGAATGATATCAAGGATGTTTTTTGGACGCTCTTTTCAAGCGGTTTCAATAGGGCATCCCTCACGCCTGCGTTTTCAAGAATGAGCCCTATGCGTTTACGCGTCTTAATTTTTGGAAATTTCACGGTGTAATCAATGAGCTTTTGAAGATCGCACTTTTTCTCTTCAACAAACCTTTTTAAAATATTTGCCGCGGCTTCGATCCCGCCAACAGGCTGATTGTAATCAATTAAATCAACGAGCGTCCTCTCTTTTGAACTTATGATAACATCTTTTTCTTTGATACTGATCGTTTCCTGTCCATACATCTTTTCAGGAGAAATTTTGATAAACTTAAAAGATACTCCTGCTATTGTTCTCTTCTTGGATATCCTAGGATTTAACACATAAACCGTCTGAAATTGTTGGTCGGTAAAATTATAATAATTAAACATGGTGGAGTAGCCGAGATAGTAGTCGCTTTTTGGAAAAAAAACGGCTGGGACAAGAAACTCGCTGATTCGACGGCCGGTGGGGACAGCATCTAAAGGGACAAAAATATAGACACCGCTTTTAATCGGGACCAGGATTTTCTTTTTTTTGAGACTATAAACCAGCTTCCGCCTATACTGAAACTCAGCAGGCAAATAATTATCCAGCTCTTTTGCAGTCACAATATCTTTTTTTTCATAAGACAGGCGTGCGACAATTTCAGCCTCTTTCTGAGTCAGGGAACTTATTGTATTCTTGACCACTTAATGTGCCTCCTTTAGGAACATTCGATAAACGAATGTACATATCAAAAATACCATATTTTACTGCCAAGTCAATAAAAATTTGCCGCTACGGCTCGATCAACAAGTGTATGGAGCTTTTATGGTCGTTTTGAATGTTCACTAAAAAGCGAACATTACTGCGGATTTTAAGGCGGGGATTATTTGTACCATTCAAGCCCGGCAACGGCCTCAATCAGCTCTTCCATCGTGCGTCTATATTGTGGCCAACGGCCAGCCGTAGGTTTCGACAAAAATATTTTTCTGTAATGTGTTATTTATCATAGTGTTATAAAAAGTAGTATTCGTTCAATGGTTCTAAATTTTAGATGAATGAGTACAACTTATTTGTTATTTAATTGGACAAGTAAATCTTTTGAAAAAGAAACAACAGCTCTCCATTCTGGTAATTTCTGAAGCTGTAGAAGTGAACGCTCTTTTATC
>JAHFGL010000027.1 GCA_023247445.1 Candidatus Omnitrophota bacterium | reverse complement strand
AACTCAAGTGTCACAACGATAAAAAGAATTGGCAGTGGCATTCCGGACGGAACAAAAGTTTTAAGAAAACCTTTAAAACCATTTTTACGAATCGCACCAAAAACCATAAATATAAAGGTAACACTCGCGAGCGCTCCGGTAATATTTATATTAGAAGTAGCCGGCGCAAAAATCGGGATCAATCCAAGTACGTTTAAAATCAAAATAAAAAAGAATAAACTACATAAGTATGGGGTAAAGCGCGGCCCCTCTTCTTCTCCTAAACAGCCGATGGCAATATCATCACGTATAAATATAATTAAACTTTCTAGAAGATTGGTGAAGCCTCTTGGTACGCGATCATTCTTACGATAAATAAAACAAAACGTGAGGATAACTAAAAAAGCCCCAAACAAAAGCATGAGCGCATGAAGCGTGATTGGTTCTGGTAGATTGATAGGAGGAACAAACGGAAACGGCAGATGCCATTGATACGTATCATTCATGTGATGCAAAATATGATTTTTAAAATCAAAGTCCATAATGTTTTATTGTTTCTCCAAGTTAAAGGTTAGTGTTGAGTAAAAGAAAAATATGATATACATCGTGATAAAGGTGAGCATAAATGAATTAATGTTAACGGCCTTGGAAATAATGATAACGGATAATATTGCCAGAAGTAGCAGCACTTTTAAAAGATTAAATCCTACAAATTTCGCCATGAACGTTCTTAAATCGCTGCTGGGAGATATTGTTTTTATAAACTTTGATAGTGCATCATTAAATATAATAAGTAACGACGCTAATCCAATTTCCCACAAGTAAGTTTTCTTAAACAACAAATTTTGCATGATAAAATTTAAAACAATCATCACAATTAATATTGCAGAAAAAATAAGAATTGATTTCAGTGAAATTTTGATCGGCATATTAATGTTTATTCATCTGTTGTATAAATTTCCAAAGCTCATATCCCGCGTAACATAGTCCAACAAACATTCCACCCAAAATTCCCCAAGGGGAAGTTCCCCTCTTTTCATCCACCCAATGCCCGGCGAAACTAAACAACCCAATACCTAAGGCCATATTGAGCCCTAAAAGGACATTGTTATTTTGGAACATTGGATTCTTGTTATTTGTCGGCATAAAATTAAATAAAATTTCTAACTGAAACTATTAAAGCAATCAAACTTAAAACAATCAACGGAATCGCTGGCATAACTTTCTTTGTTTTTAAATATCGTTTGATGAACACCAGAACAAGAACTATCGACACTCCAGCAATAATCCCAAATCCCATTTTAAAATTTTGGCGTGATAGGTAAAGACCTAGAAAGACGACACTGCTTGATAGCAACCCCATAATTAAGGAAACTTTGCTGCCGGCTTTAAAGCCGATAAAAGCGCCTACCAACAAAAACAATCCATAAATGACAATAACAATTTGATCAATCATAAAGATTCCTAAACGTTTGCAGGTTCCATCAACGTTTTCAAACTAGATTTCTCCAGCCCCTTATTAAGAGAAGCTTCTACCGTGTCGGCCAACGCTTCAATAAATCGTGGATGACATTCAATGGCTTTTGACATACGGTAATCGGTGATACCAGCTTCTTGCGCGAGCTGTCGGTATTCCATATCAATTTCACATGTTGTTTCAATATGATCCCCAACAAAAGCAATCGGAATAATAAGAACCTTTTTCTTCCCTTCTGTGGCTAGCGCATGGAGCACTTTTTCAGTTGCTGGTTCAAGCCATTTAAATGGTCCGACCGCACTTTGATACGCAATAATCCAATCCTGCGTTCGATGAAGATGGGTTAAAATTTTGGCAACGGTTTGCGAAATTAAAAATGGGTACGGATCGCCTTCCATTAAATAATAGACAGGTAAGCCATGAGCGGAAAAAATGAGATAAAAATCATCTAGCGACTCTCCTGGCTTAAGCGCCTCTTGAATTCGATCCACAAATGCTTCAATGTAACCATCATGAAGATGATACGATGGTGTTTCGATAAACTTCAAGCTGGGATATTGTTCTTGCGCCGCTTTTTTTAAATAAAACATATTTGATCCTGTTGTGGCTTTCGAATAATGTGGATATAAGCTTAACGGCAAAATGTATTCTTTATTTGCTGCCTGAATTTGATTGATTGTGTTTGTTGGATAAGGTGGGCTGTAATTAAAGGAATAGGTGACATCGATATTTCTTCCGCGACGATTTAGTTCCTTCGCAAGAGCCTTGACCTGATTTTCTGTCGATTTATAAATGGGACTTCCCCCACCGATCAATTTATAACGCTCCTTAACCGCTTCCAGACGAAATTTAACGAGCGCCCAGGCAAACAATCCTTGCAACAAAAAAGACAAAGGAAAACGAATCAAACGCGCATCATTAAAAAGATGTTTTTGAAATTCTTTCACATCTTCATTAGTCTTTGGTCCCCCCATGTTTAAAAGGGCTACCATTATTTTTGATTCATTGATCATAGTGGATAGTTAGATAAAAGATTTAACGCGTAGAAAGTTTAACTATTGATTGTTTCACGATTCTCAAGGGTACTCGTGGCATAATCATTGTTGAGGCGACTAATTTTTTGTTCATATTCCGTGATTTTTTGCTGGATGATCTCATGGACTTGGGCAATCGATTGTTCACGGAGTTTCATGTTTAAGTCAACGACTTCTTTTAAATCATCGATGGTGTACAACAACACACCATTAAGATCCGCAACAGCAGGATCAATGTTACGTGGCATTGAAATATCAATAAACATTATCTTTTTTGATCCCGTAGCTGGCAACACACGTTGAACCGTACTTTTATCAATGATGTAGTGTGGCGCGCCAACGGAACAGATACACAAATCGACTGAACTTAAGATCTCTTTAATATCACAAAATCCAACAGCCTCTCCCCCATATTTTTCCGCGAGCGTCATGGCATTCTCAGGTGTTCGATTCATTAAATATAATTTTTTTAATCCTTTATTTTGAATTTGGGTAACGGCCAGCTCGCTCATTTTCCCAGCGCCGATAATTAAAATCGACTTATCAGCAAGCGTTCCTAAATGTTTTTCGGCCATTTCAATAGCCGCCCAGCTAATCGATGATCCACCCAAACTAATATTAGTTTCTGTCTGAGCCTTTTTCCCAGCACGGATGGCTAAGTTCGAAAGCACATTAAAATGTTTTGAAAACATCCCCATGGCGCGCGCTCGTTCAAAGGCCTCTTTGACTTGGCCTAAGATTTGTTTTTCACCAAGGACAAGTGAATCAAGTCCGGAAGAAACTTTAAATAGATGATCAATAGCCTCCTCATCTTTTAAATGATAAAAATAACTTTCAAATTCAGTCGTAAATTGAATTTTTTTAATATTCATGATCATCCGCATAAAAAGTGTTGGATGAAGCCGGTCATCAATATTATGGGAATAAACTTCAGTGCGGTTGCACGTTGAAAGGATAAAACTTTCGGCGACGGCAGGATTACTTTTAAGTTCGCTTAAGAAAAGTTCTTGCTGCGTTGGATTTAAATAAAATTTTTCGCGAATGTCAATCGGGGCAGCTTTGTGGTTTAAACCAATTACGGAAATATTCATAGGGAAAAATATTTTTTTGTTTGATGTTGCTGCAGTATAACAAAATCTTTATTTACGGGCAAATGATATCCTGTTTATTTTTGCGTATAGTGTTTAGTGGCTAGTGGTTAGTAAAATTTTACAACTTTACGCCAGATTGGGTCAATGTTTTTCGAATATTGTCATACCACCAACGGTATCCAGCGCCACTGGGATGCAGATGATCAACAGAATAATATTTATTAATATCTTTTAAAAAGAAATCATCTTCGCGTTCTTGGAATAGATCCACATATAAAACCCCGGTCTCTTTTGCTTTCTGAAGATAGATCTGCCGCACATCGCGCGAACGCTGGGTAAAAATCGAATTAAACGGCCAGCTAAAAATTGGTGATAACCCGACATTCCCGGAATGTAAAATAACAACATGGTTGGCCAGCCCCTTTACGCGATCAATCAATATGGACAAATCGCGTTCGATATCCTTATATGAAGTAAAGCGCATGATATCGTTGGCCCCGATTTGAATGACAATAAGATTATAATGATCGCCAATTGAAGGTTTGAAATCATTGATCAGTCCCGCAATTCTTCGACCATTAAGACTAAAATTTTTGATATCGGCGCTGGGAAAGTCCTGTCCAAACCAGCCGGCAGTGCTTTCGTTATTTGATATCGTCCCCGTGCCAACCACCGTGCTGTCACCCATAAATAAAACTTTAAGTGTTGCATTAGCGGGATGTTGCTCGTAAGGGACTTGTTTATAGGAAAGCTTCCCCGCATTCATCGCAATACGAATGGCCTGAAAAGCGATAAGAGCAATAACGGCGATGGCCAGACACAACGTAAATTGGATTAAAAATTTTATAAACACTTTTAACTTCCGTGATGAATGGCGGATTCGCCAAATTTATTTTTAATTTTATCGAGCGCTTGATGGACTTTTTCGAGCTTCTGGCTTTTAGGATTCTCAAACAAACTATCTTGAACGTACGGCTCATTAAAATTCGATAGGCGTACGCCAATCAATCGAATCTTCATCCCTGGTTTATAAAATTCATCAAACAAGGTTTTACTTTTCTTATAAATCGTATCAAAAAAATTAATCCGTTCGCTAAAGGTGTATGCACGCGTAAAGGTTCTAAAATTGCTTAAACGAATTTTAATACTTAAGGTCTTCCCTTTTAAGTCGGCGTTACGCAAGCGATATGAAACCCGTTCGCTTAAATGAGACAATATTTCATAAACCTCTGGTTTTTTATCAGTATCAACATCAAAGGTGTGTTCATTGCTAACAGATTTGACTTCATCGTTAACGGCCACATCGCGATGATCAATGCCCTGAGCTAATTGATATAAATGCTCGCCTGATTCGCCGAATTGTTTACGTAAGACTTCAGTTGGTGTCTTGGCCAAATCCTCCACCTTCTCAATTCCCATCGCCTCGAAAACTTCTTTGGTCTTTTTGCCAACACCCCACAGTCGCTCAACCGGCAAGGCCCATAAAAATTTAAGCAAATTTTCTTGGGTAATTTCTAGTAAGCCATCTGGCTTAGAAAAGTCTGATGCCAACTTCGCCACCATTTTGTTCGGCGCGATACCAATTGAGGCGTTTAGCTGTAATTCTTTTTTAATACGATCTTTAATTTTTAAACATGTGTTATAGGCGTTGCCGTAAAAATGGGTACAGCCGGTTAATTCCATAAAGGCCTCATCAATGCTAATGGGTTCAATATCCGGTGTAAAATCATAAAGGATTTTAAAAATCTGATCGGACACTAGCGCATATTTTTTCATCTCAACAGGGACATAAATTCCTTTTGGACAAAGGGAATATGCCTTTGAGATCGGCATCGCTGAATGAACGCCAAATTTTCTGGCTTCATAGGAACATGTCGAAACAACCCCGCGACCTTTTCCACCTTTAGGATCAGCGCCAACAATGACGGGTTTTCCAATAAGCGCCGGATTATCGCGCTGTTCAACTGCCGCGAAAAACGCATCCATGTCTATATGAGCAATAATTTTCATAAAATTAATCTAACTTTTGCCAGCCAGGACCATGATGGCCAAAATGAAAATGTTTTGGATACATAATTTCAGCCAGAATTTCAAGTGAATCAACCAAGCGTGGTCCAGGTCGATTAAAGTATTGATGTCCATCAGTGATATAAACTTGGCCATTTTTAACAGCCTTTAAATTTTTCCATCCGGATTGATCTGTTAAAACTTTGATTTCATTTAAACTCCGTTTGATATCCCAACCACAAGGCATGTTAACAATGATGTCTGGATCTTTTTTCATTACGTCATCCCAAGTGATTATTGGGGAATGCTCTCCCGCATGACCAAACGCATTTTTTGCACCCAGCATATCAATAAACTCAGGAATCCAATTGCCCGCCGCCATTAAAGGATCAAACCATTCAATGCAAAGGATCGATGGGCACTCCCCAATGGCCTTTGCCTTTTTTGAAATGGCTAACATTTGATTTTGACATTGCCTGATAAGTTCTTGACCTTTTTGGGGCTCACCAAAAGCTTCTGCCACGAGGACAAAACTTTTCCAGATATCATCCAAGTTATTAGAGCTTAAGGTCACGATCTTTGGTTGCGATTTAAGCCACGTACAAACCGCGGCTTTGACATCACTGACACTGACCGCGCAAACCTCACAATGATCTTGCGTAATAATTATATCCGGCGCTAATTCTTTGAGTTTGTCAGTATGAATGCGATAAACCGATAATGATTCGGCGACAATAGTTTTTACTTGTTGATCAATATCTCGGCTAGAACCTTGGGAAGGATCAAATTTAGGTTCAGAACATATGGGAAGTTTATGGACGGTTAACGGATAATCGCATTCGTGCGAACGACCAACGAGATTTTTCTCGTAACCTAATCGACAAACAACTTCGGTGCTACTTGGTAATAATGATACAATGCGCATTAGCCCTTTATTCTTGGCGTTAACTTGTTTTTAATAATGGAATAATTTCGTTCCGATGAAAGAATATAATAATCTTTCGTTTTCCACGGCCGCTTGTCTTTTTCAAAAAAGTTCGTGTCAACTTTATCTAAAATTTGTCCAGTTTTCATTGAGCGCAGGTTAAGCCCCGCGCTTAAAAAGATCGGCCAGGATCCGGCAAAATCCCACAGATGCGATCTAAAAATTGAGCCGCAGGCGCGTCCAATCGATGGCCAGCACAGATCAACGACCGCACAGGTCTGCATCATGGCCTGACAATCTTTGTAATCCCAATCAAAGTCACGAAAGATTAAATCATCCATGAAGAAAATCGATCGGCTGGTGATGTTTTCATCAACAGGTTTAATCACTTGGCGTTTTTCATCTTTAGCAAATGCGTTTTGGACAAAATAAGATTTTTCACCGTCACAGTAAAAAAGTTCGTTAAGAAGCGGGAAATAAACAATCCCCATCCAAGGTCTTAAATTTTTTAGAAGCCCAATAGATAATCCGTAGGTTGGAATTTTATTGGCATACAATCGCGTCCCATCAATTGGATCAATGGACCAGATATAAGTCGTTTTATCTAAAATATTTTGATCGAGATATTGGGCAACATCGGGATCTTCTTCATCAATAAGAATATGATCGCCGCTTGACAATAAGTCCGCCAAATGAACACGAGCTAGCTCTGAAACAGCTGTATCTGTTTTGGTTATAACGGAGCGATCACCTTTAAGTCGAGGTTCACTTTGATCAATCAGTTGCAGGGAAAGTTGGCCGGCTGTATGGATGAGTTCATGCATCCGGTTAAAATAGTCGTTCGACATTTTATGGCATTTCTACTTTGATTTCATCACCTTCGACATGGACTTTGTAACTGCAAACACCAGTAAAGGCTGGGGCGCCCAGCGCGGCACCGGAGGCAACATCAAAAGTAGCGCCATGCCAAGGACAAGTTACTGTCGTGCCACCCAGCTCACCTTCACATAGCGGCCCGCCGGCATGCGTGCATTCGTTATCAATGGCATAAAATTTTCCATCGATATTAAAAATGGCGATTTCCTTATTATTTACACTAGCCGAGATAGCTTTGCCCGGTGCAAGATCATTTTTATTTGCAACTTTGATTAGATTTCCCATAGCAGATTCTCCTTCATTCATAGATTAAGGTGATATTTTAATTTTTGTCATCCTGAGCGCAGCGAAGGATCTCTTCGGAGATCCTTCAGTCGCTTTTGCTCCTTCAGGATGACGAAGAGCTAACCACCAGCCACAGGTGGAATAAAGACAACTGAATCGCCATCGTTTAACTTTGTTGCCCAATCCGAAAATTGATTGTTGATCGCAACTTTGAATAAACCCATTGATAATTTAAAATTATATTTATTTTTTAACTCTTGATAAAGTTCGGCTGCTGTTAACGCAGATGTTGAAACGTCCTCTTTGCTGACACCGCTCTCTTCTCTTAATAAGGCATAGTATTGAATATGGATTGTTTTAAGCGGCATGATGTTTTTTTAGTGTGCTTAACGCTTCTTGATATTCATTTGGATTATTGATGTTATCGAGTGCTTTTGTATCAACGGGTTTGAGTAATTCCACTTCAGCATTGATCAAAAATTTGCGCGGACATGATTTACCACTATTCAAATGTGCTTTTAGCGTAGGGAAACTGTGCGCCTCATAAATCGCGCAGAGCGGTTCAGGCAGGCTATCATGTGCGCTGATATAAGCGGTAGCGACTTTTTTGGGATTACGTGATTTGATAAGATTCTCAATAACCGCATCATTAATAAAAGGCAAATCGCAGGCGAGAACAAGCCAATCGACCTTTGGATGTGTTGTCATCGCGGATAAAATTCCCCCCAAAGGTCCAATATCCAGAAATGGAGCTTGATCGTGGATTTGCGGATAATTTCTCTGACCTTCAATATTTTCTTGCTCTTGCCGATTCGAAATAAAAACCTGTTCACAAAATTTATCTAAGAGTTCATAGCAAACAACCGATTGTTTTTTGCCATGAAATTCCAGCGACGCTTTATCAATCTTCATGCGCGTACTTTTGCCGCCGGTCAAGACCAATCCATACAAAGATTTAATTTTAGTTACCATAGAAATAACTTAACAATCGACCCTTTTTTGTATTCATTTTTTCCGATAGGTAACTCAACAAAACCATCTGATTGCGACAAATGGGCAAAATCCCCTGAACCGGCAATAGAAACCGGATGCGCATTTAGCTGTCCATGCTCTTTTATTATCGTAACCGGCATAAAAGATGTCAACTTGCTTGAAGCTGAACAATCATGATTTAAAATGGCATGACTTTGTTGCTCGCTAACCCCAAGCGCGCGTTTTAATTGAGGAATAGCATACCGATAGGCACAAACGAGCGTCGATACGGGATTGCCTGGCAACGCAAAAACTAATTTTCTGTTTTTATATTTTCCAAACCAAAACGGTTTGCCTGGCCTCTGAGCGACTTTATGAAATACAACCTTGACGCCCAATTCTTTCATCACCTCTGGAATAAAATCAAATTTCCCCATCGATACACCACCACTTAAAACGAGCACATCAAATTTCTTTAAAATCTGGGCTAACTTTTTTCGCAAAGCTATTTTATCATCATTGATATGAAATAGTCCGGTTTCAAAAAGATTAGTTTTGGTAAATGCCGCTTGTAGCGCATACGAATTTGATTTACGAATCTGAAATGGTTTTATTTTGGCATTGATATTAACCAATTCATCGCCGGTAGAAATAATCGCAACTCTTGGTTTATAGCTGACTTTGAGTTTACTTTTGCCAACGTTCGCCGCAATCCCGATACGAACAGGATTAAGTAAATCTCCAAACTGCAAAAGCCGCTCTCCCTTTTTATGTTCCCATCCCTGCGGCTGAATCGATTGGCCTTTTTTAATCTCAACATCATTTTTAATAAACGCTTTGTTATTTTTTATTTCAACGCCTTCAATGGGAATAACCGCATCACAACCCTTAGGAAGGACCGCTCCCGTCATAATTTCGATACAACCTTGATCTGATTTTAAGGCTGATTGCTTTTGACCCGCAGGTTGGATTCCCTCAATTGTAAATTGATGAGTTCCTTTTACGAAGGCATCTGATTTAATCGCGATCCCATCCATCAGCGCCTTGTTAAACGGTGGCAAATCGCGATCCGCAAAAATATCTTCGCGCAAAATCGCTCCATAAGCTTTTTCCAGGGGAATGCTGACCACAGGAAAACAGATCAAATTTTTAAGAATGATTTGTTCAGCTTCAGTTACGGAGATCATAGTTTTGTTGATTGTAATTTTTTGTAAGCCATGGGAGTCACGATTACAATAAATAAGATTTGAATGATGCCATAAATAATTAAATTAGTCGCAAGCCCTGAGGTAAATCCATATGAATGAAGTCCAATGCTAAGTAAATTAACACCAAACCACGCCCACATGACAACCATAATGCTTGCCGCACTACCCACGGCTAAGCCTAATGGCCCGATCATTTTTCCAACACGTAAATGAAATAAAAGCGCAATCCATAAAATAATTAGAAGCGCGCCGTTTTCTTTCGGATCCCAGCCCCAAAATCTTCCCCATGATTGATCCGCCCAGATTCCCCCTAAATTTGTTCCCAAAAAGGCCATGGTCAAGGCAAACCCGAGAGCACCGATCAAAATATGATATGTGGTTTCTAATCGTTTTTTATCTTTTGGTTTACTGATCGCTTGCAAAAGATAGATGTGACCAACAACCCCCGCCACACACGTTCCCGCATAGCCAATCGTAATACTTAAAACATGTGTACCCAACCAAAAATTGGAATTTAAAACAGCAACAAGCATCTGCAGTGTATCGCCTTCAACACTAAACTTGCTGGCGATCGTTAGAAACGTAAATCCACAAATGCTCGATATAACAATGCCGATCCACTGCTGATAAATTAACTCAATAATGATGCCAACTAGTGCCGTCACGAAACCGACAAAAATAAAGGTTTCGTAAAGGTTTGATACCGGCGGCCGCTCTAGAATAATGATACGACAAATAAGCGCCAACGCATGGGGAAGAAAGGCTAAAATAATCGCACTCCAACCGATAATACGGATATTTTTGTTTGAAATCACCAGCGAAATAAGAAATGTCAGGAAAGAAAGAAAGTAAAATATTTTAGCTGTAAAAAATAGATTCAGCTGGTTAAATAATAGCTCAAGACCAATGTGCCGCGGCTGCTTGACTTCCTTTTGAACGAGTCGTTTCTCAACATTATCCGTAAATGTCCGTGCCGCCATATCAAAATCAATTTGTTTCCCATTCCAATAAGCGCCGGGAAGTTGTCCCAAGGCCAGTAGTTCCTTTCGTCCAAAGACAGATGAAAGGCCCTCTCCTATAGCATCCCACGGACTAATCCAGACTTCTTCTTTTGATGAATAGGCTGGAATAATTGTTGGTGGCAATTGATGATAATTTTGTGCCCATTGATAAAGATTGTTAACAACAAGAATAATTTCCTTTTCAGCTGGCGTCCATTTTTCGGGAAGTTTCAGTTCCAACGGCTTTGTCAATTTTTGTAAAAGATCAGCGCGCTGGGCTAAATCGATAAATGTAAATTGCTCAACATTTAAGGGAAGATTCAATTGATATAAATTGTTAGAATTTTTGATCGTAAAATCTGGATTAGGAAAAGCAAATGAAAAGCTTAGCGATAACGATGCGTAGAGTTTAACGTTGTCATAGACACGAACTAGTTCATTCTCAACCAAATCGCGTTGTTTCGGGTCCATCCCTTGCGCAGCGGTGGCAAGCTCACTTAATCGATCTAAATGGGGTTCGAGTTGTGTGAAACTATAACGTCTAGATTTTTCCGCGGCGATCCCTAAGGCATCGGCAATGTCAGGATTGTTAATCAAAAATATTTTATCTTCCTTGGTTGTCTCTGGCGCGAATAAAAGTTTGGCCAACCAATTAATGGCCTCTTTTCTATCAAAGGTTGTTTTCCCGGAAAGTTGTAACAAAATATTGCGGGCATACGTGTCCATGGGTTTGATCCGGCCATTTTCTAAAACAGCGATGTGTTTAAAGGTCTCAAGCGATGTCAGCCCTTTTGGAGATAATATTTTAGTTTCTGACTCTGCATAAAGAGTTGAAGTGCAGATTAGGAAAACAAAAAATAATGTTATGAATTTAACGCCGTGTGCAAGATTTTTTATATCATCGTCATTCTGAGGCCGCAGGCCGAAGAATCTCCTAAGAGATCCTTCGCTTCGCTCAGGATGACGGAAATTCGCATATCGCGTGAATTTAATCTTTTTCATTTTTTATTTTTCTTCTTACTTTTAAACGCCATCAGTAAAAAATGCGTACTTAATCCAGCGAATGTGACAAAACAGGCAATGTACGGCAACAATTGTCCTGTGTTTTTGACAACGGCAAGTGTCGATAATTCGCGGCCGAGTTGATCAACCGCATACGACGCCTGATAAAATGTATAATCTTTATACCGCAGCGGATGATTCATATAAATGATCGCTTCGCGATTTAACCCTCCACCTTCAACCTCAACTTTACTCTTATATGATCTGGCGATATTAGTTCCCGGATGAAGCTCCATCTCAAAATCTTTAAGGACAATTGTAAATGGCAATACAAAACGTTTACGACGCAAAATAATATTATATTTATTATCGTCAACTTTAAACTGAGTTGGTTTTGATTCTCCTCCATAGACAAGAATGTTAATATCTTGACCATCGTTGGTTTGCAGTTCAAAAACACTTCCCGGGATATTTTTTTCTGGTTCTTTATTAAGATTAACTTTGGTCAAATATTTGATTCCAGAGGCATTGAGCATTATTTCTTTCGCGTTCTCAGGTGCTGACGTATACGCCGTTGCATTAGGGAAATAACTTTTGGTGATTAATTGAAAGCCAAGTTCATTAAGGGCAATGATGACACCGGGTTTTAAATTTCTTGTGTCATAGCCAATGACATCACGCTTTTTATCGGAACGCTCGGCCCAGACCGAAATTTCCCAGTCATGATACGCAGTTGAAACATTGGTCCCATCGCCTTCCATGAGCGTCACCTGAGATTCTTTAACGATATTAAGCGTCACATACGCTGACACAAAATAAATCAGCAATCCAAAATGTATGATAAGAATTCCAATATGACTTAACTTATAAACAAACCGTGTGATGGCCACACAAACTAAATTAACAAAAAGAATGCTAAGAACTAATTTAGCCCCAGGAAACGGAATAAATCCAAGCGCCAAAAAATACCATGAATGAAAAAATCGCTCTTGAGCAATATATAATCCGGTTTGAACTTGGGCGATCGTTCCCCAAAGGGTAAGAATAAAAAGTAATGAAAGACATGTCACGGTAATCTTAATCGAAGATCCCAGTTGTAGTAGACGATTACTTTTTATTGATTGATTACGTTTAATCATTGGGAGTTTTAAGCGACTGGCAAAGTTCTTTAAAAGAAGTGTAATTTTTAATAACGGTCGATTTGGTTCCCGTCATTTTAACAAAAATAGATTTGTCGCCAATTGTTACGATCGCGCCGATCATCGAGGGCACGGAATCGGGCTCTTGCGCTTGAAGCTTTGTAAAATCAAAAATTTTAATCGCAAGTCCCCCATCACTGGTTAATCCTTCATAATCATCAACGAATTGACTAACTTTATCTTCGGGCAAATCTGTTAAATTAATCTGGCGCATCCACCGCACAATATTTGATTCAAGTCCTCCGGCCATTCCTCCCAAAGAGACAATGCTGCACTCAATGGGCTCACTCTCATTTTTGTTTTTAAAAGTCACCAGCCGCATTCCGGAGCCTTTTGATTGCGACCAAGTGGGTGGTGTTTTCCAGACTAAAGAAATATCCGCAACGGAAGCATCCAACATTTTTTGTGTTTCGACATCTTTAACATTCATCGATGGTGGTATGGCTAGCCCCTTTGCTGAAGATAGTTGATGTGGATTTTGCATGGCGGAGGCCGCACGCTCTGGCGATTCAATAACAATCTCGCGATATTCGTGTTTAGGATTATTTTGGCCACAGGAAGTGGCACAAAGAATCAAACAAAGAAGAAAGCTTCTGTAAATGTTTATGGGGATCGACATCGGATAAATTAGTTATTAATGTTAATTTATTTTAATGACATTCCTAAATAAAACAAGGAAATAGTTGGTGAAAACTTGATCTCTTTTCTCAAAATTATAAAAATTATCCTTCTCGCGCAATTTAATTTGGTTTATACTACGTTCAATTCAGTATTGCTCAAGCCAAAACGTTTATGATAAATATTAAATCCTTACGTGTCGATTATGACGACCTTAATGCGGTCTGCGATGTCAACTTAGATATCGGTCCAGGCCAAATTTTCGGATTAGTTGGCCCTAATGGCGCGGGCAAAACATCGATGATCAAAGCCATCGCTGGAATTATCGAGCCCACCTACGGTGAAATTAAAATCGCTGGTTTTGATATGGAATTAGAATCCGAAAATGCTCTTGGTAAATTAGGCTACATGCCGGACTTTTCTCCTGTTTATGAAAATCTAAAGGTTTGGGAATATCTAGATGTCTTTGCCGCGGCGTACTTGATCGATCGCTCCGTGCGTCCAGAAAAAGTAGAGCATTGGATTAAACGTGTTAATCTCCAGGATAAGACGAATACCGTAATTCGTGAACTTTCTCGCGGGATGCGTCAACGCCTGGTCCTTGCCAAGACACTTCTACACGATCCTGATGTATTACTCCTTGATGAACCTGCCAGCGGCCTTGATCCCATTGCCCGCAAAGATTTACACGACATTCTAAAAAGCGTTGCAGAGGAAAAGAAAACAATCCTTATTTCCAGTCATATCTTAACCGAGCTTAGTGATTTTTGTAACGCCATTGGGATTATGGAAAAAGGAAAAATGGTTCTCTCGGGAAGCTTAGATGATATTCGAAAACATATCAACTCAACCGGACAGCTAGTGATTCGCCTAGCGGTGGCCAATCAAGAAACGATCCAAAAATTAACAACATTTCTACAGATCATCCCCTTTTTAACTAATATAAAACATAATAACTCGATCGAATTGCAGGCAAGCTTTAGTGGTGATCCCAATGATGCCTCCGCCCTTTTGGCAAAACTGGTGCGGGAAGGATTTTCTATTTCGACGTATTTCGTCAAAGAAGCGAATGTTGAAGAAATTTTCTTTCACGTTGGGGCCAAACAAGTCTCATGAAAATGATTAGCTTACAAGATAATGCTTTATTCTTACAAAATTGGCGGGAGCGTATGCGGCTTCCATCTTTGGCTTCCGCGGTTATTCTCTTGATCATTATCATTGTCCTTATCTACATGAATGCTTATCTTAATCCGACATATGTATATTCATATGATTATAACCAAATGAATTGCCAGCCAGAAACGCGTTACAATCATGGCAGTAATTGCGTTCCAACTCAACACCAAGAGATATTGCCTTGGATTAAAAAGTTTTTCTTGGATCTGTGCAGCTTGCAAGGCATTATCATTTTGCTCATTGCCACGGGCTCAGCTTATCGGATGGCGGCACGGGAACGCGTTAGTGGAACTCTGGATTTTCATCGCAGCTCCCCGACACCTCCAGGAAATCAAACCTTAGGGTTATTGCTTGGAGCAACTTCACTCGAGTGGTGTATATTTGCAGGCATTGCCTTCATCGAATTATTTCTTGTTTTAACAACCTCAATTAATTTTTCAACGTTTCTAAATTTTAACTTTGCACTTATTTTATGTGCCCTTTTATATCACTCACTGGCGGCGCTCCTGGGAATTATTCATCAACCCCATAAATCAAAGCTCACATCGATCCCAATGATTTTTGGGATATACATCATAATTATGCTCCTTAGTTACCCAGCGCTTTCTACGCTCTATCATTTATCGTGGCAACCCGCTTATGAACAACTCTATAGTGATGTTCAGGGTAAATTATTTACGCATCGTTCCTATTATTCCTACGACAACCAAGAAAGAGTTAAGCTTTTATATAACTTCTTAGGATTTAACCTTCCATCATTGTTCCTACAAATCATGGTACAAGTTCCCTTCCTGGGAGTTGTCTTTGTTGCTATTTTACGTAAAATTTCGAAACCTGAACACCCCATCGTTTCTAAACCGATACTACTTTTAACAATCTTTTATATCTTATTTCTTTTTTGTGGAAGTGTTTTTCCGATAATTACCGCAGGAGAAGGCAAAGGTTGGTACTCTTGGGGGGAAGAAATGGTGTTTTACTGTCTTATTGCCTTGATCATGTGTTTAGGAATTATCGGCGCATGGATTATTACCCCCAGCCGCCTTCAATATATAAAAGGCCTTCGACGATGTAAGAAATTAGGGCTTAAAAAAATTGATTCAGGAGATGATCAAGCGAGTAGTACAGTTTGGCTGTTTGGCTTTTCAATAGTTACCATTATTATTTTTTCATTTTTTGTTTATTTATACAAAATTTCGTTCACCGCTTACCTAATAAGTATTGTCTTTATGCTCAGTAGCCCCATCTTCTTTGCTTGTTTCCTTGAATATTTTCATTTAAGTCGCCATCATAATAAAATAATAATTTTTTGGACAATTCTTATCATCTTATGGATTCTGATTCCAACTTTAGGAACTATTCTTAATTCCGTTACCCACTCGGATATCTTACAACAATATTTCTCGGCCTTTACGCCTTGGGGCGGAATTTCTCCGATCGTTGATTTGATTACAAAAACTCCCACTGTTCACCTTTATGAAAAAATACGGATTATCTTGAGCATCAATATATTACTAGCTGTCATCGCTGGTATCTTCGCAAAGAAAGTTAGGGCAGAATTACAAAAAGAGACTTTAGAAAATAGTTAATGGGTATTAAGGGAAGATTTTACTGCCGCCTGATATGCATTCTCAATGCAGTCATTAAAGGAAACCCCTTCCAGATAATTCGCCACAAGATGCAGATTTTTTGACTTGATTTGGTGGGCCTGCCAATAATCTTTAAATAGGACATAGTTTCCATCATATTGCGGAATTGCTTTCGACCAACCAGTAAAAAATATTGTTTTAGGATTACCCAATGTTTCATACGTTGACTTGATTTCATTTATCGCTAGGGCAACTAATTCTTCTTCTGATTTTTTAAGAATATCAGGAAACCGGCCGCCTCCTATCATCACACGAAAAACAATTTGGCCAGGCACACAACGATTGGTAAAGATATTACTTTCAACCAAGACACCTAATATTTCTTTCTTTTGGGCTGAAGGGATAAGGTATCCATACCCTTTGGGAAGATTTTTAAATGCTTTCTCTGAATACATTAGTCCAACAACAATCATGGGAACGTAATTAATTTGTTCAAGCTGCTCGGCAAGTGTGGCATCGAATTTTTTAAACAATGACGCGGCCTGAAATGCAGGAGTGCAAATAAACAATTCATCAGCGGTATATTGCTTATCATTAGCGTGAACAATATAGCGATTTTGATGAGTTGAAATCATTTTTACATCTTGATTTAGTTGAATGTCATCCTGGTATCGATTTGAAATTGTATGAACAAGTTCTGACATACCATTGAAAAATGAAAAAAGCGCTTTAGGAATTCTCCCCTTATCCTTCTTCCCTCCTTTAATTAAAGCCTTAATAACAGAACCTGACTCTTGCTCCATTGCGTAAACTTTCGGAAAAGCAGCTTTAAAGTTAATTCTCTTAGCATCTCCGCCATAAATACCACTAATCATTGGGTCAATAAAAAGATTCGCTGCCTTCTGACCAAATCGACGTTTTCCAAAATCATAAATTGTTTCATGCGGATTATTTTTTTTAAAAATAAATGGTTCAAACAAAATACGAATTTTATCAAATGGATTCAAAAGTGGTGAGTTTAAAAAGCTTAGTGGATCGCTCGGCAAAGGATATAATCTTCCCTTCTGATAAATGAACCGCAACTTTGAATCTTTCTTGGCCTCAATTAAGTTGCGCGTTAAATGCACATCATTAATAAGCTGCAGCGTCCGTGGATTAATGTTTAGAAACCCATTGGGCCCCATCTCAAAAAGACATCCATCCTTAGCTATTGTGCGGATTGTTCCACCAGCATAATCATTCTTTTCAAGAAGTCGAATGACAATGTCTTCTTGAAAATAATATTTAACTTTTAAATAGTGTAGCAGGGCAAGACCGCTTATGCCCCCGCCAACAATAATAATCTGTTTAGACATTTTAAGTCTTCCACTTAAAACGATGGACTAAATCAACAATAGTTTTAAGCTGATTAACGTTTGTATCAGGAAAAACTCCATGACTTAAATTGAAGATATAACGTTTGTGTTTGCGGGCTCCTTGTAGAACATCATGAACCTCTTTTGTAAGCGTCTTTTTATTGGCATATAAAAGTCCATTGAACAAATTACCTTGGACGCCTTTTTTTGTATGCGCAAGAGTTCTATGATGTCCGAGGACAACGGTGTGATCGACAGATAAGAAATCAGCTTTTGATTTATCCATCAGTGGCAGGAGATGATTGGAATTTTTAACGTAATAAATTGATGGAAGATCAACCGTGGCAAAAATGTCTTGAATATAGGGCAAGATAAAATGGGCATAGTCCGTTGGGCGTAGAATCCCCGCCCAGGTGTCAAAAATTTGAAATGCCTTGATGCCAGCTTTTTTTTGTAGATTTAAATAGTCAATTGTATTTTTGGTCAATATTTTCATGGCTTGGTGAAATGCCGCGGGATGATACGACACAAATTGAAACGTCTTGGCATAGCTAACGGAAGAGCCGCCTTCAATTAAATATGTTAAGACGGTAAATGGCGATCCAGCAAAACCAATTAAAGGAACATGCGCTGGCAAATCATGGTTAACATTTTGAATCGTTTCTTTAACAAACGACAAATCACTAAAGTTATGCATGCGTTTGATATCATCGACATCTTTGATTGGATTTTCAATCACCGGCCCTTCTTTATTATCAAATCGAATATGGAACCCCATTTTTGACGGTAATGTAAGAATGTCCGCAAATAAAATGGCCGCATCAACGCCTAAGATATCAATAGGAAGACACGTGATCTTAGCCGCCACCTCCGGCGTGTGGAACATTTGATCCAGCGAATATTTTTCTTTAAATGCTCGATATTCTGGAAGGTATCGCCCGGCCTGGCGCATGAACCAGACAGGAATAGTTTTATTTTTGCCTTCGAAGGCTTGTAGGAGAAGTGGTTGGTTTGTCATTTAGTAGGGATTAGGTTTTAGGGGTTAGAGATTAGGGCGAACTATGCCCTATCCCCTTTACCCTAAAACCTAAGTTAGACTGTTTTTGAAAATCGTTTATGAGCTCCCTGCTGCTTTAAATACCAATCAAATCCCATGCAGACATTGCGGATAAAAATCTTACCCAATTCGGTCACGCAAATAAGATTTGATCGTGTTTCAATAAGGTTATCGCTAACGCATTGCTCAATGTGCTCTTTCTCGTGCGCAAAATATTCATCAAAAGAAATTGAAAACTTTTCCTTAAAAATATTTTTATCAAGTTTGAACTGACACATTAAGGAACTAATAACCCATTGCCTTATTTGATCGTCAACACTTAAAACTTTTCCACGCTCAACAGGCAAAGTTTCTTCTTTAAGTAAGCGATAATATTCGGGAAGCTCTTTATAATTTTGAATAAATGTATTTTCCAAGAACCCAATCGATGTTAATCCCAAACCAAGATATTCATCCGCGGGTTTAACCGTATAGCCCATAAAATTTCGATAAAGAGTTCCCCGATTAAAGGCCTTGGCTAACTCATCATCTTTAAGTGCGAAATGATCCATGGCGATCGCTTGATAACCATGATCTAAAAATTGCTGACGGGCACTTAAAAAAATGTCTAACTTTTGATCGTTCGATGGTAAGGTTTGCGGATCTAACTTATTTTGATGTTTTTTAAGCCAGGGAACATACGCAAAGCTATACAAAGCAATTCGGTCTGGCCGTAAATCAAAAATATTTCGTAATGTTTGATCAAAACTTTCTTTAGTTTGATGAGGAAGTCCATAGATTAAATCAAAATTAATGGAAAGAAATTTTAGCTCTCGGCACCAATCGTTAAATTCCCTAACTAATTCAAAAGGCTGAAGACGGTTAACACTTTTTTGAACCTCTGAATCAAAATCCTGAATCCCCATTGAGATACGATTAAATCCAAGGTCTTTTAATTTCTTAACTTTACTTTTATCGATAGTCCTTGGATCAATTTCAATGGCAATTTCCCCCGAAAAATCTATGTTAAAATTTTCAGCAACCTTTTTAAAAAGTCGTTCGATCTGATCTTCGTTTAAAAAAGTTGGCGTTCCTCCCCCCCAGTGAAATTGTTTAACCGGCATATTGCGCCCGATATATCGCGCAACTAAATCAATTTCTTTAAACAAGTATTTTAAATATTCTTCGGCATACTTAACATCTTTTTTGCGGATGACAACATTGCAGGCGCAATAAGTACACATGGACTCACAAAACGGTAAATGAATATAAAGCGAAAGTGTTTTATTGGTCTTACCAAACACCTTTAACTTTTCAATATAAGTATCTTGATTAACATCTGTCGTCCAATTGGGAGCCGTGGGATAACTTGTATAGCGCGGCCCAGCGATATCGTATTTACGAATAGTTTGTTTATCAATCATGCTTGGTTTAGTTCGTGGGATTAAATTTCCTTAGATAGGTAGGATAACAGATTTAACAGTGATTTCAAGAATCAACTTCCGCCTGGCGGAATTCTTTGTTCATGCGGGCGATGTTTGTAACGCTGATACTTTTAGGGCAGGCGGCTTCACATTCATATTCATTGGAGCAGTTACCAAATCCTTCTTCATCCATTTTTTTGACCATTTTCAGCACGCGTTCTTTGCTTTCAATCTTTCCTTGGGGAAGTAAGGATAATTGGCTGACTTTAGCACCAACGAATAACATCGCTGAGGCGTTTGGACAAGCGGCCACACACGCGCCACAGCCAATACACTGCGCCGCATCCATGGCAAGCTCAGCATTTTTTTTGGCAACCGCAATCGAGTTAGCTTCTGGGGCGGAACCAGTTTTAACTGAAACAAATCCACCCGCGGCCATGATGCGATCAAACGACGACCGATCAACAACCAAGTCACGCACAATAGGAAATCCTTTCGCACGCCAAGGTTCAATGACAAGGGTCTGACCAGTTTTAAAATTACGCATATGAAGCTGGCAAAGGGTTGTGGCATCCAGCGGTCCATGCGGCTGGCCATTAACAACAGCGCCACACGCTCCACAGATTCCTTCGCGACAATCGTGATCAAAGGCAATCGGCTCTTTGCCTTCTTTGGTTAGCTTTTCATTGACGACATCAAGCATTTCCAGAAAAGACATATCCGTATCAATGTTGTCGGCTTTATAAACCTCGAACTTGCCTTTTTCAGATTTACTTTTTTGTCGCCAGACTTTGAGGGTGAGGGTGATAGTTTTGGTCATAATAATTAAGTTGGGTAAAGGGTCATGGGGCAAGGACCATGGTCCTTTGTCCCTTGCTACTTGACCCTATTTATAATTTCGCTGCGCTAAGTGCACCTCTTCAAAATTAAGTGCTTCTTTATGAAGCGTCGGTTCATTGCCAACACCTTGAAACTGCCAGGCCCCAACATAGCAAAAATTATTATCATCACGTAAGGCTTCGCCTTCGGGCGTTTGAAATTCTTCACGGAAATGTCCGCCGCAGGATTCTCGGCGGTGGAGTGCATCACGCACCAAGGTTTCAGAAAACTCTAAAAAGTCAGCGACACGTCCGGCGCGCTCAAGCGACTGATTTAAATCTGTACCTGAGCCAGGGACATTAACATTTTTCCAAAATTCATCACGAATTTCGGGAATGCGTTTTAAGGCTTCTTTTAATCCCGCGTCGTTACGCGCCATGCCACATTTATCCCAAACAAGCTTTCCTAACTCGCGATGAAATTCATCAACTGTCTTCTTCCCTTTAATAGATAGCAAACGATCTGTCTTTTCTTTGACTTGTTTTTCAGCCTCAGCAAACTCAGGCAGGTCCGTTTTTGTTTGTCCGGATTTAACTCCCGCCAGATAATCACCGATTGTGTACGGCAAAACAAAATATCCATCGGCCAGCCCTTGCATAAGCGCGCTCGCCCCTAAACGGTTAGCCCCATGATCAGAAAAATTCGCTTCACCAATGACGAATAGCCCAGGCAGATTGCTCATCAGATTATAATCAACCCAAAGTCCACCCATTGTGTAATGCACCGCCGGATAAATCATCATCGGTTCTTTGTAAGCGCTGACGCCAGAAATCCGTTCATACATCTCAAAAAGATTTTCGTAACGCTCTTTTAATTTGTCCGCGCCTAAACGTTTAATCGCATCGGCAAAATCTAAATAGACCGCTTGGCCAGTTGCGCCAACACCCTTACCTTCATCGCAAACTAGTTTTGCATTACGCGACGCTAAATCACGTGGGACAAGATTTCCAAAGCTCGGATATTTTCGTTCAAGATAATAATCACGTTCATCTTCAGGGATTTGTGATGCTTGACGAGTATCGCCTTTTTTCTTGGGCACCCAAACGCGGCCATCGTTACGTAAACTCTCACTCATCAGTGTAAGTTTTGATTGATAATCGCCATGAACTGGAATGCACGTAGGATGAATTTGGGTATAACAAGGATTGGCAAATAACGCGCCTTTTTTATGCGCGCGCCAACTCGCCGTTACATTACAGGCCTTGGCATTTGTTGATAGATAAAAAACATTTCCATAACCGCCGGTGGCTAAAACAACCGCATCAGCGGCAAAACGTTCAACTTTTCCAGTAACTAAATTTCGGGTGATAATGCCGCGTGCAACACCATCAGCAATAACCAAATCGAGCATTTCCGTACGCGGATAGAGTTTGATAGCTCCCTTGCCGACTTCTTTCATCAACGCACTATAGGCGCCCAATAAAAGTTGCTGGCCTGTTTGCCCACGGGCATAAAATGTTCGTGAAACTTGCGCGCCACCAAAAGAACGATTATCTAAATATCCAGAATATTCACGGGCAAAAGGAACGCCTTGAGCGACACATTGATCAATGATGCAGTTACTCACCTCCGCTAATCGATAAACGTTTGCCTCACGCGAACGAAAGTCGCCACCCTTAACCGTGTCATAAAATAAACGATAAATACTGTCGCCATCGTTGGGATAATTTTTGGCGGCATTGATTCCTCCCTGCGCGGCAATCGAATGGGCCCGGCGAGGACTGTCTTGAATGCAGAAAACGTGAACATTGTAACCAAGTTCAGATAAGGAAGCTGCAGCAGAGGCGCCAGCTAAACCGGTGCCAACGACGATGACATGATACTTGCGTTTGTTTGCTGGATTAACCAGCTTTATCTTGGATTTGTGTTTGGTCCATTTTTCTTTAAGCGGACCTTCTGGAATTTTGGAATCAAGCATAGACATTTTATTTTAAAATAGGATAACTAAAAAACACATAAACGGGAATTGAACTGTAAGCAACAGTAATAATCAAGGCCGAATAATAGCTAATTCGCTTAATCAGTGGTGTTGATGTTAGATTAGTGCATCCGAAGGTTTGGGCGAAACTTTCAATTCCATGACCTAAATGAAAACCCAGGCAACACATCGCTAAAATATAAAGCAGACTATGAATAGGATCAACAAACGAATTATAGACGACGCCAAAAAGTCCATAACTATGCCCCATGAGCATACTGCGTGACCCATGTTTATCGATAAAAGTAAAATCGAAAAGATGCCAGATGATAAAAATTAAAAGAAATGTTCCTGTGTAAGGCATAAGACGCGTGGCAAATGATCGCTCCCCTGAATCACCGTAAACACGATAACCCACTGGGCGGGCTTTGATGTTTTGGATAATCAAAAGCGCAGTAACCAGAATATGCGTTAAAAAAACCAGTGCCAAGCCGACTTCAACGAAATATAATCCAGGACGCAAACCCGCCAACTTTTTCGCGTAGTTATTAAATGCTTCTGGCCCTAAATAGATGATAAGATTGCCGGCCAAATGACCGACGACAAAAAGGATTAACAAAAGGCCGGTTGTAGCGACGATTTGTTTTTTACCGATGGAAGAATTGAAGTATTGATTAAGATTACACATGGATTAATAATTTTTTAAACTGGCGTGATTATAACATAGGATTAAATGAGGGCGCGTACCTTTTTTGAATTTTTTAACAAGTTAGGAAGGCTAATGGAAGTGAATTGCCGTTCAAATTTCCATAATTCCATTTAGAAAAATGCAGGACGGATGAACGACATTAGCCTGGATAACTTGTCTGTCAAACTAAAACAGTTGTTCAGATAACTTTTTAAAGAACTGATCAATATCTTCTTTGATGGTCAAAACAATATTACCATGCTGCAACTTAATATCAGACATGTTAACGACCACGATGTCGCCGTTTGTATATTCCGGTATTGTCGCCGCTGGATAAACGACACAGGATGTTCCAATGACAAAAAATAAATCAGACCGCTCCGCGAGCGCAATCGATTCATTAAGATATTTAACATTCTCACCGAAAAAGACGATATCAGGTTTGATAACGCCACCGCAAGAGCAATGACAAACCTCTTCCCTATATAACTTCACCTTCATCTCTTCATAACTAAAATTTTTCCCACACTCTAAGCAGTGGCTAACCCAAAAACTGCCATGCATCTCATAAACTTTTTTTGATCCCGCCATCTGATGAAGTGAATCAATATTTTGCGTGACGATTCCCTTGAGCTTTCCTTTTTGTTCAAGTTTGGCGAGAAATTGATGGGCCACGGTTGGCTTTAGTGTTCCTTCAAGTTTAATGAAGTCGCGGGCAAATTCGTAGAATGGTTTTGGATCGCGGTGGAAATAATTAATATCAAAAACTTTATCGGGATCATACTGACGCGTGACGTATAAACCTTTGGGTCCACGAAAATCCGGAATCCCCGCGCTCGTTGATATCCCCGCGCCAGTAAGGACACCAATTGACTGAGCGTTTTTGATTAATTCAACGCAACGTAAAATGGAGTTATTTACGGGCAAAACGACTACCCTTCTTTATCTTCGTATTTACTCTTTAAACTTTCAACAACACTGGCATCGGCAAGAGTGGTGACGTCGCCAAGCGCGCGGCCTTCGGCGATGTCGCGTAAAAGCCTTCGCATAATCTTTCCGCTGCGGGTTTTTGGAAGCTCTGGCGTAAAGATAATTTTTTCTGGACGGGCAATGGCACCAATTTTCTTAACGACATGCGCCTTTAAAATATTTTGGGATTCTTCACTTGGGTTGTTGCCTTCTTTAAGAATAACAAACGCAGCAATCGCCTGACCTTTTAACTCATCAGTGATTCCAACGACCGCGGATTCAGCCACGATTGGATTATCGACCAGCGCACTTTCAACTTCCATCGTTGAAATGTTGTGGCCGGCGACTAGCATAATGTCGTCAACACGACCCAAAAGCCACAGGTAACCGTCTTCATCCTTCTTTGCGCCATCACCAGGAAAGTAAGTATTCGGCCAGCGGCTCCAGTACGTTTTTTTGTAACGTTCTGGATCTCGCCAAATCCCGCGTAGCATCGACGGCCACGGACTTTTGATGGCCAATATCCCGCCACCTTCTTTAATTTCTTTTCCATCGTCATCAAGCACAACTGTTTCAATGCCCGGCAAAGGTTTTGTCGCTGATCCAGGTTTTGTCGCAGTGATGCCAGGTAGCGGCGCAATCAAAATACATCCCGTTTCCGTCTGCCACCAGGTATCAACAATCGGACATTTTTGTTTACCGATATTTAAGTGATACCAAATCCAGGCCTCGGGATTAATCGGTTCGCCAACGCTGCCTAATAAACGTAAGCTAGTTAACTTACAATCCTCCACCCACTTCGTTCCCCATTTCATAAAAGCACGAATAGCCGTCGGAGCCGTATAAAAAATCGTGACTTTATATTTTTCAATAATTTTCCAGAAACGATTACGTTCAGGAAAATCCGGCGTGCCTTCATACATAACTTGGGTAGCGGCATTTGCCATCGGTCCGTAAACAAAATAACTATGCCCCGTGACCCAACCCACATCCGCCGTGCACCAAAAAACGTCTTTGGATTTTAGATCAAAAACCCACTGCATAGTATTAGTAACACCTGTCAGATAACCGCCGGTTGTGTGGATAATTCCTTTGGGCTTGCCCGTTGTCCCTGATGTATAAAGAATAAACAAGACATCTTCCGCATCCATGTGTTCGGGTTCACAAAAATCTTTGGCCTTGCCCATGAGCTCGTGATACCAAAGGTCGCGTTTTTCATGCATCGTGATATTATTTTTCGCGCGCTTAACAACCAGAACATGTTTAATCGTTGGCGCACCAGCGACCGCCTCATCCGCAATATCTTTAAGCGGTAAGACTTTTCCGCGACGGTAACCCCCATCAGCGGTAATAAGAAGTTTAGCTTGCGCATCATTCATTCGTTCACGCAGTGCATCGGCACTAAATCCACCAAAGACAACGGTGTGAATCGCCCCAATGCGACTGCAGGCAAGCATCGCGTATGCCGCCTCAGGAATCATCGGCATATAAATTGCGACACGATCGCCTTTTTTGATCCCAAGTGATTTAAAAACATTGGCTAATTTATTAACCTGCTTATAAGCTTCATCGTAGCTAATAATTTTTTGTTCACCAGCCGGCTCGCCCTCCCAAAAAATAGCTGTTTTATTACCAAGTCCTGCCTTGATATGTCGATCGAGACAGTTAAAGCTCGCATTTAATTTCCCTCCGACGAACCATTTTGAAAAGGGGACTTTCCACTCAAGAACTTTATCCCACGGCTTAAACCAATCCAACTTTTCGGCACACTCAGCCCAGAAAGCTAGACGATCTTTTGCGGCTTTCTTATGAAGCGAATCATTTTTAACGTTCGCTTGTTTGGTAAATTCTGCGCTAGGCTTAAATACGCGATTTTCTGTTAGAAGTGCATCAACGGTAAGTTTTGGGATTTCTTTTATTCCCTTGGACATAACGAAGCCTCCTTCATATCTTTTAACGAATCAGATTTAAAATTTCTTTAAACTTTGGATGGGCTGAGGTGCGTAGCAATTCTGTTGCGATCATTTCGGTACTAGTCATAACTGCCCCTAACATTTTCATACGATCAATCGCCAAATCATTATTTTCCTTTGTTCTGGAGGAAATAGCATCAAGAACAACCTGGATGCTGTATTTTTTATCCAACAAATCAGAAACCGTTTGGTAAACACAAACGTGTGTCTCGATACCACACACAATAATTTGTTTACGTTTAAACGAACTTAGGTGTTTGAGAAATTGTGGCTCACCACAACAGCTAAATGTTTTTTTAATAATTGGCTGATGATCCTGCAAACTATTTTTTATCTCAGGAATCGTCACTCCGATCTTTTCAGGAACTTGCTCGGTATAAATAATGGGGATACTAAGATGTCTGGCCATTTGGATGAGCGCTTGGATGTGTTTAAATATTTTCTCCTTCTCGTGCATTAAGTAGGCCAAACGCCCTTGAACATCAATGACAAGAAGAACAGTATTTTCTGGCGTAAACATCATATTAGGAAAGAAAAAAGAAATAGGGAAAAGAAATAGGGACACGTACCTTTTTAAAAAAGGTACGTGTCCCTAAATTAAACTTATTCCGTTGTTTTCTCAATAACGCCGCAACCAATGCGGGAACCTGCATTGCCTGTTGGCTGACCAAAATCATCTTCTTTTTCATGCAGGATAATCGCTTTGCCAATTACGCTATATTTTCCTTGCGCCAAACTTGCGCCGGGAATAAACGTCGTTAATAAACCGTCACCATATTGATCAACTTCAATGTTGCCTAAATCACCCACATGGGCTTTGGCAAGACCATCGTTGGCAACCATTCCATGCTGCATGGAATCAGGATTAAAATGTCCACCCGCAGCATTACCCGCATCCTCACAACTTCCATTTTCATGAATATGGATACCATGTTTACCGATAGGAGCATTATAAACTTCCACCGTGACGGAAAGACCGTCTTTGGTTTCGACAAATTCAACCTCGCCGTAAAGTTCTGAATCTTCTTTAGTCCCTTCAATAATGGCAATGGCCTGTGCACTGGCATCAACCCCGTCCGCCATATCATCTTCAGCAGCATCTTCTCCCACAATTTCAGTAATCGGTTCAACTGTGTTTATCATAACCTCTTCCATTGGTGGCGTCATGATAGCGTTATCCATAACCATAGGGGCATTATCCATTTGGGCGTAACACGGACTTGTCAACACAATCGCCGATAATAATCCAAAAATAATTTTTAAATTTCCTCGACTCATTTATTTCTCCCGTCATTTTTCCCATTTCCTTCTAAAAGGAAATGACGAGGCTCGCCTTAAGGCGGCCTTTTTTAAAGCTTCTTAAAAATATCCTCCTCAACTTGCTGAATCTGTTTACTTTTCTTTTTTTCTATTTCGCCTTGACCATAGAACCATGTGACGACAGCTAAAAAAATCGGAACTAACACAATTAAAACCATCACCCATGCTTGTGGTTTTCTCGTTGTTGGATTATAAAAAACACTCATAATTAACCTTATTTGGGTGGAGCTAACGTCAAATCAATAGCCAATATTTTTTGTTTCCAAATAGAGAAAATTAACTCATACATTTTATATTCATCATAATTAAAGGGTACGCCTTCTGAAATTTGATTATGATAGCTCACAGGATCAGAAATAATAAGTTCGTTGTAACCCAAGGAACGAATGCTTGTTTTAAAATTTTCCGCTATATTCTTACAAAATTCACCACAAACCTTAAAGACAATATCTTTCTCTTCATCTAATTTAATCGAATGCCCTGCTGCTTTTAAAAATCGTTCAACATTACTTTCTTCAATATAAATAATCATGGCTCCGAGGGGCTGATGATTGGCTTGATGATTGGAAGAGGCAAAAAAGTTGACGTAAGATATAAAACACGGGGCGTTAAATTTTTCCATGCCAAATACACGCATTCGGCTGTCATATTCAATAATATCACGTTCTTTTATTTGGGGATCCGTGGTATAGCCAAGTGTCCCTTTTGACCCGACGGTATTATCAATGACCACTTTAAGGGCGTTGGCGGCATTCTGTAATGCTGTTGTCTGTTCTTTGGCGGACATAGAATGTTAATCAAAACGGAAATCAGAAAGTCGACTTTTAACTTCTTTAGTATAAATATTTTTTAAAAAATTGGAAGCAATTTTTAAGTTATAAGCAAAGTTTAACGATAATCCTTTAATTCAACGGCAACACGTTTTGCTCCCCAATTCCCAGGCATATCATCAAAACACCCAGGCAAAATCGTTCTACATTTAGCGCACTCATTTTTATTTGTTAAATTCCATTTACCAAGGACATACCAATCCCGTTCAATCAAGAGCATTCCACACTTATGGCAATACGTACTTGAGCCAATCGGATCGTGAACGTTGCCGGTGTAGACATAACGTAAACCTTTTGATAGCGCAATGGCCCGGGCATGAGTCAAGGTTTTTGGTGGTGTTGGCGGATGATCCCTCATTTTAAAGTCAGGATGAAAGGCGCTAAAGTGAAGTGGCACATCGGGGCCTAAATTCTTCATCAGCCACTCTGTCATTTCATGCAGCTCTTTATCTGAATCATTTTCACCAGGAATAATTAAATTCGTCACCTCAAACCAAATATTTGTTTCATGTTTTAAATAAAGCAGCGTATCAAGAACTGGTTGTAATGCTGAAAGAGTCAACTTTTTATAAAAATCTTCGGTGAAGGCTTTTAAATCAATATTAGCGGCGTCCATATGTTTATAAAATTCAGGGCGAGCTTCATTGGTGATGTAGCCAGCGGTTTTAGCGACAGAATGAATCCCTAGGTCGCGACAGGCATCGGCAACATCCATCGCGTATTCGGCAAAAATGACTGGATCATTATAGGTAAAGGCCACACTCTTGCAGCCTAACTCCTTCGCGGCCTTGGCGATTGTTTTTGGATCGGCCTGATCATTAAGTTTATCCCATTCTTTGGATTTACTGATATCCCAATTCTGACAAAATTTGCATCCTAAATTGCATCCAGCCGTTCCAAAGGAAAGAATACTTGAACCAGGATAAAAATGATTGAGCGGTTTTTTTTCGATAGGATCAATACAAAATCCACTACTGCGTCCGTAGGTTGTTAAAACCATTTGGCCGCCCAAATTTTGGCGGACAAAACAAAATCCGCGCTGGCCTTCGCTTAAAGTGCAGTGACGCGGACATAAATTACAGAGAATACGATCGTTCTCTACCTTTTTCCAAAATCGGCCGATATAATTTGATGTAACCATAGGAAAAACCCTTTGACAATAATCCTGCCACCGTTATTATATATAAAAAAGAATTTTTAAGAAGGACAATTTCAAGTCGACGTTATGAAAAAACCTTTTACACCAAATCTAAAAACACCTCCAGAAAAACTCTGCAAAGAGGAACTCAACAAAATCGCCTCGCACGGGATTGTTGGAAAACTTTACGAAGATTTTCGTGATGATAAGCCTGATCTTGTTTGGGAATCTGAGGCGCTCGCCAAGTCTCACGGGATTTATTTAGAATTTGATCGCGCCAAAACTGGTGAAGAAAAAGACTGGATGTACATGATCCGCATCAGTATCTTTGGCGGTGGACCGATTACGCGCAATCAATGGAATATTTTCAATGATTTGTCTAATAAATATACAATTGATTCTGATGGCCATCCATCGCTTCGATTAACCAATCGTCAAAATGTTCAATTTCACTGGATCAAAAAAGCGCACGTCATTGAGCTCATTAAACGCATCGCGGAATCGGGATGGAATAGTTTAAATGGCTGCGGTGATAATACGCGTAACGTGATGGGTTGCCCTCTCTCGCGTTTCTCTGACGTTTATAATGCACATGCCTGGGCGCACAAGGTCGGCGAATATTTCCAACTGCCGATTGAACCGTTTATTAAAGTGTTTGAAATTGATCCAAAATTTATCCGCAAGCCAACGAAAAGTTTTGAGTATGGACCACAACTGCTTAATCGTAAATTTAAAATCGCCTTCTCCGCCGTTCATCGTGATCCAGTAAGCGGTAAATTAATTCCGGATAATTGCGTTGAGCTATTAACCAATGATCTTGCCATTGCACCGATCATTGAAAATGGCAAGGTCGGACTATTCCAGATTTATATTGGTGGTGGGCAAGGTGAACGTAACGCTAAAGTTAGTATGGCTACGTTAGGTCTTCCCTTGTGCCAAGTTCCGGAAGCGCAACTTTTGCAAGTCTTGGATGCGATTGTTAAAGTTCACAAAGAATGGGGTGACCGTGAAAATCGCTGGTTTGCGCGTATCAAATTTGTCGTCAAAAAAATGGGCATTGATTGGTATCGTGACCAGGTTAGCGGTATTGTTGGCTTTCCACTTTTAAAACCAGATCTTAATCACGATTATGGCGCACGTCATATGCATCATGGTTGGATCACGCAACCGTCGAACGGACTTTTAGCTTACGGTGCCTTTATTGAAAACGGCCGCTTAAGTGATTTTAGCCCTAACGGTAAATTAAAATCAATGGTGACGCATCTGATGAATAAATATCCAATCGAGCTAATGATCACACCAAATCAAGATGCGCTCTTTACAAATATTCCCGTGGCCGCTAAAGGAGATTTTCAAGCGGACTTAGATAAATTTGGGTTTGGTAAACGTAACGGTAAAGCTTATTCAACGCTACGCTTATTATCTGGCGCTTGCGTTGGACGTGATACTTGCCGGTTAACTTATACTGACTCAGAAAAATTTGAACCATTCTTAATTGATGAACTTGAAGCCTTGGGTTGGGGCAACATGACCGAATCAATCGGGATTACGGGTTGCGAGCGTCAATGTTTTCGTCCAGCAACAAAAACAATCGGTTTGATTGGTAGTGGTGTCGATCGTTATCAATTTAAATTATTTGGTGATGAGACCGGCCGTTTTCAGGGTAAACCACTCATTAGCGGTGATGGTGAGAAAATGTATTTAAAAAGCGTCCCACGTGAAAAAGTGGCGATCGTGATTGATGTTTTGTTTAAGAATTATAAACAGAATCAAAAATCTGGTGAGAGTTTAGGTGAGTTTCATCGAAGACTTGGGTCAGACAACCTTATCAAATACCTGCAGGAAAATCCGGTGACGGCAGATCTTATGTCCAAAACCATGCCGACGGATTATATTCTTGAATAATTCTTTATAGATTAAACAAATTCTGGATTTCTGTATTAGTCAGCTGGCGGTTATAAATCTGGACGTCATCAACTTGTCCGTTTAGCTGACGCTTATCGGCATCAGCATAACTGACATTGCCCCATAAAATCTCTTTGCCAATGCCGCGCAGATTAGTTGTGATCGGCCCATCAATCGCTGTGCTCGTTCGTGTTCCCATCGATACACCATCTAAAAATAATTCAATGGTGCTTGCCGCATTTCGTGTTAATACCACATGATGCCATGCGCCGTTATTGATTTGGCCGCCAACAATGTTTGAATAACTCGATCCATTATTTTCACGAACGAGCGTCATGAGCGAGCCGGCTGAACTATTCACCCCATCATAACCAACCATGATATCAATGACCGCGCCACCATCACTGCCATTTCTAGCTGACAGAATCGGGCCAAAACTCTCCGTCGTCTTAACCCACATCGCCATGCTAAAT
>JAHFGL010000073.1 GCA_023247445.1 Candidatus Omnitrophota bacterium | reverse complement strand
GGTTATTCCGGGGAAGTCGTGGAGAGTTTTGAGCCTGAGGCCATTGCTCAGGCGATTGGAAAAGTTTTGGATAATCCGCACATCTATAAAAAAGAAAACTGTCTCGCATCTGTCACCGACTTCACCCCACAAAAAGTCCTGGCACCGGTGTACGCGCTGATACGGAAATTGTATCTTGAGAAATGTGTGATTTAAAGACCGCCAAAATTTTGTTATTAATCTGTTTAAGCAATTGAAGGGGAAGCAGTTATTGAAAACAAAAATGCACCCGTTGCGGGGAAGGTATGCTGGTTTTATTCAACAGTTTGATGGTGAATAATAAAATTGATAGGTAAGTGAATGATACGTTCCGACATTCCAGAATTACATTATATTACGCTTATTGCAAATTTGCTGTCGATTACACAATTAGGCATTTTGTCAAATAAGTGTGCATCAAAAGTGGGACATGTTTCTGTAGCTATGGAGGAGATTCAAGATAAACGCCGCCAGAAGAAAATTCCCGGAGCTGGTCATTTACATGATTATGTAAATTTGTATTTTGATGCGCACAATCCCATGTTATCAAAAAGCGGAACAAGAACAGCGAGATATGTATTTTACGAGTAGATCCAAAAGTTTTGGATATTAGCGGGGTAATAGTACATTATTTCATAAATTCTTGACCGTGTGCTAGTGAATGAGATACTAAGGCTAATCACAAAGAAAGGAGTGATGATGCCTTTAAAAAAATCAATTTCAATAAAACTGAATAAAAATGAACGAAAAAGACTGGAATCAACAGTACGAAAAGCCAAATCACCACAAAGAGACGTATTACGCGCCAAAATTATTTTACTGGCTGGCGAAGGAAAAGGAAATGGAGAGATCGCCAAAGAACTTAAATGTCAGCGTCTTACAGTACGTCGGTGGCGGAAACGGTTTTTTAAAAAACGGCTTAAAGGCCTACAGGATCAAGTACGGAGCGGACGACCGCTCTTTTTCCCCCTCGGAAGTCTTACACAAGGTAGTGGCGCTGGCCACTTGTCCCCCCGAAGATGCAAAACGTCCGATCAATCGATGGACCATCAGTGATTTGACACAAGAAATCATTCACCAAAAAATTGCTCAAATGAGCCCTTCGACTGTATGGCGGCTGTTAGATCAAGCCGCCATCAAACCCCATAAATGGGTCTATTGGCTGAATAGTCCAGATCCCGATTTTGAACCGAAGATGCTGCACATCGTTGATCTTTATCTTAATCCTCCGCGAGACGGGTTGCTTTTTTCTCTGGATGAAAAAACAGGGATTCAAGCCTTAGAGCGCAAATATCCAGATCAATCCACCGAACCCGGCCAAACTTATCGTAGGGAACATTCCTATCTCCGGCATGGAACGCAAGATTTATTGGCTGCCTTTGAAGTGGCCTCTGGGAATATTTTTGCCAAGACACTCGACGGGCATAGTTCTGTGTATTGGGAAGGCTTTATCAAAGAACTCGTTTTACAATATCCTGAAGATCAAAAATTCCACTTTATTCAGGACAACTATTCCACTCACTCCACACCCGAACTTTGCCAATTAATTGCTAATCTCTCTGGTGTTCTTTTACCCACCTTAAAGACTCAAGAAGATCGTCGTCGTTGGCTCAGGCAAGATGATAAACGCATTGTTTTTCATTACCTGCCAACACATGCCTCGTGGTTAAATCAAATTGAAATTTGGTTTAGCACATTATCCAGAAAATTATTAAAACGATTGAATGTTTCTTCTTTACAAGAACTTAAAGACAAAATCGTAAAATTTATTAACTATTACAATGACAAAATTGCTCATCCATATAAATGGACTTATACCGGCAAGCCGCTTGCCGTTTAAACAGGGTCAAGAATTTATGAAACGTTGTAATAGTTGCTGATTGTAATGCAGCTAGTTCTTATGCAAAATTTCTGACGGTAGAAGAAGGGCTTCCTTTATTAGATAAAGATATGATTTATGCAAGGTATTGGAATCACGAAGATCTTTTTGAGAAATGGTCACGCGGCTCCAAGAAATGCGCAGAGGTCTTGGTTCCTGATATGGTTCCATACAAATATATTAGAGGCGCGTATGTTATTAATCAGGATATTCAGAAAGAGATTTTATTGTTGAAGATTCCATTGCCGGTTGTTGTTGACAATGGTATATTTTTCTAAAGATCATGAAAATACTTGTTGCAAATATATTTGAATCTAAAGCACAAACTCTCATCAATACGGTTAACTGTGTTGGTGTAATGGGTAAGGGAATAGCGCTTGAATTTAAAGCGTGTTTTCCTGAAATGTTTGATGATTACTTAGCACGATGTGAACGCAAAGAAGTGCGCCTTGGTGAACCGTTCATTTATCAAAGTTTATTTCAACCGCAAGTTATTAATTTCCCCACCAAAGAACATTGGAAGTCTTTATCGCGTATTGAAGATATTGAAAATGGGCTTCAGTATTTGTTGGCGCATTATAAAGAATGGGGTGTTACTTCTTTAGCAATTCCTCCTTTAGGGTGTGGAAATGGTCAGCTGGAGTGGCGCATGGTAGGCCCATTGATTTATAAATATGCCAAGCAAATGGATATTCCTATTGAGATTTACGCGCCTTACGGTGTTAATCCAAAAGAAATAACTGTTGAATTTTTAGAGGGACGCGCTCAAGTTGATAGTCGTCAGCTTGCAACTGCAGAGCTTCCCAATCTTGATCCAGCATGGAT
>JAHFGL010000072.1 GCA_023247445.1 Candidatus Omnitrophota bacterium | reverse complement strand
GTAGTAATTAATAAAAGCATCGACGGAAAAAGATAATAATACCGTCGAGTGTTGTAAAAGATCATGGTAAAATCTCTTGTTAACTTAAAACAAGGAGAGCAGCCATGGCCTATAAAACAGGTAAACGCATGCAACCGAGAGTGCTACCATCGATTATCGATGACTATGTTGGCCCCGAAGATCCCGTTAGAGTCTATGACGCATTCGTCGACGCGTTAGATTTTAGGGCCTTGGGAATTAGTTTAGAACCCCAAGCTGGGGCGGATGAATATTATCCCAAAGACATGTTGAAACTTATCATCTACGGCTACTCGTACGGTCATCGAAGCTCACGGAAAATCGAACGAGCCTGCCATCATAATTTATCATTCCAATGGCTGATGGGCGGACTAACACCTGATTATCGTTCGATTGCCAGATTCCGCAGTAAATATAAAGAGCAAATAAAAAAAGTATTAAAACAATGCGTGCGTATTTGTTTGGATCTAGATTTAATCGAAGGCAATGCTCTGTTTACGGATGGCAGTAAATTTAGAGCGAATGCCTCGATTAACAATACGCGCAGTAAAGAACACTATGAAAAGAGTCTAAAAAAGATCCACGAGCAGATCGATCAAATGGTTGAAAATTGCGAGAATATCGACGAGCAAGAGGAACCAGACTCTATGGCAAAACTGCGTAAAAAGATTGATGATAAAGAACAATTGGTACAAAAGATTCAAAAGAGTTTACAGCAACTGCAAGCGGATGAGACAAAAAAGTATATCAATAGTACTGATCCAGATAGTGTCAAAGCAATAAGTCGTCAAGGGACGCATGCTGTTTATAATGTTCAAAGCACAGTAGACGGGAAACACGGCTTAATCGTCCAAGCAGAAGCTGTTAGTCAAAGCTATGATTACAATCAACTTAGCGTCCAAGTAAAAGAGGCGATTGAAACCATTGGTAAAAAACCTCATCATGTGTGCGCGGACGCAGGGTATGCTGACGTCGATGATTTAAAAGAAATTGATCAACATATTAATGTTGTTGTTCCCAATCATCAACAGGCCCAAGAAGACAATAACCGTTATCCTATTAAGCCATTTAACAAAGAACAATTTATTTATGATTCCCAGAAAGATCAATATATATGTCCCGTCGGTAAATCATTAAAATACGTTGGCTTTGATGGTCATCATAAAAAGGCTTATCAAGCCAGGCCACAAGACTGTCTGACCTGTCGAGAGTTTGGTGTTTGCACAACCAATAAAAATGGCCGTAAGGTTGTGCGTCTGATCAACGAAGAATTCAAAGAACAATTAGCAACGCTTTATAAAAGTTCATCAGGTCAAGAAATCTATCAAAAACGCAAAGAAAAAGTTGAACATCCTTTTGGACACATGAAACATAATCTAGGCGCTGGACAATTTATGCTGCGCGGTAAAAATAAAGTCAATGCCGAGGTCTCTATTTTATCAACCTGTTTTAACATTGCGCGCATGATGACGATTTTAGGAATACCTCAGTTGCTGATGCGATTAAACAATACTTAAAGAATGAAAAAAACACCGACTCTTAAATTTTAATAAACAACATTTATAAAGAACATTCCCCTATTTGACCCAGTCTGTTATGGGGGAGGTTAGGTGGGGGTAAATAATAAATTTATGCACCCCTCCCCTAGCCCCTCCCATTAAGGGAGGGGAATATTCAGGTTGTACTCAAATGCTTAATCGCCGATTCCGCTAGTTCGCGGCCGCGGGCGGTGCGTCGTAAGAATCCTATCTTAAGTAAATACGGTTCGACGACATCAACGAGTGTATCAACTTCTTCATTAAGTGTCGCCGCCAAGGCCTCAACCCCAACGGGGCCGCCTTTATATTGGCGATACATTGTCTCAAGTAACCGTCGATCAATATCATCCAAACCCATCGCATCGATCCTTAAAGTTTTCATCGCCTCAAAAACAATAGGCTCTTCGATCGAAGCATTTTTAAATTTTACTTGGGCATAATCACGGACACGTCTAAGTAATCGATTTGCAATCCGCGGTGTGCCACGCGAACGCTTGGCGATTTCGAGTGCTGCCTCGTCGTTAATTTTCATATTCAATTTTTGCGCGGACCGAATGACTATAAGTTTTAATTCTTCCGGTGGATAAAATTCCAAGTGATGAAAAATACCAAAGCGTTCACGTAAGGGGGATGCCAAAAGTCCACTACGGGTCGTTGCACCAATCAAAGTAAAAGGTTTTAGATTAAAATTAATCGTCTTCGCATACGGCCCCTTATCGACGATAAAATCAATCTTGAAATTTTCCATGGCCGGATAAAGAAATTCCTCGACGACTTTTGAAAGCCGATGGATCTCATCAATAAAAAGCACATCCCCTAATTCTAAATTGGTTAAGATGCCAATCAAATCCCCGGCGCGCTCAATGGCCGGTCCCGAGGTGATTGTGATCCTGGCTCCCATCTCATGCGCAACAAGATTCGCGAGTGTCGTTTTGCCAAGTCCCGGCGGGCCGGAGAATAAGACATGTTCAATAGGCTCGTTACGTTCCTTCGCGGCTTTTATCGAAACTAATAAATTTCCCAAAACCTCTTTCTGACCGACGAACTCATCAATCTTTGCAGGTCGCAGTGACAGTCCAACAACCTGATCCTCGAGGGTTTCTTGGGTGACAATGATCTTACGTTTTTCTTCCATCAAGTTTGAGTTGGCGTGGTTGGTCCATCTGGCGAGATAGCGGCGGGCGG
>JAHFGL010000026.1:31850-33442 GCA_023247445.1 Candidatus Omnitrophota bacterium | reverse complement strand
TGGCAAGATTGAAGAGGGAGAGACGCCTAAGCAAGCTTTGTGTCGGGAAATTAAAGAAGAATTAAATGGTGAAGTTAAAGAGGCCCATTTTCTTTTTCATGTTGTTCATTTCTATACCGAATTTCGAATTAAGCTTCATGTATGGAAGTGCGACTTAATTTTAAACCCAGTGGAAGATAAATTACATAAATGGCTTAAATTGAAGGATTTTAATAAATATCCTATGCCCTCCGGAAGTGCTAAAATTTTTGATAAATTAGTTGAACAAATTAAATAATAATGTAAAAATATCGACATTATGAAAATATCTAAATCCATCCTAAATTATCTTTTTTCATTTGGCCTGACTTTCTTTGTTGCGGTGTGCCTATGGCAAAGAACTGCTTATTCGCAGACCACGATAACTGATGAATCGCGTGAACAGAGAGAATTTAAAACTGAGGATCGATTGGAAAGTGCAGGGAAGCCAGAAACCATTAATGTGCTTATTGAGAAATTAAAGGAGAGGGCTGCGCTAAAAATGAAGGAACAGCGCCGAAAACTTCTTCTTAAAACACGGACTTCAGCGGGCGTTACCTATGGGCATGAAAAAAATCCTGCCAATGATGGATTAGAAAAAGGTGATTCTTTTATGGAGGAGAATTTTTCTTTTGCCTGGACCCCAACATTTCATAATAGCGTCAGTGCTGATGTGGGAATAAGGGTGGCTAAACAAGATTATTTTGAGCAATTTCTAATAAGCACTAACGATTATGCCGTTAGTGGTTCATGGAAATTTTATCCTTTTGAAAATCGCAAGCTTTCGATTGAACCAGGAATGGAATATGAATGGCTCAACTATCCTAATGATTCATCCTCAAGTTATGAACAGTATCGTTCTTTTATCAATTTTAAACATTTTACTGGAAAACATTGGCAGTTTGGTGGGAAGTATGAGTTTTTTGAGAAGACGTATGATAAGAAAGTTGCGCGAAATTTAAGTCAAACAGACCTCGATTTTCATCGAGAGGACTTTCGTAATACTGTAGATTTGTGGATTAAACGATTTGTGGGAAGATATTCACTTAAGTTAAAAGGAAGAATGTATCGAAATAATTCAAATGATATGTATCAAAATTATAATGATTATGAAGCGATTCGAGGTTATTTTACTATTGATCGAACGTTTTTACGTGATGATAAATTGTATGTTAGTTTTTCCCCGGATTATGAAAGAAAATATTACGATTACCGTCTTGCAGGAAATGAAATAAGACAAGATAGAATTCTACAGTATAATCTTAATCTATATTATACGTTGCCTCATGATTGCACTCTTTCCGCTAGTTATAATTGGAGAGATTCAAATTCGAATGCTTCGACAGGAGTCTTTACTGATGAAACCTATCGATTAGGTCTTTCAGCTGATTTCTAAATCAATTAAAATACTTTATTAATGCAAAGCCCGCTTGAGAACCAAGCGGGCTTTTTGCTGATAGAGGTTAGTCTAGTATTATTATTGTAATGGAGGAAGTTGTTGTTCTCCGGGTTGTAAAATAACCTGAGGAGGATGGTAACTATCAGGATCAAATTCATGTGGTTCGCGTTGTTCA
>JAHFGL010000026.1:0-31840 GCA_023247445.1 Candidatus Omnitrophota bacterium | reverse complement strand
AAATTCTGGTCGTTCGAATTCCGGCCTCTCAACAAATTCACGAGGAGAAAATTCCGGTTGGTTAAATTCTGGTCGTTCTTGAATACCAAGTTCACGTGGTTGACCTGGTTCGCCCATCGGATGAGGATCATTGGGTCCAGAACCACCAACCATTGGCGCATCTGGACGGAAATTTTCAGGATGATCACCCATCTGGTGTTCAAAAGTTTGCATTTCACGGCTAACGATTTCAATGGTTCGTTCATCAATCCCACGATCTTTCATGGCATCCTTGACACCATCCATAAATCCTTTCATATCAAATTCAGGACGATTGCCCATTTCTCGGGGACCATTTTCCATAGGGCCGGCCATATTACGATCAGCTGGCGCCATCCCTAACATTTCAGCGATTTCTTTTGGCATTGGCACCGTAGCTTCTTTTCCGAAAACTTCTGGAGCACCTTTAGCTAAATTGCCATCGGGTTTATTCCCGGGATCAAACATCTTTTGTAATACATCTTTATTCCCGCTTTGTATAGCTTCTCTCATTTTGCTTACATCAATACCATTTGACGAGAGGGTGCCGGCGTTTGCTTCCAACATACTTAATGCTGCGGCTTTGCCTTCTTCGGTTGTAATATCTACAATCGTTTGTTCAGTATTATTGGAGTTTGTAGTATCTGAATTATTTTGTGTGTCATCGCTTGATTCTGTTTTGATAGCAATTTTTCCTTCACTGACATTAGTTTGAAACTCTTTGGCCATTTCAATGGAGAGTTCAGGATCTTCTTTGGCAATCTCCGCCAATGATTCTTGAATTTTTTCGACATCAGATTGATTAATAACAGCCTCAACTTCATTAGTTTCCGTGGCGGGCTGTTCAGATTCCGTCTCATTTTTAACTGTTTCTTCAGTTATAGTATTAGAACCATCAATAACTAAGTCATTTTCGGTTGGAGCTTCTGCACTTAAGCTTTCTGGAGCAGTTGCAATATTGTCATCTTTAGGTTGTTCAATGACTCCACCCCCTTCCATAGATACTCCATCAGCGAGAGGAGCTTCGACAACTTCTCCTTGAGCTTGATCCGTGGCAGGTTGTTCAGCAACAACTTCCGCTGAAGTGCCAACTTCGGCAATGGGTTGAACATTCTCAGTTTCAGTAGGAATTTCTTGAGTTAAAGCTTCAGGAGCTTGGCCAGCATTTTCATCGGCCATGTCTTCTTCAGCAATAGGTTGAATATTTTCAGTTTCTGAAGTTTGTTCTGTGTCTAAGTTTTCACCTTGAGGTTGTTCAATGACTCCACCGCCTTCCATAGATACTCCATCAGCAAGAGGAGCTTCTAAAACTTCACCATCGTTATTATTTAAATCAACCTCCGTAGTCGTTACAGTTTCACCAGATACGCTCTCAGAGGTCGTGCCTTCGAGAACTTCTCCCGAAGCATTATTTGTTCCATCACCAACAATTCCAGCTTTAGGTAATTGTGTTGTAGATAAATCTTCCTGGCTAGGTGCTTCAACTTTTGCGTTGCCACCACCAAAATTACCTCCATTTCCGTTTTCAGAATTTGCTGCTGAGGCTTGTGGTGTATTTAGAAGAAGGAGGCTGAAGATAACAAGCGCGGTTGAAAATAATTTGATGTTTATTTGGTGTATTAATTGTTTCATTTTGCTTTCTCCTGTAGTTTTTATTTCCAAAAAAAATGCCCATTCTAAAAAGAATGGGCATGGAATAATCAAAATGGATCAATTATTCGGCAGCTGACTACCTTGTCTCTATCCTTATTATTAGGAAGGAGGGTTAGGCTCTCTGAGCTTTGTGCCCTATTCTTTCGAATAGTTTACCTTTATCGTATTTATAGCTTATCTAAAGAACAATTAAGCAACCACTCAAAAAATAACATGATTTTTGAAACTGTCAAGAGGGCTAGGCAAATATTTTTTTGGTTTAAAAATTATTTGAAAGAATATTTGACAATTTTTATTTACCAGATATACTATAGTAAACCGATAGGAAAAGTATTTTATATGATTTCAAAAAAGACAAAATATGCCATTCAAGCCTTAATATTTTTAGCGAGTGAAAATGCGAAAGGGCCCGTTTTGATTTCAACAATTGCCAAAGCTGAACGAATTCCTAAGAAGTTTTTGGAATCAATCTTACTAGAACTAAAGAATAAGGGATTCTTAATGAGTAAAAAAGGAAAAGGGGGCGGATATGCTTTGGGTAAACATCCAGATAAAATTATTCTTGGGCATGTTATACGAATTTTCGAGGGGCCGTTGGCACCGGTGTCGTGTGTAAGTCAAACGGCTTATCAACGGTGTGAAGAGTGTAAAGACGAAAAACATTGTGGCATTCGCCTGGTAATGAAGGATGTTCGTGATGCAATAGCGAATATATTAGACAGAACAACTTTAGAAGACATGCTGCAAAGGGTACATCTTATAAAGAATAAAGGCATTTCAGATTTTACGATCTAAAAATTTTTTAATAATACTCTAGTTAGTTGATAGATAAATAGGATAGGTAGACTTATGAGATTTAAAAATTTATTACTACTTTTGATTATTGGATTAATTGGATTTTTAACCCTGAGCTGTAAACCAACAACAATATTAAGTGTAAATGAGGTCACGCTACTTAATGTTTCGTATGATCCGACACGAGAATTTTATCAAGCGTACAATGCGGCCTTTGCCAAATATTGGAAAGAAAAAAGCGGTGAGACGATTAAATTTAATCAATCGCATGGCGGCAGTGGAAAACAGGCGCGTGCGGTCATCGATGGATTAGATGCTGATGTTGTTACGCTCGCTTTGGCCTATGATATTGATGCCATTTCGGAAAAGGCAAATTTGCTTCACAAAAATTGGCAGACACGATTGCCAAACAATAGTTCGCCCTATACATCAACGATTGTGTTACTTGTTCGAAAAGGGAACCCAAAGAATATTAAGGATTGGGATGATTTGGCCAAGTCTGGAATTTCGGTGATTACGCCAAACCCTAAAACTTCCGGCGGCGCGCGTTGGAATTATTTGGCGGCGTGGGGGTATGCGTTTAAAAAATGGAACAACGATGAAACCAAAGCCAAAGAATTTGTTGCCGCTATTTTCAGAAACGTTCCAGTTCTTGATTCTGGCGCGCGTGGGTCAACCACAACTTTTATTGAGCGTGGCATTGGGGATGTTCTCATCTCATGGGAGAATGAGGCTTTTTTAGCGGTCAATGAATTTGGCAAAGGACAATTTGAAATCGTCATTCCATCAGTTAGTATTTTGGCTGAACCACCCGTTGCCATTATTGATCGCGTGGTTGATCGTAAAGGAACACGAAAAGTTGCCGAAGGTTATTTGGAATATCTTTATTCGCAAGAAGGTCAAGAAATCGCCGCAAAAAATTATTATCGACCGCGATTAGATTCAGTGATTAAGAAATATGCTGATAAGTTTCCTAAAATTAACTTATTTACGGTGGATGAAGTTTTTGGTGGCTGGCAAAAAGCGCAGAAAGTACACTTTGCGGATAAGGGAGTATTTGATCAGATTTATCAGAATTAAAGTATCGTCATCCTGAGGCGCAGCCGCATTGACATTCCTTAATATGAAATTTTGGAAGTCAATACAGCACTGGTCTTTTCTAATAGGAAAGTCAATGCTGTACTGGTTACAACAATTAATGTTGAGGAAGGCCAGTGCCAAAGGATCTCAATGTTTTTAAAAATCTTGAGATTCTTCGCTCCGCCCAGAATGACGGAGGATTAAAGTGATTGTATTTTACAAAGTCTTTTTTACAACATAAAATGTGGCCCATGCATATGTTCGCCTTAAACACAAAACTTAAACGAAGGACGCTTCCGGGCTTTCGATTATCGCTCGGATATACGATCCTTTATTTGAGTTTGATTGTTCTTATTCCGTTGTCGATGCTGTTTATTAAAGCTTCCACGTTAAGCTTTGCGCAGTTCTGGGATATCGTATCGGCTCCGCGAACCATGGCGGCGTATCGACTGAGTTTTGGAACAGCACTTATTAGTGCATCGATTAATGCTGTTTTTGGATTCTTGGTTGCCTGGGTTTTGGCGCGATATTCTTTCCCAGGGAAAAGAATTATTGATGCGCTAGTCGATTTCCCATTTGCGCTTCCCACGGCCGTTGCGGGAATTGCCTTAACTTCGATTTATTCTCCGAATGGTTGGGTCGGACAATATTTGGCGCAGATCGGAATTAAAGCGGCCTATACACCGCTGGGGATTGTGATTGCCTTAACTTTTATTGGACTTCCGTTTGTCGTTCGCACGATCGAACCCGTGCTACAAGACTTAGATCCGGAGATCGAAGAAGCGGCCGCGTGCTTAGGCGCCAATCGCTGGCTGACATTCTCAAAAGTAATTTTTCCAATTTTGTTGCCATCGCTTTTAACGGGCTTTACATTGTCCTTTGCCCGTGCGGTGGGTGAATATGGTTCAGTTATTTTTATTGCTGGAAATATGCCGGGCAAAACCGAAATCGCCCCGCTACTTATTATTACAAAATTAGAACAGTATGATTATCAAGGCGCGGCCGCAATCGCGGTTGTCATGCTTTTGGTTTCGCTTTTAATTCTTATTGCAACCAACTTTCTTCAGTGGATAAGTGCTAAAAGAATAGGAATGAGCTAATGGTAGGCGGCTTACCAAGTTTTAAAATTAGACCTATTGCGCAACAATCGCGATCAAGTCATTTGCGGACTGAATCAGGCGTCATCAAATGGATTTTGATTGGTGTTGCACTTTTATATTTGGGTATTTTTTTAATTTTGCCGCTTGCTTGTATTTTTACCACGGCCTTTAGTAAAGGAATCGTCGCGTATACGCAGGCCATTACGGAACCGGATGCCTTGGCGGCAATTCGTTTAACATTATTAACGGCCTTAATTGCTGTTCCTTTAAATGTGATTTTTGGTATCGCGGCGTCATGGGCCATTGCCAAATTTGATTTTATCGGAAAGAATTTTCTTTTAACGCTTATTGATTTGCCGCTTTCGGTATCGCCAGTTATTTCTGGTCTCATTTTTGTCCTTCTCTTTGGAGCGCAAGGTACATTTGGTCCATGGTTAATTGAGCATGGGATTAAAATTATCTTTGCCCCACCGGCGATTATTTTGGCGACAATCTTTGTCACGTTTCCACTTGTCGCACGTGAACTCATTCCGATTATGAAAGCACAGGGTAACGATGAGGAAGAAGCGGCGATTACACTTGGGGCGAGTGGGTTTAAAACATTTATGTTAGTTACGCTACCAAATATTAAATGGGGTTTATTGTATGGTGTTATTCTTTGTAATGCGCGGGCGATGGGAGAATTTGGTGCGGTGTCGGTTGTCTCCGGACACATTCGTGGTTTAACCAACACGCTTCCGCTACACATCGAAATACTTTACAATGAATACCATTTTAGTGCGGCGTTTGCGGCGGCGTCACTTTTAGCCCTACTTGCGATTGTGACACTCATTGCCAAAAGTATTATTGAATCGGGAATGCATCGAGAAATTGAGGCTACGCAAATTACTAGTGGAGAAAAAAGATAATGAGCATTGAAGTCAAAAATCTAACCAAGATCTTTGGAAACTTTAAGGCGATAGATAATATCAACTTAAAAGTTGAAACAGGAGAGCTCGTTGCGCTTCTGGGACCATCGGGCTCAGGCAAGACGACACTACTACGCATTATCGCTGGATTAGAAACAGCCGATGAAGGCAATATTCTTTTTTCTGGGGAAGATGCGCGGGAAAGAAAAACAAAAGATCGTAACGTTGGTTTTGTATTTCAGCATTACGCACTGTTTCGTCATATGACGGTGTTTGATAACATTGCGTTTGGTTTACGTGTCAAGCCAAAAAAGATTCGACCAAGCGAAGATCATATCGGCCGCCGCGTTCGCGAACTATTAAAATTGGTACAGCTCGAATGGGTTGAGAAACGGTATCCCTGGCAACTTTCTGGCGGACAACGTCAACGCATTGCCTTGGCTCGCGCGCTTGCCGTCGAACCAAAAGTGTTACTTCTTGATGAGCCATTTGGATCACTTGATGCTCAAGTCAGAAAAGAATTGCGGCAATGGCTGCGCCGATTTCATGACGATTTACATATTACCAGTTTATTTGTGACCCACGATCAGGAAGAGGCGCTGGAAGTCGCGGATAAAATTGTTGTTATGAATTCAGGAAAGATTGAACAGATTGGAACACCCGAAGAGGTATATCACAAGCCAGCATCTGTTTTTGTTTTAAACTTTCTAGGAAATGTAAATCTTTTTCATTCACGTACTGAGGCAGCCACCATATCGTCAAAAGCGGCTAAATTGTATGTTCGTCCACATCAGTTGGGTGTAAGCCGTTTACCAGTTGATGGAAATTCGGTTAAAGTTGTTTTAACCTTTATCAATCCGGCTGGTTCAAGCGTTAAGATGGATGCAAAATCATCTGATGGGAATGTGTTTCAAGTGGAAATATCACAAGAAGAATATAAGGCGCTTAAGCTCATTAAAAACGATGAAGTTTTCTTAACACCTAAAAACATTACCTACAGCGAGTATGAAATATAATTACCACTCGCGTGGTTAAAAGATTGATGGTATTATTCGTAAGCTTATGAATACACTCAAACAAAAAGTTGGAGAATTAAACCTAAAGTACAAAAATTTAAAGGCCGAAGAGATCATTAAAGAGGCTTATCAAATTTTTGGCGCGCGGGTTAACTTTGCCTCTAGTTTAGGTGAAGAAGATCAGGTGATTACGGATATGATCGCCAAAGTCGCCCCCAAAATAGAAATTTTTACGCTCGATACGGGACGATTGTTTCAAGAAACATATGAACTCATTGCCAAAACGCAAAAGCGATATCCAATAATGTTTAAAATTTATTATCCTGATACAAAATCTGTTGAAGTAATGGTTCACACCAAAGGCATTAATCTTTTTTATGAAAGTATTGAGAATCGAAAACTCTGCTGCGGCATTCGAAAGGTAGAACCGTTACAACGGGCGCTCAAAGATGTCGATGCCTGGATTTCTGGAATCCGTCGAGATCAGGCGGTCACGCGGGGAACAGTTGAAACTTTTGAATGGGATGAGAATAATCAAAAGATCAAAATTAATCCGCTGGCGTATTGGACGCTGGATCAAGTTCACAAATACATCAAAGAACATAATGTGGATGTAAATCCGCTTCATGCCAAAGGATTTATTAGCATCGGTTGTGCATCGTGTACGCGAGCGGTTAAGCCGGGCGAAGATATCCGCGCTGGACGTTGGTGGTGGGAAAGTCCTGAACAAAAAGAATGCGGATTGCATAATAATCCGAATAGAAAAAATATGGGTCAAGGATCAAGGGTCAAGGATCAAGGTTAAATCAAGCCCAATACCCCTTGCTACTTGACCCATGCCCTTTGAGATAAATATGAATAAACTCGATTCACTAGAATCCCAAAGCGTCTATATATTAAGAGAAGCTTATCGGGAATTTAAAAATTTGGCGATGCTCTGGTCGATCGGCAAAGACAGCACCGTTTTGCTGTGGCTGGCGCGTAAGGCCTTTTTTGATCATGTGCCATTTCCACTTGTTCATATTGATACCCATTATAAAATTCCCGAAATGATTGTGTATCGAGATGAGTTGGCCAAGAAGTGGAAACTAAATATGGTGTATGGTCAAAATACTGCAGCGCTTGAAGCCAAAAAGACATTTCCCGATGGCGCGATTGATCGCATCAGCTGCTGCAAACTTTTAAAGACCGAAGCACTAAAACATACGTTGGATGGCTCTTGGCCGCGGTATCGATTGAATCATACAACTGGAAAATATGATGTCGATACTAACACAGAACCATACACGGGCGTCATTGTCGGGGCGCGCGCGGATGAAGAGGGGAGTCGTTCCAAGGAACGTTATTTCTCGCCGCGTGATCGAAATAGCGATTGGGATGTTGGCGATCAACCACCAGAATTATGGAATCAATTTAAAACGGATTTTGCGCCGGGAACACATCTGCGCATTCATCCGCTTTTGGACTGGACCGAGCTTAACATTTGGGAATACATCGAACGCGAAAATATTCCGATTACAAAACTATATTTTGATCAAGGCGATGGTAAACGTTATCGATCGCTTGGTTGCTATCCGTGTACTTTTCCGGTTGAATCAAAGGCGAAAACAGTTCATGAAATTGTAGAAGAATTGCGGGCCGGGAAATTTAAGAATATTGCTGAGCGTGCCGGTCGCGCGCAAGATAAAGAAGATGGCGGAGGTTTAGAGACTTTGCGACGAGAAGGATATATGTAGTATCAGCTATCAGCCTTCAGTTCTCAGCTATCAGTATCTGTTAGCTGCTGAAGACTGCAAGCTGATAGCAGAAAGCCTCGATAAATTTTATGGAAATACAACGTGAACAAATGAATGTGGTTATTGTCGGTCATGTTGACCACGGGAAAAGTACGCTCGTAGGACGTCTGTTGGCTGACACGGGAGCTTTGCCACAAGGAAAGTTGGAAGCGGTTAAAGCCAATTGCGCGCGTAATGCGAAACCTTTTGAATATGCCTTCTTACTTGATGCGTTAAAGGATGAACAAGCGCAGGGGATCACGATTGATACCGCCCGCTGCTTTTTTAAATCCGCGAGGCGTGATTACATTATCATTGATGCCCCAGGCCATATTGAATTTTTAAAAAATATGATCAGCGGTGCGGCGCGCGCTGAGGCGGCACTGCTTCTTATTGATGCCAACGAAGGGATCAAAGAAAATTCACGTCGCCACGGTTACATGATGTCATTCTTGGGAATCAAAAACGTGGCTGTCTGTGTTAACAAGATGGACTTAGTTAATTATAGTGAAGAGACGTTTAATAAAATTAAAACGGAATACACCAAGTTTTTAAAAGAGATTAATCTTGAGCCGCAATATTTTATCCCGATCGCCGCGCGCGAGGGTGATAACATGATTGGGTTATCAAAAAATATGCCGTGGTATAAAGGCGCATACGTCCTTGAAGCCTTGGATGGATTTAAGAAAGCAGCATCAAAGGCGGAACAATCATTTCGGATGCCGGTTCAAGATATTTATAAGTTTACCGAAGAAGGCGATGATCGTCGGATTTTTGCTGGGCGCGTTGAAACGGGAACGATTAGTGTGGGTGATGATGTTGTGTTCTTGCCATCGAACAAATCCAATCGCATTAAAACGGTTGAGAGTTTTAACACACCAACTAAAACTCAAGCTTCGGCTGGCCAAAGCACAGGATTTACTTTGGAAACGCAGATTTATATCCGTCCTGGCGAAGTGATGTGCAAGGTTAAAGAGAAGTTGCCAGCGGTCAGTACAAAAATTAAAACCAATATTTTTTGGATGGGTAAACAGCCACTCGTTAAAAATAAACGTTACAAGCTAAAGATTACGACACAACAGGTGCCGGTGATTTTGTCAGAGATTGTGAGTGTCATGAATGCCTCTGAACTTTCATCCGTTAAAAAAGATCACGTTGATCGCCATGAAGTGGCCGAATGTATTTTAGAAACCATGAAGCCGGTTGCCTTTGATGAGGTCGGACAAATTGCGGAAACTGGACGCTTTGTCATTGTTGATAATTATGAAATTGCTGGCGGCGGGATTATATTGGCTTCCGTTCTCGAAGGCAAAACCGCTTTAAGCGAACATATTCAGAAACGCGAATTTGAATGGGAGAGAAGTAACATCACACCGGACAAACGCGCGCAAAAGTATGAACATAAGTCGGCGCTTATTGTTATCACCGGTCAGATTGATACCGGCAAACAGCGTATCGCCAAGGCACTAGAAGAAAAATTATTTGATCTGGGGAAGTTTGTTTATTTCTTGGGACTTTCAAATCGGCTTTCGGTGGCGGTTGATGAATTAAAGGATAAAACGCTGGGGAAATTTGAACATATCCAGCAGTTAGGCGAGCTGGCCCACATCATGACGGATACCGGGTTAATTCTTATTACGAGCATCACTGATATTGACGATTATGAACTGATGATGCTGAAATCGCTCAACAGCCCGAACAAAATTTTGGTTATTAATGTTGGAGAAAATCAATTTTCAGAAGGCGCGGTTGATTTGCTGCTAAAAGCTAATGAAGACACCGCAATTGCTATCCAAAAGATTGTAGATTTGCTTATCAAATCAGTCGTACTTGATCCAGAATATTTTATTTAAATCCCGCCGAATCCCTCAATCATTTCATTGCCCAAAAACAAAAATTATGCTATCGTAGGGCAATTAATTTTCCGTAATTTTACAACTTAGGTCGCATGAAGATTCTTCTTACAAACGATGATGGTATTTACGCAGAAGGCATTTATGCTCTTTACCAAGAGCTAAAGAAAATCGCTACTGTTACCGTTGTCGCTCCGCAATCCGAACGAAGCTCCGTAGGTCATGGGATAACCTTATCTCATCCAATCTGGTACAAAGAAATTTTCCTCCACAATAAATTATTTGGCTATGGCATAACTGGGACACCGGCTGACTGTGTTAAGTTTGCTATTAGTGTCATTTTAAAAGATAAACCAGATTTGGTTGTGTCTGGAATTAATTTAGGCGCCAATGACGGATGTAGTGTTATTTATTCCGGGACCGCCGCGGCCGCGCGCGAAGGAGCTTTGCTTGGAATTCCATCAATTGCGATGTCCTTGGGAACATTTATCAAACCCGATTTTCGCCAGGCGGCAAAGTATGGCGCCAAGCTCGCTAAAATTTTTGCTAAAGAAGGAATGCCCAAAGGAACATTTTTAAACGTCAATGTCCCGGCTGTCAAACCATCCCTAATTAAGGGCATTCGTATGACGCGTCAAGGCACGGAGCCGATTCACAGCGCATTTTATAAACGTAAAGATCCTAATTTTCGAAATTATTATTGGATGAGCGGTAAACCGCCGGTCAAAAAAACAAGTAACGATCTTGATACCTGTGCGCTCAACAATCGTTATGTAACTGTTACACCAATTTTAAGTGATACAACCGACAATTTATTTTTCGAGAAGATGAAAGAAAGAGTTTTTTAATATGATTTCCGATGAGCAGTTGCTAAAGGCAAAGATTCTTGTTGTGGATGATCAGGAATTAAGTGTTCGATTGATCTCAAGCATCCTAAAAAAGGCTGCCTTTGTAAATATTTTTTCAACAACCGATTCACGGCAAGCAAGCAAATTGTATCAAGAAATTCATCCAGACTTAGTTGTTCTGGATCTTAACATGCCGCATTTAACGGGCTTTGATGTTATGGAGCAGCTCAAGGCGCTAGAGGGCGGCTCATATGTTCCAATTATTGTTTTATCAAATGAAGAAAGTCAAGAAGCCCGATTTCAAGCTTTACAATCAGGGGCCAAAGATTTTTTAAACAAACCTTATGATCCTGTTGAAGTTATTATCCGTATCCGCAATTTAATTGAAGTCCGCATGCTTCAAAATGAAATCAAAGATCAAAATAAACAGCTAGAAACCAAAGTTAAGGTGCGAACACGAGAGCTTTATGACACACAGCTCGATGTTATTCAACGTCTGGCCCGCGCGGTTGAATATCGCGATTCTGAAACCGGACTTCATATCGTGCGTATGAGTTATTATTGTGCAACCTTAGCCGATAAAGTAGGATTTGGTGCAGGTGAGTCAGATATCATGTTAACGGCGAGTCCTCTTCATGACGTCGGAAAAATTGGAATTCCTGATCGTATTTTGCGCAAGGCCGGTCCATTAACAGCAGAAGAATGGCTAATTATGAAATCGCATACGACAATTGGCGCCGAGATGTTGTCAGGAAGCTCATCTAAATATTTAATTATGGCTCGCGAGATTGCGTTGACGCATCATGAAAAGTGGGATGGCTCGGGCTATCCACAAGGATTAAAGGGAGAAAACATTCCGATCAGCGGCCGAATCTGTGGCTTGTGTGATGTCTATGACGCTCTTATGACTAAACGTCCGTATAAACGAGCTTGGACAAAAGAAGAAACATTGGCGGAGATTAAAAAAGGAAAAGGAACTCACTTCGATCCTAATTTGGTCGATTGTTTTTTTAGTGTCTTGCCAGAAATTGAACGCATTAAAGATGACTATCAAGATTCTCAAACCGATAACAACTTAGAAAGTAAAGAGAAATGAAAATGATGAACATACTAACACTTCTTATTTTAATTTTATTGAACGCTACATTCGGGTATGCCCAAGAGAATGTTGCTTCTTCGAGTCATGCAAAAATAATTGATAAGCTCATTGGCGAGAAGAAATATTTAAAAGATAAATTGTCAGCAACAATTGATGAAAAAGAATCATTAGAAACACAAGTTAAGGACCTTAAAAAGCAATTGGGACAATTTTTTGGCCCAACGACAACTGCTGATAGCACCATTGAAGATTTGACGTTACAGAAGAAAGCTCTTTTGGAGCAAATTACCGAGATTCGTCAGGAAAAAGTTGGATTAAATGCCCAAATCGAGGAGTTACGCGGGAAGCTCAAAGAGCGTGAAATGGATTTTCAAGAACGATTTAATGCAGCCAATGCTCCTTATGAAACAAAAATTGAAGAGCTCACGAATAATCTAAATCAAGTTCATCAAATCATCGATGAGAAGGATAAGGCAATTGAGACCCTTCAAGCCAAGATTAGTGGGTTTAATAATGAAGTAAAAGATGCGGTTGATACAAAAAAGAAAATCGAAGATCAACTCGAGAATGCTCATCGTGAAACGAAGAACAAAGAAAAAAAGCTTGTTGAGAAGATTGATACGCTCAAGACGCCTTATGAAGAGAAGATTCGATCGTTAGAAAAAGAGCTTGCGGAAATTAACGAAACAATCAAAAAGAAAAATGTCTACATTCAAAGTCTTACTAATGAAAAGAATATTTTAGCCAAAGAGATTTATCAAAAGAAAAAATCAAAGGGTCAATTAGAAGATCAGATTAAAACAAACAAAGAGAAGGTAAAGAATACCGATGCAAAGTTAAAAGAAAAAATTGAGGCCGTTAAAACTCCTTATGAAGATAAAATGCAAGTTTTGCAAAAACAGATAAATGATTTAAAGAAAGAAAAGGCGTCGCTGTTGGCTCAACTTGGAGAACGTAAAGATGAATCAACGTTGATAAAGGAAGTTGGCGCACCACCTCTTAATGAAAATGTAAAGCAATTAAAACAAGCCCTTGAGGAGAAAGATGACCAAATCAGAAATATTCAACAAGATCGAGATGGATTATCGAAAGAACTTAAGGCGCTTCAATTAACAAGTGTTAAATCAAATGGATCCTTTGAGAAAATTCAGCAAGAAAATGATGAGCTAAAAGATAGGGTCCAGGCGCTAAGTGAAGAAGGAAAGAGCCTTGCGAAAGCTAAAACCGAACTACAAAAGCAAATCGCGACCTATGAACAAGAAATGAAAGGTCAAGAAGACGAACGTGATCTTAAGACGGTTGCGAAACTACAAAAATCAAACGATGATAAATTAAAGCAGACTATTTCAGATGTAGCAAGCCGTGATGAAAAGATTAAAGATTTGGCTGATGAGTTAAGGGCAGCCAAGGAAAAGTTGGCTTTAGCTTTAAATGAAAAGAAGCAAGCCGAGGCAAAAATCGAGGAGGCCCAAGAGAGATATCAAAAGCAAGAAACTGCAAACGAACGAGATATTGCCAAACAAACACAACCACTTTTTGATCAAATAAAAATGCTCGAAGAAAAACAAGAGAAGATGGAAGCTGCGGTCCAGAAAAATGATGGTGGTGAAAAAACTCATTTAGCTAATCAAGTCAAGCTTCTGACTGAAAAACTACAAGATCAGACCAAGATTATTGCGGAGAAAGAAAGGCTATTGGCCGGCGCGGATGAATTGTCGCAACAATTGGCCACGACAAAACAAGAACGCGATCAGCTTAAAGAACGGCTTAATAGTCTTCATAGTGAATATGAAACGACAAAAGATGCTTATGAGGGAAAGGTCGTTGCGGCCTCTGATGAGTTGAACCTGAAAGTTTTATCTCTTGAAGCCAAGCTTAAGAAATCGCAAGCTGACACTGACGCAGCGCTCGAAACACAGCGGGCGCCGCTACTTGAAGAGATCACGACACTTCAAGATAAATTAAAGATAACGCAGCAACAGATAAATGGGAAAGATCAAACAATTAGTAAGTTGACTGATGATAAGAATAACATCGAAATAAATCTGCAAAAAACTTTGGCCGAAAAAGAAAAAATGACTGATTCTGTGTTGCAACAGAAAGAAGAATTAAAGAAGAAGGAATCTTCGTTATCGCAAAGAATTGAAGATGCCGCCCAGGGTTATAAGGAACAAGTCAAGACGCTTGAACGAGAACTTGAGCAGAAAAATGCAAACATCAAGAATTACGCGACTGATTTAGCCAAATCGGTCAATGACATTAAGCATTTGAATACAAAGATTGCTGGTATCGAAAGTGAAAAAGCAAAATATCAAGAACAAATCGAATCGCAGAAGACTCAATTGGCCCAGGTTGATGGTAAATTTTCTGACAATTTAAAGAAAATAGAAGAGCAATTGAACAAATTAAAGGCTGATAATCTAAATCTTCAAAAGGTTAATGAAAAATTGCAAAAGGAATCTGAGGCGGATAATGTTTCCAGTTTGGCCCTAAAAAATCAGTTGGAACGTTCGTTTCAGAAAGAAAAAGAATTAACCCAGAAGTTGCTCGATATTAGATTGCCTTTAAAGGCAGAGGTCAGCAAATTACAAAATGACTTAAAAACAAAAGATAGTTCGATTGCTGCGATGGCTGGTGATTATAAAAAAGTTTTAGGTGAAAAAGAGAAAATTACCGATCTTCTTAATCAACAGAAACAAGAAGCGAAAATAAGGGAGACCTCTTTATTAGAGAAAACCCAAAAAGTTACGAGTGATCATAGCGAGCAAGTTAAGAAGCTTGAACAAGAGCTTGAGCAGAAGAATTCAGATATTAAGAATTACACAGCCGACTTAACTAGATCGATTAATGATCTTAAGAGTTCTAACGCCAAGATTGCTGGCACAGAAGCTGAGAAAATAAAATATCAAGAACAAATCGAATCGCTAAAGAAGCAGTTGGCAGAAGTTAATGGCAAATTTTCAGACAATCTCGCCCAACTACAAGAAGAGTTAAATAAGGCAAGGTCACAGAATCAACATCTTCAAGCTGCTACTGAAAAATCGCAAAAGGAATCGGAGGCGTTAAATGCGTCTAGTTTGGCGTTTAAAAATCAGCTTGAGCGTTCTTCACAAAAAGAAAAAGAATTAACCCAAAAGTTAATTGATATAAGATTGCCGTTAAAAGCTGAGGTCCAGAAGTTACAAGATGAATTAAAAACAAAAGATAGTTCGGCCGCGGCCATGCTTGCGGAGCATAAAAAGCAGCTTGATGAAAAGATTAAATTAGCGCAAAGTCAAGAAAAGCAAATAGCCAATTTGATCGAGCAGAAAGAAACTCTTGAGCAACAAACCCAGATTAAAGCTAAAGAAGCTTCTGTGTTAATACAACAGCTTAAAGATAAAGATGGAATGATTGGTAAGTTAACTGCGGATGAGCGGCAAATCGAAGGCAATTATAAAAAAGCTTTAGAAGAAAAGCAGAAAATTGCCGATGCCATGAATGCGCAGAAGCAAGAATCAAGCGTAAGAGAGACGGCCTTAGCACAAAAAGTTCAAGAAGTTGCTAGTGGTTATAAAGAGCAAATGAAATCACTTGAGCAATCTTTAAAGGAAAAAGAGTCCGCAATTAATGGCAATGTTGGTGCGTTAAATAAATCAGCAAATGATCTAAAAAGTGCCAGTGAAAAATTAACAAATTTAGAGAACGAGAAGTTAAAGTTGCAGGAACAATCGATAAGTTTTAAAGAGCAATTGGCGAAGGATAATGATAAATTTTCAAGCCAGCTCAAGGAATTACAAGAACAATTAAGCAAGCTAAGGGTCGATAATCAAGCGCTTGAAGGAACAAATAGTAAATTACAGAATGATTGGGAAGCATTAAGCGCGAGGGAGCAATCGCTTAAGGCACAGCTCGATCGTTATACTAAAAAAGAAATTGAGCTGACTCAGAAATTAATGAGCCTTCGGGTACCGCTTGAGAATAAAATCAAAGAATTACAAGATGAGTTAAAGCAAAAAGATGCTTCGACTCAAACAATCGCGCAAGATTATCAGAATAAAATTAATGAAAAAGCTAAATTGTTACAAGCAAAACAAACGGACCTAGATGTTACTCTTAGGCAAAGACAAGAGGTTGATAAACAATTAAAAAATATGATTGAAAAAGACGCTGATTCCAAGCAGCAAATCAAAGATTTGCAAAGTCAGTTGTCACAGGCAAATTCAAAGATGTCGCTGGCGTTGCAAGATGTAAAAATACCATTAGAAAAGCAGTTACAAATGTATAAAGCGAAGGTTGATTCAAATGAAAAATTAGTACAAGCAAAGGAAGACGCTTTGGCAAAGGTTCAATTGGAATGTGCCACAAAGTTAGAAAGCCAAAATAAAGAAATAGTTCAGGGGCAAGAAAGAATTAAAAGCGTCACTAGCCAACTTGAATCCATACAGAAAAAACATGATGCGGAATTAGCCCAATCAAAAATCGTGCTCATGAATATGGTTAAGGAACTTGAGGAGAAGGAAAAATCTGCACAAGAAGCAATAAAAGTACGTGATGAAAAAGTCGCTGGGTTAGAAAAGAAGTCAAATTCGATCAGTGAACAATTGGCGGCGAAAGAAAATAATACATTAGTATTAACTAAAGAAATTAATGCTTTAAATGATAAACTTAAGAATCTTAAAATGGACTCATCCAACCAGGTTAGTAAAATCAAAGAACCGTTAGAAGCGAAGATCGCGCTACTAAACACGGCCTTGGCCGAGAAAGAAAACAGCATTAAAGAGCTGGAGGCGACCAAGGTGGGGATGCTCAAGGAATTAAGTAGCATTCGTGGTAAAGATGAGGATTTTAAGAAGAAATTAAGTGAATTAGAAAAGCAAATTAATAGTAAAGATGCTGTTTCTGCCTCTTTAATTGATCAAGCGAAGGCGCCTCTTTTGCAGCAGATCAAAGATTTGAGAAATGCTTTGGTTGAAAAAGATGCGTTAGTTTTGAAAAAAGAATCAAATTTAAATGAAATAAAAAATAAAATTAAAGATTTAGAGGCCGCCCTTAAGAAATCTACAGAAGAAAGCGTAAAGGTTAAGGCAAGCCTTCAAGCATCGTTACAAAAAGATAAGTTTCAAGAAAGCCTTGTGGGGAAAGAAAATGAAGATAAATTAAAGTTGATGGCCGAGCAATTACGGGCGTTACAAGAAAAGACAAAAGGGACTGAGCGTCTTTTGTTACAAAGAGAGAATGAACTGGCCCAACTTAAAAATCAAAATGAACAAAAGCAAGCAGCGGTTGTCGTAACCAAGGTAATACCAAACGCAGATGAAGTTAAGCAGTTGCAAAACAATATCCAGCATTTAAAAGAGAATATTGTCGATAAGAAAAATGTCATTGAGCAGCTATCCAAAGAGAAGGAAAACTTGCTTAATGAATTATCTCGACTTCAGCAAGAGTCTGTTCCAGCGAATAATGCTGTTCTAACCGCAGATGAAATTTCTGAAGGCAAGAATATCGACACGATTAAAGCCTCGTTACAGGCGAGCGTCAAGTTTTTAGAGAAACGTTTACTCGAAGAAGAAAATTTGGCCCAAGAAAAAGAAACAACGATTCAGGAACTCAAAGGACAAATTGAGAAATTACAGGATGAATTAAAGAATCAACAACAACCGGCCACCGCTACTGTGAAATAAGCGCGTTTTTCCGAGGAATTTTCTTGTAATAAAGATTGCAAACTCAATCAAGCGCGGTATATAATCGACTTGCTCAAAAAGCCAAAAATTAATATCTAACCTAACTAAGGGGGAAGCAATGGCGGACAAAGCGCAAATAATTATTGAAGGCAAAACATATGAATTGCCTGTGATTGTTGGGACGGAGAATGAAAGGGCCGTCGACATAAGCAAGTTGCGAGCCGAAACCTCCTACATTACGTTAGACAATGGTTTTGGTAACACCGGTGCATGCACCAGTGCGATTACTTTTCTCGATGGTGAACTGGGAATTTTGCGATATCGCGGATTCCCGGTTGAACAAATCGCGGAACATTGTACGTTTATTGAAACAGCCTATCTTTTGATTTATGGTGAGCTTCCCACCCAAACCCAACTCGATGATTTTTCAAATTCTTTTACCAAACAAGCTGGTCTTCATAAAGACATGCTTAATTTCTTTGATGGATATCCAAAAAGCGGCCATCCGATGGGTCTTTTGTCGGCGATGGTTTGTTCCTTATCTGGATATTATCCTGAACTACTTAATCCTGAACCATCACAAGATGAGATGAAGCGAACGGCTGCTCAACTGTTGTCAAAAGTTAGAACTATTGCTGCGTGTACGTATCGTAAGTCGGTGGGACAAACCTTTGTTCCTCCACGAGAAGATTTAAAGTATATTCCAAACTTTTTGCACATGATGTTTTCTTCACCCAACAAAGACTATAAAATTGATGACACCGTTGTCGATGCCTTGCGTGTCTTATTGATTCTCCACGCTGACCATGAACAAAATTGCAGCACCTCAACGGTCAGGTTGGTCGGAAGTTCTTGGGCGAACATGTTTGCCTCAATCTCGGCTGGGGTTTGCGCCTTGTGGGGACCGCTTCATGGTGGGGCGAATCAAGAAGTTATTGAAATGCTCGAAGAGATTCACAAAAATGGCGGCAACGTTCAGCAGTATGTTGATAAGGCCAAGGATCCAAATAGCAATTTTCGTTTGATGGGTTTTGGTCATCGTGTTTATAAAAACTTTGATCCACGCGCCAAAATTATCAAGAAATGCGCGGATGATTTATTAAATAAAATGGGTATTCATGACCCGCTTTTAGATATCGCGATGCAATTAGAAGCCGCGGCGCTAAAGGATGAATATTTTATCAAACGTAAGTTGTATCCCAATGTCGATTTTTATAGCGGCATCATCTATAAAGCGATCGGCATTCCGAAAGAGATGTTTACCGTTATGTTTGCCATCGGCCGTATGCCAGGTTGGATCGCTCATTGGAAAGAGATGAAAGAAAATCCAAATTCTAAAATCTGCCGTCCACGTCAGATTTACGTTGGCAAAACAAAACGCGATTTTGTTCCAGTTACTAGTCGATAAATTTGTATGTAACACGTTACTTCCGAAGGGAAAGGGGCCCACCAGTGATTAGTTTTAAAGATAAGTCAAGTTTTGATAAAGAAGCAACAATCGTTTTAGTAGATGAACAACAAGTTAAAGAAAATAAATTTTCCTTCCAAAATAAAGATCTCGCACAGCAAATAAAATCCTTACAGACTGCCGGTCAGTTTGCCGCTGAGAAAGACCAATCTTTCCCTTTGCCGCAGGGTAAGAAAATGGTGCTCCTTGTTGGCGTTGGGAAGAAAGAAGATCTTTCTTTATCAGCGCTGCGCGTAACTATTCGTCGCGCGATGTTGTCTGCATATTTAACAAAAGCGTGTAGTGTTGAAATCATTGTGCACACATCCGATGAGAGTGTTGTCAAGGCGACAATTGAGGGAGTTGCCATTGGAACGTATGCGTGGAAAAAATATAAATCAAAACCAAAAACAGATTCGTCCGTTGATCAAAAGGATGTAACAATTATTGCCGCAAAGAAAGATATTTATACCGATGCCGTGACCATCTGCGCGGGAGCAAATCTAACGCGTGATTTAATTAATGATAACGCGGATGTCGTTACCTCAGCTTTTTTAGAGAAGACGATCAAAGGTTTGATCAAGGGCAAAAAGTCTGTTTCAGCTGAAATCCTTGGTAAAAAACAGATGGAGCAAAAAGGTCTTGGCCTTCACTTGGCGGTTAATCAAGGAAGTCGCAATGAACCGCGATTAATTATTGTTAAGTATACTGGCAATCCAAAGTCAAAAGATTATGTCGCGCTCGTTGGAAAAGGGATGACCTATGATACGGGTGGACTGAATTTAAAACCAACTGGCAGTATTGAGACGATGCGATCTGATATGAGTGGCGCTTCAGCAGTCATTGGTGTCCTTAAGAATACATTAGCCCTTGGGCTTAAGAAAAACGTCATCTTTGTTATGGCGATTGCCGAAAATGTCATTGGTTCCGGCGCGTATAAGCCTGGTGATGTTTTTAAAAGTTATTTAGGTAAAACCGTTGAGATCGCTAACACTGATGCTGAAGGCCGTCTTGTTTTGGCGGATGCTATTGCGTATGTCATTAAAAATTATCACCCAAAACGACTTATTGATATTGCAACTTTAACCGGCGCGTGCGTTGTTGCGCTTGGGCATGATTATTCAGGCCTCGTGACAACGGACAATGATTTGTCGCGACAGTTAATACGTTCATCAAAAGAAACAGATGATCGTATCTGGCGATTACCGATTTATCCCGAAGTAAAGGAAGCTGTTAAATCCAATGTCGCGGATATCCGCAACTTAGGTTTCGCCAAAGGCGCTGCGGGAGCCATTACAGCCGCTGAATTTTTACGTCAATTTAGTAACGGCACAATTTGGGCCCATTTAGATATTGCTGGAACCGCTTTTGTCGACCAGCAATGCCGTCTTTATTATGGTCATGGCGCAACTGGATCTGGGGTTCGCTTACTTACGCATTATCTGCAAAACAATTAATTTTTAAGTAGGAGGGTTTATGTCAGGAATTATCTCAATAATTTGTATGGTTAGCATTTTTTTATTTCTTGCTGGAATTCGTATTGTTCGACCAACTCATCGGGGTTTAGTTGAACGATTAGGTAAGTATCGACGATTTGCCAATCTAGGATTTAATTGGATTATCCCAGTTATCGAAAATATTTATTTAGTCAATGTTACAGAGGAAATGGTTGATGCCGAGCCACAAGAAATTATCACCAATGATAATTTAAACGCCCGTGTTGATGCTCAGGTATATTTTAAAGTTAAGTCAGATGAAGAAAGCGTCAAGAATTGTCAGTATAACGTTGGAAATTATAAATGGCAGATTGTTAATTTGGCGCGAACCACACTGCGTAGCATCATTGGAACCATGACTTTAAAATCCGCCAATAGTGAACGTGGTAAGATTAATACAGAATTACATGAAATCCTTCTTCGAGAAACACATAACTGGGGACTTGAGATTGTTCGAACTGAGCTTAAAGAAATTGATCCGCCTAAAGATGTTCAAGAAACGATGAATAAAGTCGTTAAAGCCGAGAATGAAAAGATTGCTGCCGTTGATTATGCCACCGCTACCGAAACGGTAGCCGATGGAGAAAAACGTGCTCAGATTAAAAAAGCGGAAGGGGTTAAGCAATCGCGTATCTTACAAGCTGAAGGGGAAGCGGAGGCGATTAAATTAGTTAATGAGGCCGCTGAAAAATATTTTGTTGGTAATGCACAAATACTACGTAAATTAGAGGCTGTTGAAACGGCTTTATCTGATAATACAAAAGTTGTTGTTCCCAATAATGCTGAGCTCGTCAATGTAATTGGTGAACTGGCGGGAATTGTTCCGCTTAAGAAAAATTAATTACCCAAGGCAAAATAATATGTCATACCGAATTGAAACTGATAGCATGGGGGAGATCAAAGTCCCGAATGATAAATATTATGGCGCACAGACCGCGCGGTCGCTGCAAAATTTTAAAATTGGCGGAGAAACTTTCCCCATCGAGTTAATTAAGGCGCTGGGAATCATCAAAAAAGCGGCGGCGTTAACAAACGTTGGTTTAGGCTTGCTGCCGGACGTCAAAGCGAAACTCATTGTTAAAGCGGCTGATGAAGTGATTGATGGCAAGTTGAGTGATCATTTTCCATTGGTTGTCTGGCAAACCGGTAGTGGAACGCAGACCAATATGAATGTAAATGAAGTTATTTCTAATCGAGCCATTAAATTGGCCGGTGGAAAGCTGGGAAGTAAAAATCCGATTCATCCTAATGACGACGTTAATAAATCGCAATCTTCTAATGATGTTTTTCCGACAGCGATGCACATTGCAGCGGTTGAAGAAATTCACCATCGGCTTATTCCCATGATCACAGAGCTTCGTGATAGCTTTGATCAAAAGAGTAAAGAGTTTAAAGATGTGATTAAAATCGGCCGCACACACTTAATGGATGCGACGCCACTTACTTTGGGTCAAGAATTTTCTGGTTACACTCAACAGTTGACGAATGCGCTTAAAAGAATTGATAGCGCTTTACCGCGATTATATGAATTAGCCTTAGGTGGGACGGCGGTGGGAACGGGGCTTAATACTCATCCGGATTTTGCCGTTAAAGTCGCGAAGAAAATTGCTCAATTAACCGGCAAACCATTTGTTACGGCTAAAAATAAATTTGAAGCCTTGGCCGCGCACGATGCCTTGGTTGAAGTAAGTGGAGTTTTAAAAACGATTGCGGCGTCGCTGATGAAAATCGCCAATGATGTCCGTTGGTTAGCCTCAGGTCCACGCAGTGGCATTGGCGAAATTATTATTCCGGATAATGAACCAGGAAGTTCGATTATGCCTGGAAAAGTAAATCCCACCCAATGCGAGGCGATGACGATGGTTTGCGCACAAGTTATTGGTAACGATACGACAGTAACGGTCGCCGGTGCCAGCGGTAATTTTGAACTCAATGTTTATAAGCCGGTTATGATTTACAATGTTTTACAATCCATTCGTTTGCTTGCGGACGCCTGTGAAAGTTTTCGCGACAATTGTGTCATTGGCATTAAGGCCAATAAAACAACAATTGCCAAACATCTTAATAATTCTTTGATGCTCGTTACCGCCTTAAATCCTCATATCGGGTATGACAAAGCGGCCAAGGTTGCCAAAAAAGCTCATACGGAAAATACAACACTTAAAGAGGCGGCCGTTGCCCTTGGGTTTTTAACAGCGCAGGAATTTGATCGCCTGGTTGATCCAAAATCGATGATCGCGCCACAAAAATCAACAAAAAAATGAAATCACTATCCTGGTTTAAATTCCTTGTCGTAGCAATTTTTGTTTTGGTTATTAATTCAGGAACAAGCCTTCCTGTTGTTTTCGCTCAAAGAGTGGGTGCAGAAAAAATCACCCTCGACACACCACATTCCTATAATATTCGTAAATTTAACCTGACGATTAATTTACCCTCCGGATATCAACTGGTTAACATCGCTGATCCACATGTTTTGCTACATACCAAGGGATCGGGATTGCTTCGTCAGTTTTCGTTAACGGCCGGAAAGAATTCTTTTGTGCTCAATGAAAGAGTTGATGCCAATATTTTATACGCCGAGTTGATGCTTTATTACTGCACACCTAAACAGCAACAAAAAGGGATTTGTATAACTAAAAATGTCATATTTGAAATTCCGCTAGATACAAAATTAAAACCAGCCAATCTAGACTTGAGCTACACAATCCCCGAAGCTAAGGAATAGATCGTCATGAAAATTGGCGTTCCCAAGGAAATAAAAAACAGTGAATATCGAGTTGCGCTTTTGCCGGCCGGCGTTCAAACGCTGGTTGCGCACGGACATGAAGTTTATATTGAAAAATTAGCTGGCATTGGAAGCGGAATTGCTGATAACGAATATACAGAAGCTGGCGCGATTGTTTTAGCTAGCGCGAAAGAGGTCTATGAGCGCGCTGATATGATCGTTAAAATCAAAGAACCTCAGCTGAGTGAATATAATCTGCTTAAAGAAAATCAAATTGTATTTACCTATTTTCATTTTTCAGCGAATCGTGAGCTCACCCTTGCGATGCTCAAGCGAAAGATTATTGCCTTTGCCTATGAAACGTTGCAGTTAGAAAATGGCGATCTTCCGTGTTTAACGCCGATGAGTGAAGTGGCCGGACGCATGGCGGTTCATCAAGGGGCGAAGTATTTAGAAGAACCGATGCATGGGCGCGGTATTCTTTTGGGTGGTGTTCCAGGAGTCAGCCCGGCGGAGGTGGTCGTTATTGGTGCAGGCATTGTTGGCGCCAACGCCTGCAAGATGGCCGCGGGGCTTGGGGCGAACGTTACCGTTTTAGATGTTAACTTAGATCGACTGCGTTATTTAGATGATATTATGCCGCCCAATGTTCATACACTCATGAGTAACAGTTACACGATTCGTGAATCTGTTTTAAAGGCTGATCTTGTCATTAGCAGCATTCTTCTTCGTGGCGCAAAATCGCCGTGTTTGATAAGTCGAGAACTGGTTTCAAAAATGAAGCAGGGAGCGGTCATTGTTGATGTGGCCATTGACCAAGGTGGATCCGTTGAAACAAGCCGTCCAACGACGCATGATGATCCCACTTACGTTGTTGATGGCGTTGTTCATTATTGTGTGACAAATATGCCGGGTGCCGTCGCCAGAACCAGCACTTATGCCTTGACGAATGCAACCTTGCCGTATATTCTAGTGCTAGCTAATTCTGGTTTTCGAAAAGCGATCGATCAATTTTATCCACTTAAGCGCGCACTCAATATGCTTAGTGGCGATTTAGTAATTAAGGAAGTAGCTGAAACCTTTAATTTGCCTTACAAACAAATTTTATAAGGAAAACTCATATGACAAAAATACAAGTTCTTGACCGTCGTGGTTCGATACGTGCCAAACGCATCTTAAGCATTGAATATCGTCTGATCAAAAGTCAGCGTAAAAATGCTGATAAGTCATGGCGATTATCAACAACGGACAATATGAGCGTTGGCGGTTTGGCTTTTTATACGGAGTGTGAGTATCGCGCTGGTGATCTTTTGCAGATTCGGGTGGTTATGTCGGGCGTTTTAGATATTTTTAATGGTTATGGAAAAGTTGTACGCGTTGACCGCAAGAGAACGGGATCATATTTTTTGATTGGTCTTAAGTTTCTTGGTAATAAAACCAAAAGTCGCGATGCCAAAACCTTTGTGCCCACCAACAAATTGCTTCAGCGAAGAAGTTTAAAACGAGTTTGATTAGAAACTTTAAATCCAAAATCCTAAATAAATCAAAAATAGAAAACCCAAATGATTAAACATTTGGGTTTTTTGCTTTAAGTTTATTTAGAGTTTTGAGTTTAGGGTTTTAATTATTTAGCCGCGTTTTTAAATTCTGCTACAAGTCCTTGCACCGTTTGTTTCGCATCGCCAAAAATCATCCGCGTATTATCATAATAAAATAATTCATTTTCAATGCCGGCAAATCCGGTGTTCATTGAGCGTTTAAGGACAAAAACAGTTTTGGCTTTATCGGCGTTTATAATCGGCATGCCGTAGATGGGACTTGATTGGTCGTGACGCGAGGCAGGGTTGACGACATCGTTGGCGCCAATGATCATACACACATCAACCGTTTCCATGAGTGGATTGATGCTGTCCATTTCATAGAGTTGTTCATAGGGAATATTGGCTTCGGCGAGTAATACATTCATGTGTCCAGGCATGCGTCCAGCAACAGGATGGATCGCATATTTAACATCGCAGCCATTTTTTTCAAGAAGTTCACCAAGCTCGCGCACCGCATGTTGAGCTTGGGCAACGGCCAATCCATATCCAGGAACAATGACGGCGGATTTTGCATTTTCTAAAATCAAAAATGCATCTTCCAGCGAAACGGCTTTGGCGTCTTTTTTCTCGCCATCAGCTTTTTTCTTAACGACGGCTCCAAAGGCGCCAAAAAGAACATTGGTAATCGAGCGGTTCATCGCCTTGCACATGATGATACTTAAAATAATTCCGTTAGCGCCAACTAAAGCACCAACGACAATTAAAAGTGTGTTATGGATGACAAATCCCGTCGTACACGCAACAACTCCAGAATAACTATTTAAGACAGAAATAACAACCGGCATGTCCGCGCCACCGATGGGGATGACCAAGAAAATTCCAAATAAAAGTGATAATCCAAGGATAATTAAGAAGAGATCGTAGCGTGCGGGATTCATTAAAAACATGATGCCCAAAACGACAATAGAAATAATGAGTCCTAAATTGACGATGCGCTGTCCGGCAAATAGAAGTGGCTTGCCGGGAATTCTTTCACTAAGTTTTCCCCAGGCGATGACGCTTCCAGTAAATGTTAATCCACCGATAACAATTGATAGGTAAAGTGTGATCGCGCCCGTTAAATCATGTGCGCCGTGAACATGATACGCGGTCCAATCAACGAAGACGCTTGCGAGTGCCCCGCATCCATGAAGAAGGGCGATCATCTCTGGCATCTGCGTCATGGCGGCGCGCACAGCGACAAAGGCGCCGAGCGCCGTTCCAATAACGATACCCAGAATAATCCACTGAAAGCTGATTAAGTGTCCGCTAAAAAGTGTGGCGACAATTGCAAGGAGCATTCCCAGAGCCGATAGAAAATTTCCTTTGCGAGCGGTAAGAGGAGAGCCTAAAAATTTTAATCCAGAGGCAAATAAGATTGAGCTAACGATATAAACTAAATTAACGAAAAATTCGTTGTTCACGCTGATTCCTTCTTTTTAAACATCTTTAACATGCGTTCTGTCACTAAATATCCACCGACAACGTTAAAAGTCGCAAGCGCAACAGCGGAGGTTCCTAATATAATGGTAAGTGTGCTGGTTGCTTCGGCACCGGCGGCAATTAAAGCCCCGATAATAATAATCCCGCAAATTGCGTTGGCCTCGGACATGAGAGGTGTGTGCAGTAGCGGCGGCACGCGCGAGATAAGCGCAAATCCCAAGAAGATTGAGAGGACTAAAATAAATAATAAATAAATAAGTTCCATTATATCTCCTTAAAAATTCAAGTACCAAGTACCAAATTACAAACAATAAACAAACTACAATTCACAAAAATTTTCTTTAAGCTGGAATTTTGTTCATTGGAATTTGTAATTTGCATATTGTTTGGTATTTGGTGCTTGTTTATTGGGATTTTATTTTAGATTCTTAACCATCTCGTTAACAATTGAGCCTTGATGCGTAATCAAACAACCTTTGATGATTTCATCCTCAAGGTTAAGCTTAAACATTTTTTGATCTTTGTCCCAATATTCTTCAAGCAAATTATGCAGGTTGGCGGAATACATTTGGCTTGCATGCGACGCCGTGCGTCCTGGTAAGTTGCCGAGACCAATAATACGAACACCATTAACGACGACTTCTTCATTGAGTTTTGATCCTTCAACGTTACCGCCAGATTCAACAGCCATATCGACAATAATTGATCCAGGTTTCATTTGCGCAACCATATCTTTGGTTAAAACAACAGGGGCTTTGCGGCCGAAAAGTTGTGCGGTTGTGATGACGACATCCGACTGCGAACAAACCTTGGCCATTCCTTGCCGCTGAATCTCCAATTGTTCCGGAGTTAATGCCTTGGCATATCCATCTTTGGTTTGACCAGTTTCGCCTAAATCAATTTTAATAAATTTTGCACCGAGAGATTTCACTTGTTCTTCAACAACCGGACGCGTATCAAAGGCCTCAACGCGTGCGCCTAAACGTTTGGCGGTGGCAATCGCTTGTAAACCAGCAACCCCAACGCCGATAATAAAAACTTTGGCTGGCGAGATTGTTCCCGCCGGCGTCATAAGCATTGGGAAAATTCTATCCAATCGTTCGGCTGCGAGCATGACAGTTACGTAGCCAGCTAAGTTCGCTTGTGAGCTTAACGCATCCATTTTTTGTGCGCGCGTGCTCCGCGGAATCATTTCCATACTGATGGCACTAATTTGATTTTTCGCGAGTTCATCAACAAGCGCACGTTCATTAAAAGGATCAAGAAAGCTAATATGAATCGCGCCTTTTTTTAATTTTGAAATTTCTTCAACCGGAGGTTTTCGTATGCGTAAGATGATGTCGGCATTTAATAGAGAAGATCGGTCGCAAATTGTTGCGCCGGCCTTAACATAATCGTCATCGCTTATGTTGATTGTTTGGCCAAGTCCAGCTTCGATTAAGACTTTAGCGCCTTTTTTAACGAGCCGATCAACGGAAGAAGGGATAAGGGCAACACGTTTTTCGTTTGGAAAAGTTTCTTTGGGTACACCAATCGTCATTCATTTCTCCTATACTACATTGCCGCCGAGATAATAATGTTTTTAGGATATCAAAATACTTCTTCAAGTCAAGGCAATATTTTTAAATCTATCTAAAAAACAAATGGTTAAGCCATATTATTACAGAGCGAGTTCCGCATTGACTTACCTTAATATAAATTAATTGTAGTCAATACTGCACTGGTCATTTCTGTATTAGACAAAGTCAATGCGGTACTGGTTACAAAATTTTAAGTTGTGGAAGACCAGTGCCGCAGCAGATCGACTACAAAAATTTGGTTTAGACATATGATCAGTCGCTCAAACATGCTCCCTTCGGTCGCAAACTCGCTTTGTGATCATATGTCTAACCCATTGAGAAAAATCTATCGTGCGAGGACTGTTTGAGCGAATAATAATATGGCGAGACCATTTGTCGATATTTATTTCGAATCGATATTAACTAACCGCAAACGCAGTTGACTAAATAAGAGTGCTTGTTATACTTAAAGCACTTAAAAAATAATTATTATCCAGGAGGAGTTATGACAACTTTTTTCATGTTTGGAAAATATTCGCCGGATTCACTAAAAAAAGTTAGCGCTGAACGAACGCGAAAAGCGACAGATGTTATTCAAGCCCATGGAGGGCGTCTTAAATCAGCCTATGTTCTTTTAGGCGACAAAGATCTTGTATTTATTGTTAGTTTACCCAATGCCACACAGGCCACGCTTATTTCGATTCAATTGACGAAAATTACAGGGATTTCGTTTACAACCTCGATCGCCATTCCTGCCGAAGAGTTCGACCGCCAATTTAATAAAAACAAGTAGAGTTGCGATCGATGATTAAACAAATCACCGCGCAGAGCTTTCGAAAGTTTGGGCGTGTCATTGAATATCCAAAGAAGCATTTAAAAGGTAATAAGAAAAACCTTTGGCGAATTGTCTTAAATGATCCCACGGCCCGCGGCTGGCGCATCGCTTATTTAGTCGTTCGTGATAAAACTCTCCGGCGTCTCGAGCAACATCCCCATTCTTATGAAAGTTTTGAGCCTATCCGTGGTCAGAGTGTTTTGTTCGTGGCAAAGAAGAAAGATCCTAAAACCATTGAGTCGTTTTATTTGGATCAGCCGATAATTCTTAACAAAAATGTTTGGCATGGGATCGTGACAATAACGCCGGAATGTGAAATTAAATTAACGGAGAACTCCAAGGTTAAATGTGTCTATTGGCCGCTAGGTTTTAAATTGTCGCCCGATGGAAAATTTGATGCTTTTATTGACAAGGATTAAGTATCCGCTTATAGTTAGCAATCATAAGTTACCTTAATTTAATGAAAGCAAAATAAAGGAATAAATATGCCTACTCAGTTAGGAAAAGAGAGACCACTGCGAGTCGCCATTGTTGGCAGCGGCCCTAGTGGATTTTATGCAGCGGAGCCTTTACTTAGTTCTTCGGTTAATGTTCAGGTCGACATGTTTGATCGTTTGCCTGCGCCTTATGGACTCGTGCGCTATGGCGTTGCGCCTGATCACCCTAAAATTAAAAATGTCATTAAAATTTATGAAAAGATAGCAGCGCATCCAAATTTTTCATTCATGGGTAATGTTTGCGTGGGGGATGATATTTCAGTTCATGAACTACGTAAATATTATGATGCCATTGTCATCGCTACCGGTGCCGAAACCGATCGCAAATTAGGAATCAATGGGGAAAATTTACTCAATTGTTATACCGCGACAGAATTTGTGGCCTGGTATAACGGTCATCCGGATTTTCAAAATCGTCATTTTGATTTAAATCATGAAGTTGCAGTTATTGTTGGTCAAGGAAATGTGGCGATGGATGTCGCCCGTATTCTTTCTAAAACGGTTGATGAGCTCAAAGAAACGGATATTACGCGTCATGCGCTTGAAATATTATCACAAAGCCGTATTAAAGAAGTTCATATGTTTGGCCGTCGAGGCCCAGCCCAGGCCGCATTTACCCCAGTTGAGATTCGTGAATTTGCGGAGCTCGCGGACTGTGATCCTGTTATTGATCTGCAAGAATTGCAATTAAATGAGGCCAGTCAAGCTGAGCTAGCTGATCCAGCCAATGCGCCGAAGAAAAAAAATTATGAAATCCTGCAAGAGCTCGCCAAAATTGGTGATCGCGGCAAAAAGCGTAAATTCTTTTTACATTTTTATCGTAGCCCGCTGGAAATTCTTGGGGCCGGTAAAGTAGAGCGTGTCAATTTTGAAAAGAATCGACTGGTAGGTGATCCAGGTAAGCAGAAATCAATTGGCACCGGCGTTCGTGAAGAATTTAAATGCGGCATATTCTTTCGCAGCGTTGGTTATCGAGGGATTCCGCTTAAAGGATTACCTTTTCATGATCAGGCTGGTGTTATTCCAAATATTGGTGGACGCGTTAGCGATGCTGAACATATTTTTATGGGACTCTACGCTGTAGGTTGGATTAAACGTGGACCAACGGGAATTATTGGAACAAATAAACCGGATAGCGAAGAGACTATAAAAAATCTTTTAGAGGACGTCGATAAGCTGCTTCCTTGCCAAATTCCTGACACAAATGTTTTACTGGAATATCTACGCGAGAAAGAAATAAAGGTCATCAGTTTTACGGATTGGAAAAAAATCGATGCCGCTGAACTCGAGCGTGGGAAAAAATATGGAAAACCTCGCGAAAAATATATAACGGTCGAAGGAATGCTGACCGCGCTTTAAAAAGAAAGGCAGGAGTTTTAAATGTTTAAGAATTTTACTGTGTGGGAGGCCATGCGAATCGGTGGCCCCGTTATGTATGTCCTTATTATTTGCTCAATTTTATCAATTGCCGTGACAATTGAGAGGTTGTTTTATTTTTATCAACGCTCCCGTATCGAAAGAGCGGCGCTCATGGAGATGATCAAGCAAGCCCTTTTAGGTGGGGATATGAAAAAAGCATTAAAGATTTGTGCGGATATCCGATCTGCAAATTCATCAGTACTCATGGTGGGGCTTCATGCCTCAAATCTTGATGAGAAAGAAATTACGGAAGCGATTGATCGACAGATTATCATCGAAACAAATGACCTACAACGACGAACAGCGATCGTGGGCACAATTGGAAGTACCGCTGTTTATATCGGTCTTTTGGGAACCGTTTTTGGCATTATCGAAACTTTCCGTGATATTTCGCAAATTGGATCAGGAGGGATTGATGTTGTCATTCGTGGAATTTCGGCGGCCTTGGTTTGTACGGCGGCTGGACTTTTTGTCGCGATTCCCGCCATTATCGCCTATAACTATTTTGTTCAGCGAATCAATGGATTTGTCATTGATATGGAGTTATGCGCCTCAGAAGTCGTTAGTTTAATGAAAGTATCAAAAAAGATAAAATGAGAAAATTTCATAAAAGACCTGTTTTAATCGCTGAAATAAATATAACGCCGTTTACGGACGTGATTCTTGTTCTACTGATTATTTTTATGATTGCAACTCCTTTGATTGCCCAAAAGAATATTGAGGTCAAGTTGCCAGTTGCCGCAAGCAAGGATGTTCTTGATGAGCCAAAACCTGTTTATATTAAGATTACCGCCGAAGGGGTCGTTTATTTAAATAATAAACTATTAACTAGTAAAGAATTAAAACAGCAAATGAGCAGCTTGGTGAAGAAGAATCCGAATTTAAAGGTTGTTGTGGCTATTGATCAAGCTTGTCGATTCCAAGAGATTGTAAAGGTTATTGATGTCATTAAGGAATTGGGTGTGAAAAGTTTGAATATCGCAACAAGGGCTAATGAATAAGTGAAGGATTTTTTCTCTTTAAGAAGTGTT
>JAHFGL010000025.1 GCA_023247445.1 Candidatus Omnitrophota bacterium | reverse complement strand
CAGGGAGATAGTGGAACAGGATCAACATTGCAAGCAACTTATGGCAATGATGGTGATGGAAGCAATACGATCATTTCGTTAACTTCAGCGGACGACGCATTCGTCATTCAAAATGATAACGGCACCAACGATTCCGGATTTGCGATGCAGATTGACCAAAATGATACAGCCGGGATGATTGCCCTTGATATCGACGCAGAAAATACAGACGCTGATATTATTAATATTTCGGCCGCGCCGTTAACCACAGCCACGGCTTTGGACATTGGTGATGCGGATGCATTGACGAGTGGTAAAATTGCTAACTTCGTTTCGAATTCAGCAACAACCACAGCAAGAACATTGGTTCAAATGACCAATGATAGCACCGGGGCTGCAACGACAAAAGTATTGGCCATCCAACAAGATTCTATCAACACATCATTATTTATAGACCATAACGGACCGACGGGTGTTGCGTTAGATATAGATGGTGAGCAAACGACAGCGAATGTTGTAGACATTCAGCCAACTGTTTTGACAACAGGAATTGCACTCGACATCGGTGATGCTGACGCACTGACCTCAGGTAAGATTGCGAACTTTGTTTCGAATAGTGCGGATACAACGGCCAGAACATTGGTTCAAATGACCAATGATAGCACTGGGGCTGCAACGACAAAAGTATTGGCCATTCAACAAGATTCTATCAACACATCATTATTTATAGACCATAACGGACCGACGGGTGTTGCGTTAGATATAGATGGTGAGCAAACGACCGCAAATGTTGTCGACATTCAGCCGACGGTGTTGACAACTGGAAATGCGCTTGACATTGGCGATGCGAATGCGCTGACGACCGGTAGAATTGCGAGTTTTGTATCGAATAGTGCAAGCACAGCATCGAGGTATTTAGTAGCTATAGCGAATAGTTCCACAGCAGCGGTAGGCGCAACGAATTTAGCCCTTACGCAAGAGGCCAATGCAAGGGCGTTATATATCGATGATAACGGTGCCGCCAAAACAGATGCTTCTGTCTATATAGAAAGTTCTACAGCAACCGGAAAGGTTGTCAACATCATCACAGATGCAATGACAACGGCGACTGCTTTAGATATATCCAATGATACGACATTGACCACTGGTAAGATTGCAAATTTTGTATCAAATTCAGCAAGCACAGCTACCCGAAATTTAGTACAAATTACTCAAGATAACTCTGCTGCCGTTGGTGCAGCCGCGATCAATATTAAGCAAGTCTCATCTGCTCCAGCTTTAACAGTAGAATCCGGTAACGTCGGGATCGGGACAACGGCGCCAACAGCTGGTCTCACCATTTATGGCAACGATGAATTAAATATAGGAAGCAGCAGTTCTAGTAGAATTTCGATAAGTCAGGATGATCTCCTTAATGACTCAACATCTATTGATTTCGATGAAGACGGAGATGGTTTTGGTTTTCTCTATGCCACTATGGCGGATAATTCAACATATCTAACAATTGGAATTTCAAACACCATTACATCTTCTGACTCATCTATAGTGGCAGGAGATGCAATTTGGGCAGTTGCTATTAACGGGGTTGATGATGGGGCTTTTCAATATTCGGCTGCAAATATAAAAGTTGTAGGAGACGGGACCTGGGGAGACACGGCTGATATTGATGATGCTCCAACTCGACTAGAATTTTATACCGAAGACGATGGGGCCACGGATGGCCAGGCCAGCCCGCGTATGGTCATCAAGGCAAATGGTAATGTCGGGATTGCGATAACTGCGCCGGGTTATAAATTAGATGTCGCTGGCCAAGCACGTATTTCAAATACTGGGACAGCTCAATTGATTGTTCAAAATGCTTCTGAGGGCACCATTTATATTGAACCGAACTCTACAGCCAATTACATTATTTCCTTGGATGAAAATGAAACTGCCAGTCGTGATTTAATCATCGCAGGTGTAGCTTTAGGTAATATTGCAAACTTTACGATGGATGCCAATGATTCGATATTTAATGGTCGCGTAAGAGTAGGAAGTGGAGGTACGATCGGTCAAGCAACTGGGTCGGGAGATCTTTATGTACAAGATACCTTAGAAGTTGATGGGGCTTGTACAGGGGCGGCAAGCTGCGATGCCGACGTGGCGGAAGAGTTTGACGGGGCAGCGAAAGTTGACAAAGGCGATATCGTCATTTTGGATAATTCAAAATATAAAACCGTTGGATATTCACAGAAACCTTATGACGATCGGATCCTGGGTGTTGTTTCAACCAAACCAACGATCATCATGGGAAGCGGAGATTTTCGAGATAACCCCGTGCCCATTGCTTTAAGCGGGGTGGTGCCGGTTAAGGTGTGTTTAGAAAATGGGCCGATAAAAATTGGTGAGTATTTAACAAGTTCATCAACGCCCGGTGTGGCGATGAGGGCGACGAAGGCAGGAAAGGTGATTGGAATTGCGCTAGAAAATTATGATGGGAAGAATAAAGAATCTATTCCTGATCTAACGAAAAATGAACCTAATCAGATCATGCATTTTATTGACGTGCATTGGTGGGGTGGCGAGGCCGAAGGCAATAAAGTCGTCAGCGAAATTATTCAGAAACAACAGGAGAAGATTGAGAAGTTAGAAGCAGAAACCAGGGCTAAGGACGAAGAATTTGAACGCCGATTGAGAAAATTAGAAAAGGTATCGATGAAATAGAAAATTGAAAATGGATCATTGGAAGAGGATGAAGTGACATCGTTGATTTTAAAAACAGTATTGACAAAGAAGTTTTTGGCGTTTACACTTCATTTATAGTTGGACATTTAAGTTTGGCGTAGTTGTTAAACTTAAATTATTTCATTGAAGAAGATTTGGACGTTGAAGCCCTGTACCTTAATTGGTGCGGGGTTTTTTGTTGAATATATAAACAGAGACCGGTATGAAAAAAGAGATCCTGGAATATAACGTTATCAATAATATTGAACAACTCATCTGTCCAATTCTGGAAAAGTTAAAAAGAAAAGGAACAAATCTTGATCGACGCAATATTGATTTGCTTGAGAAAAGCTTAAAAGAGATCACCAAGGGCTTTGGCAGTAAAGTTTTAAGTAAGAAATGGAGACTCTCACAAAGAGAAATTGAAATTTGTCATATGATTAAGCGAGGCCTACCGACGAAAGATATCGCGGATTTGTTAAATACTTCGGTAAGAACCATTGAGCATCATCGTAATCATATAAGAAAAAAGTTAGGTGTGTCTGATAAGAAAGTTGACCTGGCTGTTTATCTTGGATCGTTTTAATGCCACTTACGCGTCTACCTATAAATTTGGGTATTGACCATTTCCGAGAATGAATTATATTTAACACGTAGTTTAAAACCTTTTCTTAAATAGCAAAGTTGTTGTTTAAGAGAAATTTCACTGAAGAGACAATAGGACAGAGAAGTCCCAAATTTCCGCGACGAAAAATTAATGGAGATTTGGGTTTTTTATTTGTGGGCACTGACGCCTTGAGCCATAACGGTTCAGGGCTTTTTTATCCGCCTTCGCAGAAGGTCCCGAGCTTTGTAAGTGCATGAATGCAAAAAAGTTTTTTGCTTCGGCGGATGTTCGCTGAGGGGGCAAAGCCAAAAGGCATTACTAGGCGGATAACCCGGCGAAGCTCAAGGCGAAAGCACTTGAGCGAAGGCGGGTATTTAACGGGTATCACGGGCTTTGCCCGTGGGGCTCCATTTTAGGGAGGAGAAAAAGAGGTATGAAAAGAAAGCTTGTAGTCATAGGTAACGGGATGGCAGGGGCGCGAGTTGTTGAGGAAATTTTAAAACGTGACCCAAATAAGTTCAAAATTACGATGTTTGGCGCCGAGCCCTATGGCAATTATAACCGGATTCTTTTAAGCAATGTTTTAAATCAAACCCAAGAACCGCAGGAAATCTTTATTAATCCGCTCAGTTGGTATCAAGAAAATGATATTACCCTTCATGCGGGAGTGAAGGTTATTGACATCGATCGAGAAAGAAAAAAAGTTGAAGGCTTAAAATTATCTAAAGCGGATGTTGCCTACAAAGATCAAGTGCCACTTTCAGAAGAAGATGTTGTAAAAGAATCCTACGATGATTTGATTATTGCAACGGGTTCTCGCCCTTTTGTTCCACCTATTGAAGGCACGGAGTTAAAGGGTGTCTTTTTATTTCGCACAATCGATGATTGCCATCAAATTGCCGCATACGCGAAGCATTGTCAAAAGGCTGTTGTAATTGGTGGTGGGCTTTTGGGGTTGGAAGCAGCTCGAGGATTGATGACCCATAATGTGGAAGTCTGTGTGATTGAAGCCGCGCCGCAACTTATGCCTGCTCAATTGGATTTAGAAGCGGCTCAAATTTTGAAGCGGAGTATGGAGGCGATGGGTTTGCGTGTTTTTACCGGAGTTGTCACGTCAAAACTTGTTGGAGAGAATGGCCAAGTCACGTCCTTATTATTTAAAGATGGAAGCACTCTCGAGGCGGATATGGTGGTCATCAGTGCAGGCATCCGGCCGATTACGGAATTAGCTTTTAAGTGTGGACTTAATGTTAACAAAGGGATTATTTGTGATGATCAAATGAAAACGACCGACCTAAATATTTTTTCGGTTGGCGAATGTGTGGAACATCGCGGCGTTATTTACGGTTTAGTTGAACCCATTTGGCAGCAGGCGCGAGTCCTCGCGGATGTCATAACAGAGGTTAACCCAAAATCGACTTACGAAGGATCAAGGACCGGGACAAAATTAAAAGTCATGGGCGTTGAATTGGTTTCGATGGGAGAAAAGAATTCTAATGACTTAAATGATGAAATTATTGTCTATCGCGATCCCCACCGTAGTATTTATAAAAAACTAATTGTCCGTCACAATAAAATCCATGGAGGGATTCTTCTTGGAGATATAGAATCCTCGGATAGTTTAATGCAGTATTTTATGAGTGATCTTGATGTCCCTGAAAATCGAACGGAGATTCTTTTTGGAGCCGTCTCGGGAACTTCTTTAGTGGATGTTTCAACCTTACCTGAAAATGCGCAGATTTGTAATTGCAACGGCGTTTGTAAGAAAGAAATTGTTTCCGCCATTAAAGACCAAAATTGTATTAGTGTCTCAGCGGTGGGAAGTAAAACTAAGGCTGGCAAGGGCTGTGGTTCCTGCCGAGGACTTATTGCCCAAATTATTGAAGCGACCGTTGGCAAGGTTTCTTATGATGCCAGTGAACATTTTTATGTCCCTGGAATTGCGCTGGAAAAATCTCAACTCGTTCGTGAGATTCAAGACAAACAATTAAAATCCGTCAGTGCTGTTTTCAAAGAATTAGCTGATGGAAAAGAAGATGCAGACAGTAAAGCCGGATTAGCCTCTTTGTTAAAAACGGTTTGGCCTGATGCGTACGAAGATGAACGCGATGCCCGTTTTATTAATGATCGTGTGCATGCCAATATCCAAAAAGACGGTACATTTTCCGTCGTGCCACGCATTTATGCGGGTGTGACAACGCCCGATGAGCTGATGCGCATTGCGCAGGCCGCGGTTAAGTATCAAGTCAAAATGGTCAAAATTACCGGTGGGCAACGTATTGACTTACTCGGTGTCAAAAAAGAAGATCTTCCTAAAATTTGGAAAGATCTGGGAATGCCTAGCGGTCATGCCTACACCAAAGCGTTTCGAACTTGCAAAAGTTGCGTTGGAACAGATTTTTGTCGTTATGGTGTTGGCGATTCGATAGGTTTGGCGCAGCAAATTGAATATCGTTTTCAAGGAATCGAGTCTCCGCACAAAATGAAGCTTGCCACCGCCGGATGTCCGCGCAATTGTTCAGAGGCCTACGTTAAAGATATCGGTGCGGTTGCTATCGAAGGCGGTAAATGGGAAATTTACGTCGGCGGTGCGGCTGGGGCTACGGTTCGTAAGGGAGATTTACTTTGCACCGTTGACAGCCACGAAGATGTTTTAAAGCACATCGGACGATTTATTCAATATTACCGTGAGCACGCTAAGTATTTAGAACGCACTTACGGATTCGTTGAGCGCATTGGCATTGATTTGTTAAAAGGAATTTTAATCGAAGACTCATTGGGGATTTGTGCCCAATTAGATGCGGCTATTCAACGGGCTGTTGAGGCCTACAAAGATCCATGGCAAGAAGCGGATATCCCCGCCTATGATCATCAATTTAGCGGCCCACAATTAATTCAAGTTATTCACGAGGTTAATAATAATGGTTAACGGGCAAACAAGGAGGGGAAAAATTATGCGTAAACGACATCCAAGTCTTTATTATCGAGTTTTTATTTTTCTTCCCGGACAATTTACGTTTATTCTTAACTAACGGTATTGTGAGAAATTTTATGAAAATAGATACTAAATTATTTCTTTCGGGAACGTTCGTTTTGCCCCAGCGTGGCAAAACTTCACTCGACTGTCCTTCCTCGCTCTCCCTCGTCCAATTTTTTGATTGGACTCGGGAACCATGCCCGCTCGTTGGACAGACGTCCCTCCAGAAACAATTCAGTATCTTTAAACTTAAGCAGGCGGGTGACGCGGAGGAGGGCTCCCGCCGCGCGCAAGAAATGAGCACGGCGGGATACCGCAGCGGCAGGACCCGCCTCTTAGTAGAATCTAACTAATTAAAGGAGAAATATGACAAAGCAAACAATTATTAATTTAGGCGCGATAGAAGATATTCCTTTAGGGCAGGGGCGATGTTTTATTGTTCAGAATGATGAGATCGCTGTTTTTCGTTCACGATCGCAAGCGATATTTGCCATTGAAAATCGATGTCCACATCGTCGAGGATTGTTGGCGGAAGGGATCATGGGCAATGACAAGGTTGTTTGTCCGCTGCATGGCCACAAATTTGATTTAGCAACTGGAAAAGGCAGCGAAGGGATGGAGTGTGTTCGAACATTTAAAGTCTGGCAAGAAAATGGACAGATTCTTCTGGAGTACCCTATTGCCATTAATGTTGAGAAGAAATGTGAAGATCATTATGCCGAAATTGTCTTAAGCGCAAATTCAAAAATTTATTATCGAGAGGAGAGGAAATGAGCTCGATGAAAGCGACCCGCGTTAACTTATTCGATTTTAAAACAATTCCTATGCGCGCTTTTCATACCACATGGTTTACTTTCTTTTTGTGTTTCTTTGGATGGTTTGGCATTGCTCCTTTGATGCCGCTAGTACGCGCAGATTTAGGTCTAACTAAGGTTCAGATTGGAAATACGATTATTGCGTCCGTTGCGATAACAGTCATTGTCCGTCTTATTATGGGATGGCTCTGTGACAAGATTGGTCCACGCCGGGCCTACACCGCGCTACTCATTTTAGGATCGATTCCCGTCATGACAATTGGTTTGGCGCATGATTATCAAACATTTTTCTTATTTCGTTTAGCCATTGGCGCCATTGGCGCTTCATTTGTCATTACGCAATATCATACGTCGGTGATGTTTGCTCCAAATTGTGTTGGAACCGCCAATGCCACGGCCGCCGGATGGGGCAATTTAGGTGGAGGCATAACACAAATGGTCATGCCACTTATTTTAGCGGCAATTTTAAGTTTTGGCGTCAGTGAATCGTTGGGATGGCGCTTTGCGATGATTGTTCCTGGGGTCGCATTATTTATTATGGGCATTTTATATTATCGATTAACGAAAGATTATCCCAGTGGGAATTTAAGTGAATTAAAGGCTCAAGGGTTGGTTCCAGCCAAAATTAAGACCCAGGAAAATTTTTTGGCAGCGATTAAAGATTATCGTGTTTGGGCGCTGTTTTTAACTTACGGTGCATGTTTTGGTGTGGAGTTGACCATTCATAATATCGCTGCACTCTATTTTACGGATCAGTTTCACTTAGCTATTGCTCAAGCAGGATTTATCGCTGGTCTTTATGGCTTGATGAATATATTTACTCGATCTTTAGGTGGTATTGTTTCAGATCATCAAGCTAAAGTGGGGGGATTAAGGATGCGTGTTCGCTTATTGGGTGTTCTTCTTTTTTGCGGGGGCATTGGATTAGTGATATTTTCAAGAATAAATATTTTACCCATAGCCATTGTTGCCATGATATTAACTGGCATATGTTTTCAAATGGCTAGTGGGGCAACTTACTCAGTGGTTCCTTTTGTTCACAGGAAAGCCTTAGGCGCCGTCGCTGGAATTGTTGGTGCGGGCGGTAATATGGGGGCGGTTTGTTTTGGATTCCTATTTCGGGCGGAAGGATTAAGCTATTCTACTGCGCTATTCTATTTAGGATTTATTGTTATTTTTTGTTCAGCATTTACGTTGGCTGTTCGATTTTCTCCGGAAGTGGAAAAAGAAGTCAAGAGTGAATTCGATGCCGCCCGGGCCAAGCAACTTGAACCACAAGCGGTTTAAATGTGATTTGACATGAAAGACAATATGATCGATGAATCGATAGATAAAGCTGCGCTGATCTCAGCCGTTGAAAAATTTACCGAGCTGCATGACATGCGTCAGTTTGATCCCACACAAAAACGTTATCGAGAATTGATTCCATCGAAGGTGCCCGGTGCTGGGCAGCAATATGCCTTTGAAGTCGATTTGGATAAATGCACGGGCTGTAAGGCTTGTGTAACTGCGTGTCACAATGAAAATGGATTAGACGAAGATGAAACATGGCGATCGGTTGGATTAATCCAGGGCGGCACGACGGAAAATCCGGTCATTCAACATGTCACCTCCGCTTGCCATCATTGCGCTGAACCTGCTTGTATGACTGGCTGTCCAACGAAAGCCTATATTAAAGAAGAGGCCACGGGGATCGTCAAACATTTGGATGATCAGTGTTTTGGTTGCCAATACTGCATTTTGAAATGTCCGTACGATGTTCCCAAATATAATAAGAAACGCGGGATTGTTCATAAATGCGATATGTGCATTGGGCGTTTAAAGGCCAATGAACCGCCGGCTTGTGCCAAGGCTTGTCCGACGGGAGCGATTCGAATCACGATAGTTAATACCAGCGATGTAAAAAAGAATTATCAAGACTTTGTCAATGTTCCGGATGCCCCGGCTTCTAATTATACTTATCCTACGACGCGCTATAAAAGTAAACATCCTTTGCCAACGAACATGGCCTCGGCTGATTATCTTAATTTAAAGCCAGAACATTCTCATTTGCCGCTGGTTTTTATGCTCGTTTTAACGCAGCTCTCCGTTGGAACATTTTTGGCCGAAATAATTTTACGAAAACTTATTGGTAGTGGGTTAAGCGCCGTTCTTTCTTCGGTTCATGTGTGGGTTGCCTTAAGTACAGGACTCGTGGCTCTGGCGGCGAGTATTTTTCATCTGGGTCGACCGCATTTAGCTTTTCGTGCGGTTCTAGGACTCATGACCTCATGGCTCTCGCGAGAAATTCTTGCCTTTGGGATTTTTGCGCAATTGGCCGTCATGTATGTTTTATGTGCACGCAGTGAAACCATCGCGCAAACATTAAAACCATTTTTAGGAGGGGCGGCCATTTTAGATGTGATGAGTCATTTGGTTTTTTTAAGTGGTTTGATTGGGGTGTTATGTTCGGTCATGGTTTATCGTGATACCAAACGACCGTTTTGGGATACGAATTTGACGACGATTAAATTTTTGATGACCATGACGATTTTGGGATTTGTCATGAGTCTTGCGATTTCTCTAGCTTGCACCATGATCCAGGCGCCATTTCTAATTCCTTCGGTCATGGCCCGTTTTGGAAAAATGTTTTGTTCGATTATATTAGTTTTAAGTTTTATAAAGATGACAATCGAATCAACGATTTTTTGTTTCTTGAAAAGTGACGATCAGCATTTTTTTAAAAAGACAGCTGTTCTCATGGTTAGGCCGCTGAAAAATATTACATTATGGCGTTTTGCTTTGGGAACAATCGGCGGAATTTTATTGCCGCTATTTATTCTCTCGATCGATTATTATTCTCCCTACGCGGGAATAAAAATTGTTATTTCGATTTGGGCTGCGTTTGTTTTTCTTATGGCTGGGGAATTTCTTGAACGATATTTGTTTTTTCGAGCGGTTGTGCCTTTTCATCTTACAAAAACAGGTTAGACAATGATTCGAAATCTTAAAAAATTAATTTATCAAGACACGGGACCATTAACAGAAGAGTTGATCCTGACACCAAGTGCTTTTGGATTAGGTCAGCTGCCACAGCGTCTTTTACCTGATCAAACCGTCAGTATGATTTGCGGTTATTGCTCGACGGGCTGTAGCCTTGATGTGCATATTAAAGAGGGTCAAGCGATTAATGTCACTCCCACCGCCAATTATCCGGTCAATCTTGGATTTGCGTGTCCCAAAGGATGGGAAGTTTTATCACCACTTAAAGCACTGGACCGCGCGAGTCATCCACTGCTACGAAATAAAGATGGTAAGTTTGAGAGTGTCGATTGGCACACGGCAATGCTTGAGTTTGTTAATAATTTTGTTCGAATTCAACAAACCTTTGGGAAAGATAGCGTCGCCGTTTTAAGCACGGGACAAATTCCAATGGAAGAGATGGCGATGTTGGGTGCGCTGGTAAAATTTGGTATGGGTGTTTCGCATTTTGATAGTAATACTCGTCAATGTATGGCGACCTCAGCGGTCGCTTATAAACAATCCTTTGGTTTTGACGCTCCACCGTATACTTACAAAGATTTTGAAGAATCCGATGTGATTGTTTTTATTGGGGCGAATCCTTGCATTGCGCATCCAATTATGTGGGAAAGGGTCAAGATGAATCCACATGATCCGGAAATTATTGTTGTTGATCCGCGCAAGACCGAAACAGCGATGGCCGCGACCAAGCATTACGCGATTAATCCTAAATCCGATTTGGTTTTATTATATGGCCTCGCGCATATCTTGATTGAAGAAGGATGGATCCGTGAAAATTTTATCAAGAAACATACGAATCATTTTGATGCCTTTAAAGAGCATGTAAAAAAATATTCTCCGGAGTTTGTAGCGGAGATTTCAGGTCTTCATAAACGGCAACTTTATGAATTTGCCTCAGCCATTTATTTGGGTAAACGCGTTTCCTTTTGGTGGACGATGGGTGTTAACCAAAGTTATGAAGGTGTACGCACCGCGCAGGCGATTATAAATTTGGCGCTTATGACGGGAAATATCGGTCGGCCAGGCACGGGAGCGAATTCAATCACCGGCCAATGCAATGCCATGGGTTCAAGGCTTTTTAGTAACACCACAAATCTTTTAGGCGGCCATGATTTTTTAAATCCAGTTCATCGGCAAAAGATTGCCGATATTTTAGAACTTGATCCCGCGGTCATTCCACAACAAAACAGCTGGGCGTATGATCAGATTATTGAAGGCGTGATTAGTAAAAAAATTAAAGGGCTTTGGATTATTGCCACCAATCCTGTTCATTCATGGATTAATCAAAATCAGTTAAAAGATTATTTAAAAAATTTAGAATTTTTGGTTGTTCAAGATATGTATCACACAACCGAAACCGCGCAAACAGCGCATCTTGTTTTGCCGGCGGCCGGTTGGGGGGAGAAAGAAGGAACTTTTATAAATTCTGAGCGAAGAGTTGGTGTGATTAAGAAAGTGACTAAGGCGCCTGGTCGGGCGATGCCGGACTTTGATATCTTTAAATTGGTCGCGCGTTATTGGGGCTGTGAACGGATGTTTGCCAAGTGGAGTTCGCCAGAAGAGACGTTTCAAATTTTAAAGAATATTTCCCGCGGCCAACCCTGCGACATTACAGGGATTGATGATTATGCGATGATTGATCGTTTGGGTGGGATTCAATGGCCTTTCCCCGAGGGGAGTGCTCATGCGTCGCATGAGCGTCGTCTTTTTGAGGATGGTCAGTTTTTTCATCACGATCATAAAGCTAAATTTTTATTTGAAGACGAGCGGCCACTACCGGAGATTGCCGATGAACAGTATCCATTTCTTCTTTTGACTGGTCGGGGTACGTCTTCGCAGTGGCATACGCAGACGCGGACAGCGAAGTCAGCGATTTTGCGCAAGCTATATCCATCGCAAGTTTACGTGGAGATTAATGCCGATGATGCCAAGCGTCGCGGTATCGAGCAAGGGCAATTGGTTTTTGTGGCAACTCTCCGAGGAAGAATCAAAGCCCAGGCGAGTCTTGTCACGACCGTTAAGCCCGGACAAATTTTTATTCCCATGCATTATCCGGAAACTAATCAATTAACCTTGGCCATCTTTGATCCCTATTCGCGTCAGCCATCGTATAAAATTTGTGCCGCGAATGTTTCAAAAAGCCCTTATGAACCATGATGAAATTAAATATTTATCAACTTTAGAAAGAAGAAACTAATGGCTATTGATTTTGAAGCGACAACTGATTCTTTGGTTAGTGAAGTCAAATATCTCCGCGATTTTTTTGATAATGCGCCCATTGGTTTTCATATCTTTGGTCCGGATCGAATGTTTATTGATATTAATCAGGCGGAGCTAGATATGATTGGCTATACCTATGAAGAGGTCGTTGGCAAAAAGACCTGGGCGGATTTAATTGTCCCGGAAGAACAATTTCTTTTTCAAAAACATTGGCATGATTTAAATAAGCACGGGAAGGTTCTTAATTTGTATTACACCTTGATTCATAAGGATGGACATCGCCTTCGAGTGGTTTTAAATGCGACGGCTAAGTTTGATCAAGCTGGAAATCTTATCAATACTCGTGGAAGCGTGATGGATATTACTCAAAAAGAAAAAATTGAGGAGGCTTTAAAACTCTCCGCCAGAGAACTTCAAGAACAAAAACAGGCTTTGGAACAAAAAAATTCGGCCTTACGTGAAATATTGGCACAAATTGAGATCGAAAAAAATCAAATCAAAGATGATGTCATGGCTAATGTCGAAAAAGTTATTTTGCCTACTCTAGATAAGTTGCGAAGAAAAGGGAGCACGCTTGATCGTAAAAATATTTTATTGCTAGAAGAAAATCTGAAACAATTAACGGCCGGGTTCGGACGCGCCATTAGCCAGCGACAATGGGGGTTGACCGCTCGAGAAATTGAAATTTGTGACATGATCAAGAATGGTCAGAGCACAAAGGAAATGGCGGAGCTTCTGAGAACTTCGTGCCGAACCATCGAGAATCAGCGAAATCGTATTAGGAAGAAATTGGATATATCCCAAAAGAATATCAATCTCGCCACATATCTGCAGTCGCTTATGGACAATCCTGCAACAATTCGCTTGCCCTCATCAAAGCAATAACTAGAACATATCCTAAGAATGATAAAAGATTGTCATTCCCGCATGCTTTAAGCGAGAATCTCAGGCGTTCCTTAGGATGACGAATCTCGAGGATAATTTTATGGCCTTTTTAGAATTCAAAAATGTAAGTAAAGGATACGGCGAAGGAAAAAAACCGTACTGAAGTTTTAAAAAATATTAACTTCAAAATTGATGTCGGCATGAAAAATAAAAGTGAATCACAGCTTGAGAAATTTATCCTGCCGGATTTAGAGCCAAAAGTTTTACGGTAAAGCAAAATGGAGGATTGATGGACAATTACCTTGAATTTAGCAATGTATCAAAAATATATCCGACACCCAAAGGACCATTTGTCGTCTTGGAGGGTTTTGATTTAAAGGTTGCCAAGGGAGAATTTGTTTCGATCATCGGTCATTCTGGTTGTGGAAAATCAACCGCGCTTATGATGGCCGCTGGACTAAACGACATCACATCGGGTTATATTTTCTTAGCGACTCAACAAATTGATCGTCCGGGTCCAGATCGCGGTATTGTGTTTCAATCTCCGAGTTTATTTCCCTGGATGACCTCGCTTGAAAATGTTATGTTAGGTGTCAATCAAGTATTTCCTCATGGAACAAAAAAACAGCGAGAAGATATCTGTAAATATTATTTGAATCGAGTTGGTTTAGGCAACTCATTTTATAAAAAGGCAGCGGAGTTATCAAACGGCATGAAACAACGGGTTGGAATCGCGCGCGCCTTTGCCCTTAAACCAAAGTTATTACTTTTGGATGAGCCTTTTGGTATGCTGGATTCTTTAACGCGTGCCGATTTACAGGAAGTTCTTTTAGAGGTTTGGTCGCGCGAGAAAATTACCGCCATTATGGTTACACACGATGTCGATGAAGCTATTTTCTTATCCGATCGCGTGGTCATGATGACCAACGGTCCGCGGGCGAAAGTGGGAGATATTCTTTCGATTAATTTTGGCCGGCCGCGACATCGAAAAGAAATCATTGATCATCCAGACTATTATAAAAATCGTGGACATCTGATTGATTTTTTGGAAGGACGAATGCATCAGGAGTCAACTCCATCAATGAAAGTTAAAAGTAGTGAAACTAAAACAGAAACAACTTCGGCGACCGCTGTAAAGATTCCAATTTCAGTTTAAATGAAAAAATTTAAGGAGGCTCTAATGCGACATCTTGGGAAGAATTTAAAAACTAATCAGCATAAGAATTTTATTGGACAACGATCTTTAACGATATTGTTGTTGGGTCTTACTTTAGCGATGGGGAAAATTGTGTATGTCCAGGCGGGGGAAATTCTTAATAAGCATCTTCCGCCTTACCTTAACGCGGATATGGAATTTCGGCATCGACTTGAGTATCGAAATAATTATGATTTTGATGATTCGTTAGGTGATGAAGATACTTTTGATCTTTTTCGTAGTCGTTTAACTTTACAGTGGATTCCGATTAAGCCGCTGAAGTTATTTACCCAATGGCAGGATTCGCGGATCGCCAATGATAAGTTTGTCAATAAAACAGCCTTTGAAAATTTCATGGACCTTCGGCAACTTTATGTTGATTACGAAGATACGGTTATAGTTGAAGCACTTACTTTAAATAAATTATCGCTACGTGCTGGTCGGCAAGAATTTTCGTATGGGGCACAACGCTTGCTCGGGGCATTTAACTGGTCAAACGTAGCCCAGACTTTTGATGGCGGTAAGCTTGGCATGCATTTCTCAACGTTTCATACTCAATTGGATATTTTTGCGGGAGAAAAAAGTCCCATTAAAAGTCCACGTCAAGCGGATGATCTTTTCGATGGATCAAATAAAGACCGGATGTGGGCCTATTACGCGACGATGAAGGTTTTTCACGAAACACTGGTTGAAAATTACCTTATTAGGCGAGCTACGTACAAAAATATTTCCTTCGGTCCAAATGGCTCTAGTGAAATAGATAATTATACTTTTGGCGGACGACTTAAAAAAGCATTCTCCAGTGGCATTGATTATGAATTAGAAGTAGCTGGCCAGTGGGGAAATTTTAAAGATCAGGATGTGCGAGCGATGATGGCCGTTGGTATTTTGGGATATACCTTTCAAAAGCCATGGCAGCCGCGGATCGCTTTTGAATTTGATTATGGTTCAGGCGATTCTGATCCCACCGATGGCAAGATGACGACTTTTGATAACCTTTATCCAACCAACCATCTTTTTTATGGGTATATGGATTTGATCAGTTTACAGAACTTAAATGATTATCGTTTCCAAGTAAGCGCCAAACCAAGTAAAAAATTGAGATTGCAGGCCGATATGCATTTAATTTTTCTTGATACGCCCAAGGATTCCTTTTATTCCGTAGGCCGTACAGTCACAAGAACAGCAGCAACGAGTATCGCTGGTGTTAGCCCACATGTCGGAGACGAAATTGATCTATTGTTAGATTACAAATTAAATAATAATGTGGCTGTGCAGGCAGGATATGGCCATTTCTTTGCCGGTAAATATCTTCAAGAAACTGGCGCTAACGATGACACTGACTTTTTTTATTTGCAGACGACATTTTCCTTGTAAGAAAACATAATCTTAAGAAAATTCATTAAAAATTTGGATAGCGCTCTGGGGGCTTAGAAAATAGAGCACTGTTCCTATTTCCCAGAGGCTGTCCGTATTTGTTGTTGACATTTAAAGAAAAATCATTATATTAATCTCATACTTAAAACCCCAAAATACATTTTTATCAAGCAAGCAACTGGTTCTGGCACATAGCGTTGTGTAAGAATGATACTCTTGGTTTTTAATTTTTTTGGACATTTTAAAATGGAGAGAGTGATTTATGGCCGAATGGATTGGTAAAGATCGTCGAGCGAGACGATGTTATGGATTTGATGAAGTAGCTTTAGTTCCTGGCCGGGTAACGGTCAATCCAAATGAAGTTGATATTAGTTGGAAGATTGATGGAAAGTCATTTAAGATTCCAATTTTAGCAGCAGCGATGGATGGCGTGGTTGATGTTAATTTTGCGGTTGAAATGGGAAAGTTAGGCGGCATCGCGGTTCTTAATTTAGATGGGATTCAAACGCGTTATGATAATCCAGGCGATGTCTTAAAACAAATCGCTGGTGCCACTCCACAAGAAGCTACCAAGCTTGTCCAGAATATTTATTTAAAGCCTGTCAAAGAAGAGCTTATCGCCAAGCGTATCAAAGAAATAAAAAGCCACAAGGTTCCTGCCATTGTTAGCTGTATTCCCCAAAATGCACAACGGTTTTTAGCCATTGCTCAAAGATCAGGCTGTGATCTTTTTATCATTCAATCAACGGTGGCAACGGTCACACATATTGCTAAAGAATATAAAATCATTGATATAGGAAAGGTCGTTGCGTCAGCTAAGATTCCAATTATCATGGGAAATTGTGTCACCTATGACGTGGCGCTTGATTTAATGGAGATTGGTGTTTCTGGTTTATTAGTCGGGATTGGTCCAGGGGCTGCTTGCACGACACGTGGTGTTTTAGGCATTGGCGTTCCGCAAGTAACAACAACCGTTGACACGGCCGCTGCCCGCGACCATTTCTTTCAACGTAAAGGAAAATATGTTCCTATCATTACCGATGGTGGGATGCGTATTGGCGGAGAAATTTGCAAAGCTTTTGCTGCTGGGGCTGATGCGGTTATGGTTGGATCAGCATTTGCTAAAGCTAAAGAGGCACCCGGTGGTGGATATCATTGGGGAATGGCGACATCGCATGCAAATCTTCCTCGCGGGACAAGAGTTCAGGTGGGAACTACAGGAAGTTTAAAAGAGATTCTTTTTGGTCCAGCGAAAGTCGATGATGGTTCACAGAATTTAGTTGGAGCGCTTAAGACGTCTATGGGATCTTTGGGCGCGTCTAACCTTAAAGAAATGCATGATGTGGAAATTATTATTGCCCCTTCTATTCAGACAGAAGGAAAGGTGTTCCAGGTTGGTCAACGAGTTGGCATGGGAAAGTAATCTAAAAAAGGTAAGAGGATATGGCTAAAAAAGTCAAGAAAGTGAAAAAAGTGAAAACAGTTAAAACGGTTAAGAAATTCAAAGTACGAAAAATTAAAGAATTAAAGTTAAGAAAACCTTTTAAGAAATATACCGCAAAAATTCCAAGTCTTCGAAAGTTAAAGTCGCATAAAACGACCGCGGTTGAAGTCCATAAAGTCCGCAACAAAGATGTGATTTTGGTTCTTGATTTCGGTTCTCAATATACACAGCTGATTGCCCGACGAATTCGTGAAAATAAAGTTTATAGTAAGATTGTTCCTTGTAATATTAGTATTGAAGAAATTAAAGAGTTGCGACCAAAGGGAATTGTTTTCTCTGGTGGACCGATGAGCGTTTACGACAAAAATGCAGCATCTCCACGGATGGAAATTTTTAAATTAGGACTTCCGATTTTGGGTGTCTGTTACGGCATGCAGGTGATCACGCACTTATTGGGCGGAAAAGTTAAACCTAGTGAAGGCCGCGAGTTTGGCCGCGCGGAATTATTTATCGATAGCAATAAAGATTTATTTGCCAACATCCCGGCGAATATAACTTGTTGGATGAGCCATGGCGATGAGATCAAAACATTGCCAGCGGGATTTGTCAATATTGCGCATACGTTAAATGCTCCGATTGCCGCGATGGCCAATCGAGCCAAGAAGATTTATGGCGTTCAGTTTCATCCTGAGGTTGTTCATACGCAGCGAGGCAGCCAAATTTTAAACAATTTCCTTTTTCAAATTTGCGGATGCTTGCCACGTTGGACAATGGATAAGTTTATCGATTCAACGATCAAGCAACTTCAAGAACGCGTCGGCAATAAAAAAGTCATTTTAGGGTTAAGTGGCGGAGTTGATTCCTCTGTGGCTGCTGTGCTACTTCATCGGGCCATTGGCAATAAATTGCATTGTATCTTTGTCGACAATGGACTTCTTCGTAAAAATGAAGCTGCTTCCGTTGAGCGAACCTTTAAATCAAATTTTAAAATTAATATGACGCTTATTGATGCTGAGAAGAGATTCTTGGCGCGATTAAAAGGCGTGACGGATCCAGAACAAAAGCGCAAAGTAATTGGTGATGAGTTTGCGAAGGTGTTTACTGACGCGGCGAAGAAAATTAAAAACGTTTCGTTTTTAGCGCAAGGAACACTTTATCCGGATGTGATTGAATCTCATTCACCAACCGGCGGGCCATCAGTCGTTATCAAAACACATCATAATGTGGGTGGGTTACCGAAGAATTTAAAGTTTGAATTAATTGAACCGTTTCGCGAGTTATTTAAAGATGAAGTCCGCGCGATCGGTAAGCATTTAGGCGTTCCCGATAGTATTTTAAAACGGCAGCCATTTCCTGGGCCGGGACTTGCGATCCGTATTATAGAAGAAGTAACTAAAGAACGTCTTGAGGTTTTAAAAGAAGCTGATGATCGCGTCGTTGATGAAGTTAAGAAGGCTGGACTTTATCATGACGTTTGGCAATCTTTTGCGGTTTTATTGCCGGTTAAGACCGTCGGGGTTATGGGCGATCAACGCACCTATGAAAATGTTGTTGCGGTGCGTTGTGTCAGTTCATCCGATGGAATGACGGCTGACTGGGTTCAACTGCCTTATGAACTTTTAGGCAAAATCGCTAATCGTATTATCAATGAAGTTCCTGGTGTTAATCGCGTTGTGTATGATATTAGTTCGAAGCCGCCTGCAACGATTGAGTGGGAATAGTTTTGTCAGCCATCAGCTTTCTGCTATCAGCTATCAGTAACTGACAGCTGCTGATGACTGAAAGCTGATAACTGACAGCTGTAAAATCTGTGACTAGTTGATCGCTATTAACGTAAGCGACAAGTCACCACCTAGTGTCAAAATGAATCAAGCCGAATTTGTTCATCTTCATGTTCACACCCAGTTTAGTCTTCTTGATGGCGCCTGCCGCATACAAAATCTAATCAAGAAAGCTGCCGAATACAACATGCCTGCTCTAGGCATGACCGATCATGGCAATATGTTTGGGGCCATCGATTTTTATCAAACCGCTAAAAAATACAATATTAAACCCATCATTGGCTGCGAAGCGTATGTCGCTTCAACCGGCAGTCGATTAGAGAAAACTCCTCGACAAAAAGGATCCGTTTCGCATTTGGTTCTTTTTGCCAAGAATGAAATTGGTTACAAAAATCTTTTGAAACTTGTTTCTTGTGGATATCTGGAAGGATTTTATTATTATCCGCGGATGGATAAAGAAATCCTGGCGAAATATTCTGAAGGTTTACTATGCACCTCCGCTTGTTTAAAAGGAGAGGTCGCTTATCATTTACTCGAGGGCAATTATAACGCCGCACTTAAAGCTGCCGATGACCTGCAGCAAATTTTTGGCAAAGAAAATTTTTATTTAGAGATTATGGATCATGGTTTGTCCGAGCAGAAAAAAGCCAATGAAGGCATTGTCAAGATTGCCCGAGATTTAAATCTGCCACTAGTTGTCACCAACGATGTTCATTATCTTGAGCAGTCGCAGTCAACGGCCCATGAGGCGCTTTTATGTATCCAAACCCAAACGCTTTTAAACGATCCAAATCGTATGCGCATGAAGACAGATCAGTTTTATTTTAAAGATCCGTCTTTAATGCGAAAAGAATTTGAATGGCTGCCGGGCGCGGTGAGTAATACGCTCGCGATCGCTGAGAAATGTAATTTAAAAATAGATTTCGATAAAGTTCATCTTCCCAAATTTGACCCACCGGGTGGCAAAACGAAAGAAGAATATTTCCGTGAACTCTGTAAAGAAGCCTTGCCTAAACGCTATCCGCAAAAGACAAAGGAAATCACTGATCGGCTCGAGCATGAACTAAAAGTCATTGAGAAGATGGGATTTGTTGGATATTTCTTGATTGTTTGGGATTTTATTAATTACGCTAAGAGTAAGGGAATTCCGGTTGGTCCTGGACGAGGATCAGCCGCGGGAAGTTTGGTTAGTTATTTATTGGGAATTACAGATTTAGATCCGCTTAAGTATAATCTTCTCTTTGAACGGTTTTTAAATCCTGATCGCGCGGGAATGCCTGACATCGATATTGATTTTTGTTATGAGCGCCGTGGTGAAGTGATTGAATATGTTACCAGAAAATATGGCAGCGCCAACGTCGCCCAGATTATTACCTTTGGAACCATGCAGGCAAAGGCCGCCATTCGGGACGTGGGTCGTGTCATGGGCGCGGCTTACGCGGACGTTGATAAAATTGCGAAGCTCGTTCCTACCGAAATTGGAATCACAATCGAAGAAGCGATTCAAAAAGAACCGCAGTTAAGTAAATTGATTGAAGAAGATCAAGTTGCCGCCGACATTCTAAAAACCGCCCAAGTTTTAGAAGGCCTTAATCGTCATGCCTCAACTCATGCGGCCGGTGTTGTTATTTCAGATCAGCCGCTTAATGAATATCTTCCGCTTTTTAAAACCAGCGATGGCCAGATCACGACCGGTTATACGATGGATGGGGTTTCCAAGATCGGACTACTCAAAATGGATTTCTTGGGACTTCGCACGCTCACCGTTATTAGCGAGGCCATTAAGCTCATTGAAAAACGGCATCAGCTAAAAATTGATATCACCCGTGTTCCTCTGGATGATAAAAAAACGTATGCGCTTTTAAGCAGCGCTAATAGTTTTGGTATCTTCCAACTGGAAAGTTCAGGGATGCGAGATCTTTTAAAGAAGATTAAACCATCGGATTTTGAAGATATTATTTCGATTTTGGCGCTCTATCGACCTGGGCCGATGGGAAGCGGGATGTTGGATGATTTTATTAAACGAAAGCGCGGGGATGTGGCCATCAAATATGATCACCCCAAACTCGAATCCATTTTGAAAGAAACCTACGGAATTATTTTATATCAAGAGCAAGTTATGCGTATTCCGGTAACTTTGGCTGGCTTTACCATGACTCAGGCGGATAATTTGCGTCGGGCGATGAGTAAGAAGATTCCAGAGATCATGGAACAGATGCGTAAGGATTTCGTTACGGGATGTTTTAATGTCAGTAAGATTGACGACTTAAAAGCCAACAAACTTTTTGATTTGATTGATTATTTTTCAGGATATGGATTTAACCGCAGTCACTCCGCGGCGTATGCGCTTATTTCCTATCAGACGGCTTATTTAAAAGCCAATTATCCGGTTGAATTTATGTGCGCGCTTTTGACCTCAGAAAAAGATAACACGGATAAGGTTGTGGAATATGTGAAGGAATGCGAGGCGATGGGGATGAAGGTTTTGCCACCGGAGATTAATCATAGTGTTCGCGAATTTAGCGTTGTTGATCCGCAAACGATTCGTTATGGACTTTTGGCGGTAAAAAATGTGGGATCAACAGCCATTGATTCCATTGTCCAAGAAAGAGCTCAAGGAAATTTTGTGTCGTTGTTTGATTTGTGCAAACGTGTTGATTTACGTCTAGTGAACCGAAAAGTTTTGGAAAGTTTAATTAAGTGTGGCGGATTGGATAGTTTTGGCGCACGGCGTTCGCAGCAGATGGAAGTCCTAGAGCGGGCCCTTCTCTTTGGCGCCAAAGAACAAAAAGAAAAAGCAGCTGGTCAGTTTTCTTTCTTTGATTTAGGAGGTAGCGATCATGGTTTTGATAAAAGAGACGAGTCACTTCCTGATATTAAGGAATGGAATCAAACACAAATTTTAGCTTTTGAAAAAGAGATTATGGGTTTTTATTTAAGTGGCCATCCTTTGGCGCATTATGAAACAGAGATTAAAGAATTCACCAGTCTTTCAACAAGTAGTTTACGAAATTCCACCGATGGAGAAGATGTTCGCTTGGTTGGTCTCTTGGCCGAAATAAAGTTGACCAGCACGCGTAAGACCAATGAACGCATGGCGATTTTGAAGGTGGAAGATATGGAAGGTGTTATTGAAGCGGTCGTTTTTCCACAGGCCTATACGAAGCTCGCGAATATTTTAAAAGAAGGAGAGGTCGCGCTTATCAAGGGAAAAGTTGGATTCCGTGATCAAGAACCAAAAATCATCGTCAATGATATTACCTTTATGGCTGATTTATATAACGCGATTAAAGCCATTAACGTTGATTTATCAACTCATGGCGATAAAGTTTTAGATGATCTAAAAAGTAAACTGCTTAGTTCTCCCGGCAAAGTCCCTGTTTATCTGCGTTTAAATACCGGCTCTCATAAAAGTGTTCAAATCCTTGTTGGTGAAGATATGTTTGTGTCCCCAACAGAATCTTTAATGAATGATTTAAAAGAACTTGTTGGTAAAGAGAAATTTTCGGTTTCTTTATGATCTAATGTATTAATTGCAGTAGAAACCGGGAATCTCTTTTAAGTTCTTAACAGAAGAGAAATACAGAGGTTGTAAAGTTTATCACCAAAGGAAAGGGGTGGTACAATTTGTACCACCCCTTTGATGAAACCAGTTACGTTATAATTTCGGCTGATTAATGTAGCGATCAAACGCAATGGCATCTGCAACATTAACTTGGTTATCTCCATTAATATCACACACTTTATTTGGAGGGCAAGCGGTAGTTCCCATAATGACTTTCATTAGAATCATAATATCGCCAACAACATTTGTTGGGCTATTATTTAGATCATAAAAGTTCTTGTTAGATGCTATAAGGTTAACTAAGGTAATTAAATCTGCGACATCTGGAACATTTAAATCAGAGTTAAGATTCACATCACATAATTTCCCACTAGGGCAGGATTCTTTGTTTACATTAACTTTAATTAAATAGTGCACATCTGAAGTTCCAACGAATCCATTACTATCAATGTCATAAATGCTCTTAAATCGATTCACAAGATCTTTAAAAGCAGATACTTCTGCGGGGGACACGCATCCATCACCATTCCAATCACAGTGTTTTCCTGGAGGGCAGATCTTTTTTCCTGAACCTATATCTGCTTCGATAGCGGCATCATTTAATCCGACAGTTCCATTGTTATCGAGATCATAAATAAGGAGTCCTTGTGTAGTTCGAGGAGTGGATTCCTTAGCAACATAATTAGCAAGTGTAACAATATCTGCAACTGTAACATCTCCATCATTATTTACATCGCACCATTTGATGTTAGGGCAGCTGGCTTTATTTAATACTATAGCGCTGAGCGCTCGCATGTCTACAATATCTACCCGTTCATCACCGGAGAGATCATAATATTTCTTCCATTCTTGTCTAAGTCCTGTGAAAACGACAGCATCTTGAACGTTTACGCTTCCATCTAGGTTTATATCACATTCCTTTCCTACAGGGCATGTTTTAACAGTCCCAGCAACATCGGTTATATGTTGCACGTCAGCGATACCAATGAAACCATCGCTATTCATATCATAAATGGCCATTATCTTATTTACGAGGTCACGAAAATTATTAACTTCTGAGTTTGATATGGTTCCATCACCATTCCAATCACAAATTTTTCCCGCAGGACATTGGCTTAATCCACTTTTAACCTGCAGAAGCAATTCGAAATCAGAGGGGCCGATGGTTCCATTATTATTGAGGTCTTCAAAAGAACTTGATTCACAGAAATTACTTTGAAAAATGATGCACAATGATACGGCAAAAGCAAAAATCATTTTTTTTGTTTGCATTGAACGGTCTCCTTTTTATGGTTTATGGTAGGTATTTTATAATTACGTAATATTTATTTGAAAGTGGTTAATCCTATTAAAAACATATCATCTATATAACAGTTTACAAGGGGGTGGAAGGGCTTTTTGTGAAAGCGGTTTTTTTCTGAAGTTTTTTTGCCAGATTTTACAACTAAATGGGTGATTTTTCTGACAAGATTGATAAGAATTGCTTTGATGGGAATTATTTCTTGACACTGTAACACATTGTTGTTACTATCGTTACATTAATTAGACTTTAGGAGGAAAAATTAATGACGAAAAAAGATATTGTTTTAAAGATCACAGATTCAACCGGGATCAAACAGGTTGATGTCAAAAAAATTGTCCAAAAAACATTTGATGTTATTATCGAAAGTTTAATGCGTAACGAAAAGGTTGAGTTACGTAACTTTGGCGTATTTAAGATTAAGGAAAGACGAGCCCGCTTTGGCAGAAATCCTAGAACCGGAGACACCGTTCCTGTTCCTCCACGTAAAGTGGTTGTCTTTAAGCCTGGTTTGGAGATGAAGCAAAAGATTAAATAAATTTGTAAGCAGTTTAAAAGAGTATGACATCTCAAGTCATGCTCTTTTTCACATAATCATAGTAAATCTAAGAAATCAAACAATTAAAAGCATAATATAGAGAAGGCGGAGACATTTTGCTCCGCCTTTGCGATTTAAGTTATAAGTTATGGTTAAACGCTTTTCAGTCCCCAGAGGCACCTGCGACATCCTTCCAGAAAATGTAATGGTATGGCAAGACATTGAAACTAAGGCTCGCCAGATCTTACACACTTACGGTTATAAGGAAATCCGCACACCTATATTTGAAGAAACCGAACTTTTTGCCCGTTCCATGGGGCAAACGAGCGATGTCGTCCAAAAACAGATGTTAAGTCTGCAATCGCAAAAGAAAAGTGATGAGCAAGATTTAGATGCTGGTGGACTATCTTTGCGGCCGGAAGGAACGGCATCGATTGTAAGATCTTATATTGAAAATAGTTTTGATAAAAAGGAAAATTTGTCGAAATTGTTTTATTTGGGCCCCATGTTTCGCGGCGAACGGCCGCAAAAAGGGCGTTTACGTCAATTTCACCAAATTGGGGCCGAGGCGATCGGCCCGGGAAGTGCTTCTCCCTATCTGGATGCGGAAATTATTTCGCTGTGCGTCAACATTCTTAAATCATTCGGTTTAAATAATTTTAAGCTGAAGATTAATACGTTAGGAAGCGCGCAAGATAAAGAAAGTTTTTCTAAGAAACTAAGAGACGCGATTAAGCCTCAAGTCACGGCGCTTTGTGAAGATTGTCGACAAAGGTTTGAACGTAACGTCTTTCGCATCTTGGATTGTAAGAACGAGTCGTGCAAAAATATTATTCGTAAAGTAAATATTAGTGATGATTATTTATCGGCAGAAAGTAAAGAATATTATGTTTTGGTTAAAGAAGCGCTCAAAAATTTGAACATCGAGTTTATTGAATCGCCACATTTGGTTCGCGGATTGGATTATTATACGCACACGGTGTTTGAAATTTCCGATTCATCGTTGGGCAGTCAAGATGCGCTGGGCGCTGGCGGTCGATATAATAATTTAGTCACTCAATTAGATGGGCCAGAAGTTGACGCCATTGGTTTTGCGCTTGGGATTGAACGGATTTTGCTCGCCAAGTCTAAGGATCCAATGCCAGCACCAAGAAAGTTAGATGCTTTCATTGTGGCGTTAGATGAGAAATCGCTTAAAGAGGCTTTTCAAATACTTAATTTTATTCGATTGGCGGGAGTTTCCAGTGATATGAGTTTTAAATTATCCTCGATGAAAAGTCAGATGCGCCTGGCTGACAAACTTGGCGCTCAATCGGTGATAATTTTAGGAGAAAATGAATTAAGCCGTGAGTGCGTGACGCTTAAGAATATGCAAACCGGCAATCAAGAAGAAGTTTCCATTAACAATAAGGATTATAATCAGTTGTCAAAATTATTATTAGAAAGGCACAGTTAAGATATGCTACGAACTCATACTTGCGGAGAATTAAAAAAAGAAAATGCGAATCAAGAAGTTACGTTGTGTGGTTGGGTTGCCTCCCGTCGTGATCATGGCAAATTAATTTTTATTGATGTGCGCGACCGATATGGTTTAACTCAAGTGGTCTTTGTTCCATCGGTTAGTAAAGACGCGCATGATGTGGCGCAAAAGCTCGGTCCAGAATTTGTGGTTAAAATAACAGGCAAAGTCAATGTCCGACCGCCGAAGATGGTTAACGCGGAACTTTCAACCGGAGAAATTGAATTAACCGCTGAGAAGTTAGAAATCCTTAACCCCAGCCAAGTTCCTGTCTTTGAAATTGATGATAAAGTGGAAGTGGCCGAAGAGTCGCGATTAACCTATCGTTATCTTGATTTACGCCGGGCCAAGATGCTGCAATCAATCAAGGTTCGTCATCAACTTTGTTCTTTGATTCATCAATTGCTTAATAGCGAAGGATTTTTATGTGTTGAAACGCCGATTCTGACAAAATCAACCCCCGAAGGCGCGCGTGACTTTTTAGTTCCTTCACGACTTAATCCTGGTAAATTTTTTGCTCTTCCTCAATCGCCGCAATTATTTAAACAACTTCTAATGGTTTCCGGTATCGATCGATATTATCAGATCGTCAAATGTTTCCGTGATGAAGATTTGCGTGCGGATCGCCAGCCGGAATTTACCCAGCTTGATATGGAAATGTCTTTTGTGACCGAAGAAGATATCTTTTCTCTGACGGAAAAATTGTTTAAAGAAATTTTTAAGCAGGTCAAGGGAATCGACATTCCAATTCCGTTCCCACGCATGACGCATGCTGAAGCGATGTCAAAATATAAGAGCGACAAACCAGATATCCGCCAAAATCCAGATGAATATGCATTTTTGTGGGTTGTTGATTTCCCGATGTTTAAATTTAATAAAGAAGAAAAGCGTTGGGAGAGCGAACATCACCCATTTACGTCCGTACGTGATGAAGATATGCATTTTCTTGAAAAAGGTGAATATGAAAAGGCCAGAGCCCGCTCTTATGACTTGGTTCTTAACGGCAGTGAGCTCGGCAGCGGTTCAATTCGTATCCATAAAAAGGATATGCAAAAGAAAATCTTTGATATAATAGGTTTCTCCGAAGAGGAGGCCCAGAAGCGTTTTGGCTTTCTTTTGAAAGCCTTTGAATATGGCGCGCCGCCGCACGCGGGGGTCGCTTATGGGATTGATCGCTTGGTTTCTATTTTATTGGGACTTGATTCTATCCGTGATACAATTGCGTTCCCAAAGACACAAAAGGGAAGTTGTCTTTTAACCGATGCTCCGTCAGTTGTTGATGCAAAACAATTGAAAGAATTGAGCATAATGACTTTGAATAAGGAACAGCAATTAAGATAAATTCCAATAAACAAATACCAAATACCAAACAATATGCAAATTACAAATTCCAATTATCAAGCAATGCACAAATCCCAATGATCAAAATTCACATTTAGTTTTGTAGTTTGTTAATTGGATTTTGTTTGGTATTTGGTGCTTGGGATTTAGAATTTAAAGGAGCTAAAAATGTTTAAACAATGTTTAAGAGGATTCATGCTTGTCGTCCTTATGGTCATTGCCTATGGATGCGCTGCGCCTAAGATGCAAGTTCGCGGTTATATAGAGGATCGTCCGCGGGTTGATCAAGGTCCCGATGGCAATTCTGGTTTTATTGCGGGAACACCCAAAACGGAAGATAAAGTAGCGGCAAAAACTCGAAAGATTTATGTTGTCGAACTTTCAAAAGAAGCAGATGAGTCAACGACTAAGAATATTACTATTGAAGAGTCGCCATCAGCTAGTTCTTTGGATGAGCCCATTCGTATCACCAAAGAAGCAGCGCGAACAACACCAAAGGTTTCTATCCCATCTTTTGATGATACCAAAACGGTTTCTTTAACTGGAGAAACAACGTACACCATTGAAAAAGATGATACGCTTCAGAAAATTGCTAAGAAGTTTTATGGTTCCTACAATAAATGGCCAAAAATTTATGAAGCCAATAAAACGATCCTCAAAGATCCCAATCATGTCAAACCAGGTCTCGTCATCAAGATTCCCCAATAATTATGATCGGAAAAACAATCGAACGAACCATCCACATTGAAAATAACAAAGACATCCAAATTCTTTTTGGTAAATTTGACCAAAATCTAAAACTTATTGAAAAAGAATTAGGCGTCAAGGTTTTACGCGATCCCGCGGGACTTAAGGTCACGGGTCCTAGGGAACAAGTCGATAAAACCTGTGAGCTGTTTGATTATTTAAAAGGAATTGCTGCCAGCGGATCCGACGTTAAAACGCGCGATATTACTTATGCCTTACGTCTGGCTAAGCCGGATGAAGGCGTTGATTTTAAACTTTTAGCGAAAGAAAAAATTGAGGTCTCGATTCCAGGAACGCTCGTCACCCCTAAAACAAAAGGGCAGATTGAATACATTGATGCGATTAAGCATAACGATATTGTTTTTGGCGTGGGTCCAGCGGGAACGGGAAAAACTTATTTAGCGATGGCCATGGCGGTTAATGCACTTAAAAAAGGACTTGTGCGTCGAATCATTTTAACTCGACCGGCCATTGAAGCTGGTGAGAATCTTGGCTTTCTTCCTGGAGATATGGTGGAAAAGGTTTTGCCATATTTACGTCCACTTTATGATGCGCTCTATGACATGATTGAAGCAAAAAAGGTGGAAGAATTTACCGAGCAAGGGATTATTGAAGTGGCCCCCTTGGCCTTTATGCGCGGACGTACACTTAACGATGCCTTTGTTGTTCTTGATGAAGCTCAAAATAGCACGCCGTTTCAAATGAAAATGTTTTTAACTCGTCTTGGTTTTGATTCAAAGACGGTAATTACCGGTGATATAACGCAAAGCGATCTTCCAAAAGGCGCTCCCAATGGTTTGTCGGATGCTGCCAAGGTTATTAAAGATATCCCCGGAATAAAATTTGTTTATTTAACGGGTAATGATGTTGTCCGTCACGAACTTGTGCAGCGAATTATTGAGGCCTATGAACATGGATCCAAGACCTAAAACAAGCTCGTCTGACCAAGCTTTAGATATTTTTTTAGTCGTTTTATTTTTTGTCATCTTCACGCTATTTTGTTATCTCGTCCATTATCCACTGATCATTCCGCTCTATATTTTATTTCTTGGAATTTATCTTAATCATTTTAAGAAAGCTACCGCGCGCAACTTTATTAATCTTGGCTTTCTTCTTACCCTGATCATTTTTGTAACGGAGATGGTTAAGCAATATTCAGATCTGCCGCCTTTTTATATTCCTGTGGCGGCTATTGCGATGCTAACGATGCTGCTTTTTAATGATCTGCAGTTAGCCTTTATTATGTCGTTTATTGCCAGCACACTTGTCAGTCTTATCCTTGGCGGTGATTTTGGGATGATGCTGATTTTCTTTTTAGGGAGTTTAACCGGCGCCTATATTGTTCGGGATGCTCAGATGCGCGGCAAACTGATTATTTCTGGATTTTTTGTTAGTTTGATCAATATCGTTTGTTTAGTTTTATTAAATCCTCAACAGGATTTGGTCGTCACTAAAAGATTACTTGTGCATTATTTGTATCCACTCATGGCCAATGGTCTTATTTCATCTTTTATTGTGGTTGCGACGCTGAAGATTTTCGAATCTGCTTTTAGGGTTTTAACAAATTTTAGTTTGGTTGAATTAACTGATCGTAATCAACCACTTTTAAAACGGATGGCTCTTGAGGCGCCTGGAACCTGGCAGCATAGTTTGATCGTCGGGCAACTAACAGAGAGTGCCGCGGAGGCCATTGGGGCCAATGCCCTTTTAGCGCGCGCGGGGGCGTATTATCACGACATTGGGAAATTAGAGAAACCAGATTATTTTACTGAGAATCAATCCTTGGGCGATAACAAGCATGATGCTATTGAGCCATCGATGAGTCGACTGATTATTCTTAATCACGTTAAAGAAGGCGTGGAACTCGCGAAGAAACATAAAATTAATCCACTCATTATTGATTTTATTCCGCAGCATCATGGGACGAGTCTGATGCATTATTTTTATCAACGGGCGCTAGAGGAATCTAAAGAAGATGAAGAGGTTAATGAAAATGATTTTCGTTATCCGGGACCCAAGCCACAAAGTAAGGAAACAGCCATTACGCTTTTAGCGGATTCGGTTGAAGGGGCGACACGTGTTTTGGAAGATCCCGTTCCCACACGTATTGAAGAAACGGTTAGAAAAGTCACGAATAATAAATTTATTGATGGGCAGTTGGATGAATGTAATTTAACACTTAAAGAGATTGAGAAAATTTGTTCAACCTTTACACGGATTTTGAGTGCAATCTATCATGGCCGTGTGAAATATCCGGAAAAGAAAAATGGACATAGTAGTCGAAAACCTTCAGAAAAAAGTAGCACTCAATCGCCCCCAGATTAAAACGCTCGTTACCACCATCCTTCGGCATGAAGCAGTTAAAGATTATTCCCTTTCGGTTGTCTTTGTCACTCGCCAAAAAATACAAGCCCTTAATAAGCAATTCTTAAAGCGTTCCTACGCGACGGATGTTTTATCATTTGATTTGCGGCAAGAGAAGAAGGATAGGAAATTGGTTGGCGATATTATTATTTCAACAGACGCGGTTATTAAGAATGCAAAAATCTATAAAACAACAGTGCCTAAAGAATTGACGTTGTATGTTATTCATGGAATTTTACATTTATTAGGTTACGATGATCATTTGCCAAAAGATATCGCTCGAATGAGACGAAAAGAAGAAAAACTTCTTAGTTTGCTAAAACGTACTTAGTACTTCGTACATCGTACTTCGACGATTGTACGAGGTGCGATGTGCGAACGACGAAGTACCAAACCAAAATGATAATTAAAACAGAAGGCATTGTCCTTAAATCATTCGACTTTAGAGAGACCAGCCGCATTGCGACATTCTTTACGAAAGATCATGGCAAAGTCAAAGGGATCTTAAAAGGCATCCGCAAAGATCATAAAAAATTCGGCAGCCATATCGATCGATTCACCGTTAATGAAATTATTTATTATCATTCCAGCCGCTCTGAACTGCATTTAGTTAGCCACTGCGATTTAAAGCAATTTTTTTTCCCGATTAGGCAGGATTATAAGAGAAGCCTGGCCGCTAATTATGCGCTGGAACTCGTCGATGCCATTATGCCAGTCGAACAAGCGAACCTTGAGATTTATCAGCTGATACTCGATTACCTAACCAGCCTTGAAACAATCCGTGATATTGATAAATTAGTCCATGTTTTTCAAATTAAAATTTTGTTGCTCTCTGGATTTAGCCCGCATCTGGATTCATGCGTAAAATGTAATAAAAAGATTTTAGGGCAGGCCCGATTCATCTTGTCTTCGGGTGGACTTGTTTGCCCGAACTGCCCATCAACAGAAACGTCGTTTTCACTTATTTCTAAGGGAACGGTGGCGTCGATTTTGCACATCGAGCGAAATAATTGGGCCAACAGCGTGAGTCTTGGCCTAACGCTGACGGTTAAGAAAGAATTAAAATATACCTTAAATAATTTTTTAACGTATCATTTGGAAAGAAAGATCAAAACAGCTAAATATTTATGAGCCTAAAATTGTGTTGGACCCCTATTTTCGTCGGGATGATCATAATTAGTCTATTAACCCAGAACCTGACTCCTTTGGCGGCAGCGCAGCAGGAGCCATCAATTGCTAATCTTTTTGCCCAGCAGGCAGATTCGATTGTTCTTATTATGGCTAAGGTTAATAATCGTAAGGGAAGTTTAGGAACGGGATTTATTGTTAGTCCCAATGGACTGATCGTTACTAATTATCATGTGATCAAGAAAGCCAAAAAAATCGCTGTTAAATTAAGAAATGAGAAAACCTATAGCCAGGTGACAATCATCGCCTTTGATCAGAAAAAGGACATCGCTTTAATTAAGATTGAAGGTAATAAATTAAAACCTGTGACCTTGGGCAACAGCGAAAGGGTTGTGCCAGGAGAGAAGGTTGTGGCGATTGGGAATCCTCTGGGTTTGGAAAGCACCGTCACCGATGGGCTTGTTAGTTCGGTGCGTCATTTAGAGAAAGGAAGTGAACTGCTGCAAATCAGCGTTCCTTTGTCAGAAGGCAGTAGCGGCGGCCCGCTGTTTAATTTAAAGGGAGAGGTGATCGGCATCACAACGGCCTCGCTTATTAAAGGACAAAGCCTTAATTTTGCGATTCCTATTAATCAACTGCGGCCGTTACTTGAAAAATATTCTTTTGCGAAGAAGATTAAGAAGAAACGTAAGGAAAAATTAGTTAATCAGAAATATCAGGAAATAAGGAAGTCCCAAGTTCCATTAAGCCTTCCCAAAGAAGATCAGTTTATTACGTATACTGTCCAGAAAAACGATACGTTATATCGGCTAGCCCAGGAATATCACACAACGGTTGAAGACATTCGCCAGGCTAATGGTTTACTTGCCCCAACAATCTTTCCCGGGCAGAAAATAAGAATTCCCCGAACTCTTTCCTCAAGATAACGCTTTCGTAAAACACCTTTCAGCGGCCCTTTTGACCAAAAATATATTTTATACTTAACCTGTAAGGATAACGTTTATTAATAATAGCTATTTTTCAAAAAATGCTGACTATTCTTCGTTCAAAAAAGAAGCCGCTATTTTCTCGCGTGACATTTCTTGTTGTCATCGTTTCCTTTTTATTTAACCTTATTTATCCGTATTCTTATGTCTATGCCCAGGGCGTTCTTAATTTGCCTACGCCAGGGGCGATCGTTGCCCTTAGTCCAGAATTTAGTCCTCCTCTTATTCGTGGCATTACCATTGACCCTAATGATCCACTGAAATTCGATTTTATTATTGATCCTGGCGATGACAATCTAGCTGGAGAAGAATTAAAAGAAGAAGCCAATAAGCTGATCAAATATTTTATGGCGTCCTTAACTGTTCCCGAAGATCAGATGTGGGTGAATCTTTCTCCTTATGAAAAAGATCGTATTATTCCTGATGGTTTTGGAAAAACTGAGATGGGGCGCGATATGCTGGCGCTTGATTATATTTTGAAGCAGTTAACCGCATCCCTGATGAATCCCAATGATGAATTAGGTGCTGAATTTTGGCGCCGGGTTTATGCGCAGGCAGAGGAGAAATATGGCACAACCGATATTCCGATGAACACCTTTAATAAGGTTTGGATCTTGCCGGACAACGTAGTTGTCTATGAAAATGCCAATAGTGTGTTTGTCGCTGAAAGTCATCTTAAGGTGATGCTCGATCAAGATTATTTGGCGCTTAAAGAAAATAACGTTGAAGCAACTGATAATGTGACCTCAGCGATTGTTCGGGAAATTTTAATCCCAGAGATTGAGAAAGAGGTGAATCAAGGACGTAACTTTGCCAACTTACGGCAGATCTTTAACTCTCTTATTTTGGCCACGTGGTATAAACGGAATTTAAAAGAAAGTTTGCTTGGGCAGGCGTATGTTGATCAGAATAAAATTGAGGGAATCGAAAGCGGCGACTTAGAGATTAAAGAAAAAATTTATAACCAGTATGTCGAGGCGTTTAAGAAGGGCGTTTATGACGTCGTCA
>JAHFGL010000055.1 GCA_023247445.1 Candidatus Omnitrophota bacterium | reverse complement strand
GATCTTTCTTAGGGATGTATGCCCCATAATGTATTGTTGCCGCAATTGAATCGGAATTCTCATCGCCATAAACAGCAACAGCACCTTTGGCCGCGTTAATCCCCGAAATAACAAAATCGCCCGGACGGATTAAAATCATTTTCGTTTTTGTGTCAACACTCTCACGTAATTGAATCTTCCCATCATTAAATGCAATTTTCGCTACAATGCGGATTTTTCCACTTAATATATCTTCAGCCAAAGGCGTTTCTTGACGCTCTATTAAAATTTCTCCCAAAGGAACATTCGGCCAACGTTTGCTCATAATTTTGCCCCTAAAAGATTCTTTATATCTTTCATTATTTCAGTAATCTTTTTTTCCTTACTTAAAATATCTTCAACTAGTTGCTCCGGTGGCATATGTTCGTAATCATTCTTTGAATTTGGATTCTTAATATCAAGATTGACTGAAATCAAGTTGCCGGTCTCATCATATTTCAAAACATCTTCAGCTTTTACCTTCCATGCCTGCTCATTTTCTTCACGTTTTTTCCACCACTCCAGACATGGCTTAAATTCATCAAATTGAATTGGTTTAGTTTTAGAATATGTTTTACGTCCTTCTGGCAATGGATGTTCATAATACCAAACTTCTTTGGTGGGACCATTGCGGTCAAAAAACAATAAATTCGTCGGGATATTTGTATACGGAGTAAACACGCCATTTGGCAACCGTACGACAGTATGTAAATTAAAATCTTTTAAAAGCTCTTCTTTGATGCGAGCGCACACTCCATCGCCGAAAAGCGTCCCATTAGGAACAACTACACCTCCCCGGCCGGCTTTTTTGCCAAGATGGCCGGAACGCCTCAGTTTTCGCATTATCAACTGTAAAAAAAGCAATGCCGTTTCAGCCGTTTGTTTATCCTCGGGAAAGTTACCTTGAATTCCTTTTTCTTCCTCTCCGCCAAAAGGTGGATTGGTTAAAATCACATCAACTCGATCTTTATCTCCAATCTCCTTTAATGAATGTCTTAATGAATTAGCTGAATCAATAACTGGCGCGTCCAACCCGTGCAACAAAAGATTCATCTGAGAAAGAAGATACGGCAATGATTTTGCCTCACCGCCAAAGATTGTTTCTTCCTGCAGAATTTTGTGATCCTCAATTGTTTTGCATTGTTTACGAATATGTTCAAAAGTCTCAACCAAGAATCCACCGGTACCGCAAGCAGGATCCAGCACTATATCCCCTAATCGCGGATTAACGACCTGCACCATAAACTTGATAACAGGACGCGGAGTATAAAATTCACCCGAATCTCCCGCCGCATCTTGCATTTCTTTCAATAAACTTTCATATAAATGTGACAGAGTATGAATCTCATCCGAGGAAGTAAAATGAATTTGATTAACTTTATTAATAACATCGCGCAACAGATAACCGTTAAGCATTCGATTGGCTGTCCCACGAAAAACCGTGGCAATAACATTCCGACGATCCCTCCGCGTTCCAGTGCCTTCCAATGATCGCAAATAAATAAACAAACCGGGGCCACGCGTTCCATCCGGACGGACGCATTCCTGATTATTAATAAAGGAAATCAATTCCTCCCCAGTAATTCCTTCTTCCTTAGCCGCCCAGTCACGCCAACGATAAGGCGGGCGAATGGCTGATGAATATTTATTTCCTTCTAATTTGGCTTCTGTCTCTCGCTGAATCTCCATATCATCCAAGAATTTTAAAAACATAATCCACGTGAGCATTGGCAGACGATCCACGTCTCCATTCAAACCCTTATCTTTACGCATGATATCCCGGCAGGCTTTGACAATGGCGCTTAACTGCGCGGCTGTTGTTTGAGGTTGTTGAACTTTTGATTTTTTAGACATAAGTCTTCCTTTAACCGTATAATTGTTTCCAATAATCGCTAATATATTGGAAAGCTTCATTCATTGTCTTCCTTGAAACTCCGCATTCAATTGCCATAGTGTTATATGTAGGTGCGATAACCGCTGGCGGTATTTGTAATTCTTGCGGGACATCATGTGATTCCCGTCGGCTGAAAGTTGCTTGAATCGCTTTGACTAGCTGTTGCTTCTCAGGCAGCCCTTGATCGATCAACAACACAATATCTACCATATCTTTAGTCCTAGAAAATTCTCTGAGTTCTCTTGGATAAGTATAACTATGAATTTTTTCGGCAAACTGCTGATCTTTTGGAAGTAACGCAACAGTCACAGGGTCAATCCCCGCAAAGCTAAGAATCTCGGAGCCTTTCTGCCACTCCGGTTCTGAGATAAGAGCATCGCCAACGCCAACATCCAGATGAAATTCGGAAAACTTCCGGTTATCTACACGTGCCGTGACCGGATATCGCCAGCCGCCATAAACAGCCCGATCAAGATCCACTGTTGGAACACCTATTAAGAATTCAAACCAATCTGGTATGTCTTTTTTGACTTCATCTTGGAGAAGTTCGTGAATTCTTTCTTTTGTTGGTTCTTTCATTTTAGGGATGGAAAAATCTATATCTTTAGTTGCTCGAGCTATTTTTTGGAAACGAAATTCTAATGCATAACCACCTTTAAGCAACCACAAAGGTTGCTTACTAGGATCAAACAATCTTGCTAACAGACGATCAAATGAAACGCGACGTCTTAATCTATCCAGAGGAACTGCTTCGGCCTCAGCAATATTCTTTAATCTATCTTCCAGTGCTTTTCTAAAAGCCATCGCTGTTTGGTATTGTTTCGGATCGGTTGGCATAGTCACCTCTATCCCGCCTTTAGCGGGATAAATTCGCACAGCGATTTATATTCACTCCGTTCCATAAACCGCGTGCTCATTTAAAATATAGGATTTTTTTTAATATTTTCTAAGGCTATTCGTATTTTTTGTTTGGCCTCATGTGACATTCTGGCTTTTGTAAAATCTTCTAGTCTAACAAGCCCTTTATTAAAAGCATCCCGAATTGCCTTCTCAACCTGCTCAAGGCTAAGAGTCCCTTCAGCAACATCAATGATTGTTCTGAAAGGAGTAGTGACAAAAAAACCTTCCCTTTTCTCAATTTCATCCGGCTTAATTATCGCTTTATAGATGATACAGCCGGATGATTGTTTCCTAAATTTAGGAGGGACAGTAATATGAATCTTCCCCGGCATAACATCACTTATTTCATGGATGGAGAGCGCTGTTTCATGAGAAGCGACCGCTTGAGGAACGTCCTGGCGATTTCTACTCCAAAGGGACCAACGAATCAGATCCTCATGAGGAGAATTAGGGAAATCAACAAGCCGAAATACGCCCCGGTCAACATCACGCCAATTGCCCTGATGCCGATGATAATAGTGAAGACGATAGCTATAGCCAGCCTCAAATGCCTGCTTGGCCGTAAAATATCCGCCTTGCTGGGAGGCAATTTCAAAGAGTTTTCTGTTATTTTCTGAATTAGCCATATCGCATAATCCTTACGTTTTATGTAATAAGTATACAATATGAACAATGAATAATCAAGCAAGATTATTACATAAAATGTAATATTTATGCATTATTCAGAAGGCGGGATATAAAGCATATTTTGCAATTTTTCTAAGGCTTCTTTCAGTTTCTCGGGCCCCTTAAATAAAGCGGTAATTTCCATCACATTCCCATGTGCAGATATAGGCTCAACTTTGAGAATATCCGGCACTTTAAATTGAGCAACACCATGCTCAATATATTTATCCAGAATTTCATTCAAAATTTGGCGTGCTTCTGGCGAAAAATAATCAAAAAAATCCACTTTCCCTTTTCTTAGGCGCTCTGCCCGTTCCCTGCGGGAACGCAAAGGCGCATTGAAAGCAACATGACACAATAAATCAAATGGATCTGCATCTTCTCTGCCAGTTGCTTTGGCCAGTTCCTCAAACGATATACCCTTATCCTCTAATGCTTCGATAATAATTTTTCTTTCATCAACCGATTGCCACTTTGAAAGTAATTCAGCTGCGGAAGCAAACATCAATCGAACTTTTTCTGAAGTATAATCCGTGTATTTAACAACCCGCAATCTATTGCCCTCCAAATCCAAACTTTGTTCATAATCCACAACAATCTTAACGCGAGCGCCATCATCAATATAATATTTTCGAGGCGGTGCGGCATCCTGCGCTTGCATCGTTTCTGCGACACCGTCTCCCACCAACTCTTCCTCGGCTGTTTCATACTCCTGTTGATCCTCGTCTTGCAAAGTTGATTCACTGCCTTCAATTATTTGTCCCTGCGCGTCAATTTCTTCCTGTGTCACTAAAGCTGGCTCTCCGTCAAAATCAGAATCAGCAAAAAGGCGTGTCGCACTACCTGTATAATCAATGATATTAAAAAATAATTTTCCATAATCACTCCTGACACGAGTCCCCCGGCCAATAATCTGCTTAAAATCCGTCATAGAGTTGATGATCTTATAAATAACAATATTCTTGCACGTCGGAATATCAACCCCGGTCGTTAATAATTTGCTTGTTGTTAAAATCACAGGGGTCGCCTTCTCTAATTCTTGAAATCGTCCTAAATGTCCACGACCCAGATCCCCTTCTTCAGACACAACCCGGCAAACATAATCCGGATACTGCTTTACTAAATCTTTGTTTAAATTATTTAAAATCGTCCTCATTTCTTGGGCTTCATCTTGATCCTCGCAAAACACAATTGTTTTTGCAAATCGATCTGTCTTTTTCAAAAAATCTGTTAAATGCTGAGCGACGGCTTGAGTCCGTGGACGATAGACAATCGTTCTTCCAAAATCGGATGTTCCATACTCGCCGTTGGGAATTTCTCGACCAAAACGATCCATTTGTCCCTGCTCAGGACGCCAGCCAGCCGCGTCCACATCTGTTACAACACGATTAACTTTATAAGGAGCCAAAAATCCATCCTCAATTCCTTGTTTTAAACTATATGTATAAATTGGATTTCCAAAATAGAGATATGTATCCCTATTATCTTCTCGCAGAGGTGTTGCGGTCATACCAAGTTGATAAGCTGGTTCAAAATATTCAAGAATTTCCCGCCAATTACTTTCATCACTGGCGCTTCCTCGATGACACTCATCGATAATGATCAAATCAAAGAAATCACGTGAGTAGTCACGATATAACCCTGGGCGTCTTTCATCTTTAGCGATGGATTGATATAATGCAAAATACATTTCCCGACTTTTTAAAGCCTCTCCTTCAATTTTATGACGCGCGTCACCAAAAGGAATAAAAGTTTTGTCCTTTGGATCATCTACAAGAATTGAACGATCAGACAAAAAGAGTATTTTAGGTCGCCGCCCATCACCAGCTTTATTCCATTTAGCATTCCATAATTTCCATGAGATTTGAAAAGCTACTTCTGTTTTGCCAGTTCCCGTAGCCATCGTTAATAAAATACGCTTCTTGTTTTTTAAAATTGATTCAGCCGTTCGGTTGATCGCAATTTGTTGATAATAGCGGGGCTGCTTATCGGGATTCAAATAATAGGGGGAAAGAAGTTTTTCGGAAATCTCATCTGATAAAATACCTTCTGAGGTGCGGAATCTTTTCCAAAGTACTTCGGGCGAAGGCAGGGCATCCAATTCATTCTCAACGCCGGTTGTATAATCATGTTCAATGAACTTTTGACCATTCGTTGAATACGCGAATTTTAACCCTAACATTTCAGCATATTCTTTTGCTTGCTGAAGACCATCTGCCGGATGTTTATAATCTGCCTTGGCCTCTATGATGGCCAAAGGAAAATCACGACGATACTTCAATAAATAATCAGCTCTTTTTTGTTTTTTACGTCTGCATTTATTGCCTAAAACGACAATCTTCCCATCGGTAAAATATACTTGCTCGAATATCTGATCATCCGTCCATCCGGCATCGTACAGTTTGGGCAAAACATATTTTCGACACGTATCAGCTTCGTTACCCATCGGATTGAAATTAAATAGGTTATAGAAAGATTTTGATACTTTTTACAATATAGCACAAAGTTCCTTAAAAACCGAGTAGATAAATTAAACACCGGTGCCCCTCTAAAAAATGATAACTCACTGAATTTCGAGTGCTTTTCAGAAATTCTATATTCTCAAACTTTTTTGAAGGTAGATGTTTTCTGTTGGAAAAGCAGTTACCATACAAACATACGAATTCCACTGTTTGTTGGTTAACTATGCTCCGTAGAAAACCTACACACTGATTAAAAAGTGTATTGATTTAATACGATTGAATCGTCGAAGTAGCTGAATCAATTTCCCCAAACACCAGCTTATCCAACCTCTCCCCGACTCCTTTGTTGGTATTCGGCAGGATGTGACCGTAACAATCCATGGTGGTTTGGATTGAGGCGTGGCCCAATTGGGACTGAATGAATTTAATGTTCTCGCCTTGGGCGATGAGAAGGGATGTGTAGGTGTGGCGTAAATCGTGGAAACGGACAAGCCGCAGACCGGCCATGCGAAGCGCGGGCTGGAATTCACGTTTGATTGTGCTGTCTGGATCCAGTGGACTGCCGGCTGAATTGACGAAAACCAAATCAGCTTCATTAGTGCGCGAAGTTATCCGGTGAATTTCTAAAGCCTCTTTGAGTCGCGGCGACATTGTGATAGGCCGGACAGAATATTTTGTTTTTGGCGTATCGAAGTACCAGCTTTTCTCGCCGTTGTTTTTGCTTCGGTATCGATACTTAAGACTTCGCTTCACAAAAATCGTATTGCTGTTCCAGTCGATATCTCCCCACTGCAATCCCAAAAGTTCGGCCTTGCGCATGCTGGTCAAGACAGCGGTTAATACAAAAATTTTGAACGGCTCACGACAATGTTTAAGCAAGAGATTACTCTCTTCCGGCCTTAGGAAATCCATCTCCTCTCGCTCAACGCGATACTTATCAACGTCCTCAGATGAATACCGGTTCAGCTAAGCGAGAAGCGGGCTTCTTAAAAGATGGGAAAAATCAGAAAAATTACTTCATTTGGGTTCCTTTAGCACGATCTTCTTCATATTTCTTGATAGCATCAAACATCGGCTCCATTACTCGCTTCTCCTGTTCTTCAGTCAGTCTCAAATTACCCGAACCGGGCTTCCAAGGCTTCATGTTCTTTTTCCATAACTTATAAGTAATGGAATCAAGATTATTTTGTGGAGGGTAACAGCCGTAATCATAAAAACGCTTTTCCCTTTCAGATTTATCCAAACCATCCCACTCCTCTTTCAGCCATTTCAAATCTGATTTTAAGACATCCCTGCCAACAAAGTCCTGTTTGTGTGTTAACAGCAACTTACTTAAATCAGCCTGGAACTTATCTCCTGAAACAAACGCCATACAAAAAGGAAGATAATATAAATACTCGAGATCAATGGAATTGGTTCTTTTGGGTGTTATTAAGTCATTGGCTAATCCAAAATGAAAAATCAAAGATACATTTAAACAGTAGAACGCATAAGGCGCAAAATCACAAAGAAGCAAATTCTCTCTTTTATGCCATCTGCTTAAAATATAGTCTCGATATTGAGGAGAAACATTAAACTCATTCATGAGAAAATCTAAATAGAAATTCTGAGAGTTGATATCCATCGTAATATTATGGATGGCCTTATATATTTCCGGGAAATTATTTGCCTTTGGTATATCGTGATTGGCCTTTTTAAACTCCCGTACATACGATTCCATATTAAATGCTTTGGAAATCTTCCGCCACACACCCGAAATGACTCTGTCGACTAAAGTGTATTCGCCTTGTTGCCATTTCCTAACCAATTTCCATTCAGCTGGTTCATCAAAAAATATTCCTTTTTCTTTCTTGGAAGTTTCCAACTGAACGCCTCCCGAAACAACAGGTACTCTTTCCATCGCCACTCTTTCACCAAGTAGGGATCCAAGGCAAAGCAACCTGTGGTCAGCGTTGATTTTGAAATCGCCAGAAGATATCTTGTTTGCAATCTCAAATTTTATTCCTTGCCCTTTATACTTGCTTAAATCACCTAGAATTTCGAATAATAAAACCGGCGGCATCATGGGAGAGTAGTGTTTGCCTAGAAAACCGATTTCGTCATCCGAGAGGCACTGTAAAGCAGATTTGTCTAATAAAATAATGGGACCCATATCAGTAAGTGAGGTTTGTTATCACCATTTTACCACAAAAACCAAAAAGGAGCCGATGACGTAAGTCAAAGGCTCCTAATCGGTTGTAAAAGTTGCGGGGCTAGGATTTGAACCTAGGACCTTCAGGTTATGAGCCTGACGAGCTACCCCTGCTCCACCCCGCGATATTTTACTTACCACTTACTATTTATCACTATTTTTCAGCCGGTAAATCATCTCGCCCTCGCGGATCAAACCCATCTTCTCGCGCGCAACCTTTTCCAAATAAACCGGATCCTCTTCCAAACGTCTTTTTTCTTCGATCAACTCGCTGTTTTTTCTATTCAAGGCCTCGATTTCGCGGTGACCCTGGAGATTCTTCGCGCGCAAATCCTGCATCCGCATGTACGAAGGGAAAAAAATAACTAGAATAACCGCGGCAAAGAGAAAAAGTTTAAAACCGTTTTTCATTTGACCACTGATTTAATAAATCTTTCCCCACAACGGGCCGGCGTAAGTGGCTTTGGAGCCCAATTCCTCTTCGATTCTTAAAAGCTCGTTGTATTTAGCCAAACGGTCGGTGCGCGACAGCGACCCGGTTTTAATCTGACCCACGCCCGTCGCCACCGCCAGGTGGCTGATCGTCGTATCTTCCGTCTCGCCGGAACGGTGCGAAATAATGGACGTGTATTTATTTTTGCGCGCCAAATCAATGGCGTCTAAAGTTTCGGATAAACTCCCGATCTGATTGACTTTAATCAGAATGGAATTCGCGATCTTCTTGGCGATGCCTTCCTTTAATCTTTTGACATTCGTGAC
>JAHFGL010000002.1 GCA_023247445.1 Candidatus Omnitrophota bacterium | reverse complement strand
CTTTTACCATTCCAAGAACATCGGGTACTCGCCGCCGTAATTGTGATTCCTCTTTCTTGTTCTTGCTCCATCCAGTCCATAGCGGTATTCCCATCATCAACGTTACCTAATTTATGGATAACACCGCTATAAAAGAGAATACGCTCAGTCGTTGTGGTCTTGCCCGCATCAATATGTGCAATAATCCCAATATTTCTTGTATCTTTTAAAAAGTCATTAGACATCGATTACCACCTCAAATGCGCAAAAGCTTTATTGGCCTCAGCCATCTTATGCGTATCATCACGTTTTTTAATAGCGGCGCCTTCTCCTTTATAAGCAGCCAAAATCTCATCAGCTAGCTTAACCTGCATCGGGCGTCCTTTTTTCTTTCGAGCGAAATCACGAAGCCAACGCATGGCAATGGAATGTCCACGAGCCACAGGAACTTCAATGGGGACTTGATATGTTGCCCCACCAACGCGTCGGGATTTTAATTCAAGTTTTGGACGAACATTTTCAATAGCCTTATCAAACACTTTAATTGGAGTCACTTCCTGTGTTTTTTGTTCAATTATCTGCAAAGTATCATACACAATATTTTCAGCCACACTCTTTTTCCCTGTAAGCATAAGGGAATTAATAAACCGGCCTAACAATCGGCTATTGTATTTAGGATCTGCTGCGGGTTCTCTTTTATCGGCTCTACGTCTTCTCATGTTTTAAATTACTTTCCTTTAGCGCCTGCTTCTTCTCGCTTGGCTCCATACTTTGATCGTGATTTTTTTCTTTTAGCAACACCCGAGGTATCAAGCGTTCCACGAACAATGTGATAACGAACACCTGGCAAATCCTTAACTCTTCCACCACGAACTAAAACAATGGAGTGCTCTTGCAAATTATGGCCTTCACCTGGAATGTATGAAGTGACTTCGAATTTATTTGAAAGTCGAACTCTAGCAATTTTACGAAGCGCCGAATTTGGTTTCTTTGGCGTCATCGTCTTCACCTGCAAACAAACCCCTCGACGAAATGAACAATTCGTAAGTGCCGGTGATTTACTTTTCTTTAATTTCTGTGTTCTGCTCTTTCTGATCAACTGCTGTATCGTCGGCATATTTTACCATTTCCACATTTTGATATTGTTTTAATCCTGTCCCGGCGGGAATCAAATGCCCCACAATGACGTTTTCTTTCAACCCAAAAAGAAAGTCGATTTTACCAGCGGATGCTGCTTCTGTCAACACTCTTGTTGTCTCTTGGAAACTTGCGGATGAAATAAAACTCTCCGTCGTCAAAGAGACCTTTGTAATCCCTAAAAGAAGAGGCGTTGCTTGGGCTGGTTTTCCTTTTTTCTTTAATACTTCTTCGTTTGCTTTTTTAAACACAACACGATCAATTTGTTCACCAACTAATAAATCTGTTTCACCAGAATCTTCAATTTTTACTTTCTTTAACATTTGCGAAATAATAAGTTCGATATGTTTATCGTTAATACGAACACCTTGCAAACGATAAACTTCTTGAACTTCATTCAAAAGATATTCTTGTAAAACTTTATCTCCGCAAACACGTAAAATATCGTGAGGAACAACTGGACCATCTGTTAATTGTTGTCCAGCAAAAACACGATCGCCCTTATACACATTAGGGTGTTTGCCGTGAGGAATCGTATATTCTGATGTCATCCCTGTAGGGCTTTTTACAATGATCGTACGACGCCCACGTTTATCTTCACCAAATTCAACAATTCCATCGATCTCGCTAATAACAGCTGGATCTTTCGGACGTCGGGCTTCAAATAATTCCGCAACGCGAGGAAGACCACCCGTGATATCGCGCGTTTTTCCTGCGCCACGAGGAATCTTTGCAACCAAATCCCCGGCGTTAACTTCTTGCTTATCTTGAACAAGAATGTGCGCGCCGATAGGAATCGAATAAATACCAATAATTTCTTTTTTCTCATCCGTAATAATAATTTGAGGATGATATTCTTGACTGTGCTCAACGACAACACGTTCAACGACACCAGTCACAGGATTTTGCTCTTCTTGAACTGTCACATCGACAATTAAATCTTCCGAATGAACAGCCCCCTTAACTTCTGTAATAATAGGAACGGTATACGGATCCCAGGTAACAAACACTTCTTCTTTTTTGACAGTATCTCCATCAGCGACCTTAATACTGGCCCCTTGAGGAAGTTGATAACGTTCAAATTCGCGACCGAATTCATTGTTAATACTAATGGATCCGTTACGATTTAAAACGATAAATTCTTTGCCCTTAGCAACAACACGTAATTGGTGATACTTCGCTGTACCCACATTCTTAGCTTTATAGAATGATTGTTCAATAGAACGGCTAGCCGTACCTCCGATGTGGAAAGTTCTCATCGTTAACTGAGTTCCAGGTTCACCGATACTTTGAGCGGCAATAATACCAACCGCTTCGCCAATCTCAACCATTCTCTGCGTCGCTAAATTGCGTCCGTAACATTTAATGCAACAGCCGCGTTCTGTTTCGCAGGTTAAAACACTTCGGATACGAACTTTTTCAATACCAAGATGTTCAATAAATTCTGATTTTTCTTCCGTAATAAGTTCTCCGGACTCGACAACCTTTTGATCGGTGACGATGTCAACGATACTATCTAACGCAACACGTCCGGTGATACGTTCTTTCAAGCTAACAACTAATTCATCACCTTCGACGATAGCGGCAACAGTAATACCATTGATGGTTCCGCAATCATCTTCGGTAACAACAATTTCCTGAGCAACGTCAACAAGTCGACGGGTTAAATATCCAGCGTCGGCTGTTTTAAGAGCGGTGTCTGCCAACCCTTTACGCGCACCGTGAGTTGAAATGAAATATTCCAAAACCGTTAAACCTTCTCGGAAGCTCGCGGTAATTGGATTTTCAATAATTTCACCTGAAGGTTTCGCCATAAGACCACGCATACCTGATAACTGACGAATCTGTAACCTTGATCCACGAGCGCCGGAATCCGCCATAATAAAAACCGGATTAAATGGATCCATATTTTTAAAGACTAAATCAGAAAGTGTTTCTGTCGTGTGTGTCCAGATGTCGATAATTTTGTTATATCGTTCGCGACCAGTAATAATACCTTTGCGATACTGATCTTCAACTTTAGAAACTTCTTGTTTTGAATTTTTTAGAATCTCTTTCTTTGCTTCTGGAATTGTCATATCGGAAAGACCGATTGAGATACCAGCAAGTGTCGCGTGAGTAAACCCAAGATCTTTCAAATCATCGAGCAATCGAATGGTTTGATCTTGGCCAAATTTATTGTAGCAATAAGAGATAACTGCACCGATTCTCTTTTTATCCAAGAGCTCATTGACATAACCAAAAACGTCAGGAAGAATTTCATTAAAGATAACGCGTCCGACGGTCGTTTCAATGATGCTTGGTTTATAAATAATTTCTTTCTTTGATGATTTGTCTTGAACCTCTGATTCTTCTGAAATAACCAACGATGGTTTTTCTTCACCCCACACTGAAGTCTGTAATCTTAATTTTATACGATCATGCAAATCAAGCATTCCATCGTTATAAGCCACAATAACTTCTTCCATGGTCGAGAAAACTCTATCATTATCTTTGCTCTGTGGATTTTCCTTGGTTAAATAATACAACCCTAAAACGACGTCCTGTGAAGGAGAACAAACTGGACGACCGTCAGCTGGAGAAAATAAATTGTTAATCGAAAGTAGTTCCAAACGGCATTCCATCTGCGCCTCTAAAGAAAGCGGGATGTGAACAGCCATCTGATCTCCGTCGAAGTCAGCGTTAAAAGCGGCGCAAACCAATGGATGCAACTTGATGGCTTTTCCTTCAATCAAAACAGGATAAAAGGCCTGGATACTTAAACGGTGCAATGTTGGCGCGCGGTTAAGCATAACGGGATGATCTTTAATCACTTCTTCTAATATATCCCAAACTTCTGTCTTTGCTTTTTCAACCATGCGTTTGGCACCTTTAATCGTGTGCACAAAACCTTTTTCACGAAGCTTACGGATGATAAATGGTTCAAAAAGTTCAAGCGCCATCTTTTTAGGAAGTCCGCATTGATGTAATTTCAAATTTGGCCCAACGACGATAACGGAACGGCCAGAATAATCAACACGTTTACCCAAAAGGTTCATACGGAATCGACCTTGCTTACCCTTTAACATATCAGATAAAGATTTTAGGGGTCGGTTACCAGAACCTAAGACTGGACGTCCATGACGGCCATTGTCTAAAAGGGCATCAACCGCTTCTTGAAGCATACGCTTTTCGTTACGGCAGATAATTTCTGGAGCTTTTAAATCAATTAATTTTTTAAGACGGTTATTTCTGTTAATAACACGTCGATAAAGATCGTTTAAGTCTGAAGTAGCAAACCGTCCACCCTCAAGAGGAACGAGCGGTCTTAAATCAGGAGGAATGACAGGCAGAACATCTAAAACCATCCACTCCGCCAAATTGCCAGAATTCTTAAAATCTTCGACGATCTTTAAGGTCTTAGCTGTTTTCTTGGCGTTACTTCCTAGTGGATTTGCTTTTTCCAAATCCTTACGTAATTTTTTACAAAGCTCTGTTAAGTTCGCTTCCTTTAAAAGGTCACAAACCGCAGCGGCACCAATTTTAACTTTAAAAGCCCCGCCGTATTTAACCAAAGCTTCTTGATATTCGTCTTCAGATAAAAACTGTTTTCGCTTGAGTGGGGTATCACCAGGCTCAATGACGACATATTCTTCATAATAAATAAGTTTTTCCAAATCACGTAGGCCAATTTGCATGATAGCGGCTAATCGGCTGGGTACGGCCTTATAAAACCAGATATGAGTAACCGGACAGGCTAATTCAATATGCCCCATACGTTCACGACGAACAGAGGAACGTGTGACTAAAACACCGCAGCGATCGCAGGTAATCCCTTTAAATTTAATACCTTTATATTTGCCGCAATTACATTCCCAGTCTCGGACAGGTCCAAAAATCTTTTCACAAAACAGACCATCCTTTTCAGGTTTAAGAGTACGATAATTAAGCGTTTCCGCTTTTTTAATAACGCCCTTAGACCAGGAACGGATGATTTCCGGAGAGGCAATTTTAATTGTAATTCTGTCGCGTTTTAAAAGTTCTTCGGTCTTTTTTGACATATTACTTTTTATTATCCTTTGGGGTCTGTGCTAACTGTTCTGTTTCGGGATTTTCTTCCTTTGAACCGCTTGCATCTGGTGTTACTTTGACCAAATTCACATCAAGACACAATCCTTGAAGTTCTTTGATAAGAACGTTGAAAGATTCTGGTGTCCCAGGTTCCAAGCGTTGCTGCCCCTTAACAATAGCTTCATACATACGGCTTCGACCAATAACATCATCACTTTTAACGGTTAACATTTCTTGAAGTGTGTACGCAGCGCCATAAGCTTCAAGCGCCCAAACTTCCATTTCTCCAAATCGCTGACCACCAAAATGAGCCTTACCCCCCAATGGTTGTTGTGTAACGAGTGAATATGGCCCAATTGATCGCGCATGGATTTTTTCATCAACCAAGTGATTAAGCTTAAACATATAAATAACACCGACGGTAACTTTTTGATCAAACGGCATTCCGGTGTAACCATCAAAAACAGTTGTTTTACCTTCTTGTGGAAGTCCAGCTTCCTTTAAGCAAGCTCGGATTTCTTCTTCAGTGGCTCCATTAAAAACAGGTGTTTCCATATGAAACCCAAGAGCTTTAGCGGCCCAGCCTAAATGTGTTTCAAATAACTGTCCAACGTTCATACGAGAAGGAACGCCGAGAGGATTTAAAACAACATCAACAGGAGTTCCATCTTCTAAAAATGGCATATCTGATTCTGGAACGATACGGGAAACAATACCCTTATTTCCGTGACGACCAGCCATCTTGTCACCTTCAGCTAATTTTCGTTTAGTTGCCACATAAACCACAACACGTTTCAAAACGCCAGCAGGAAGTTCATCACCACGTTTTACGCGTTCAATTTCACTAGCCTCTTCTTCGGTTAATTCAGCAACTTTATCATTATAGAAGGCAATAACTTCACGTTCTTCTGAGCCCTCTTCAAAATCATCGGCTCTAAACTTACCGATTTTCTTTTTGTCAATACCTAATAATTTAGCGAGTTTTATTTCTCGTTCTTCTTCGCAAAATTGAATTTCTTGGGCGTAATAAGCTTTTATCTTTTCAACAGCTTCAGATTCCTTAACCTTATCTTCTTTGGATCGTCGACCGCGCTCATTACGCTGAAATAATTCTGTTTGAACAATAATTCCTTCAATCCCTGGAGGAAGGGCTAATGACGTGTCACGGATATCAGCGGCTTTCTCACCGAAAATAGCACGTAACAATCTTTCCTCAGGAGATAATTCTTTTTCACTTTTTGGCGTAACTTTACCAACTAAAATATCACCGGCCTTAACTTCAGCCCCAATGCGGACAATTCCGTTTTCATCCAAGTTAATGAGCGCTTCTTCACTGACGTTAGGAATATCACGGGTGACTTCTTCATTTCCTAATCTCGTTTCACGGCATTCAACTTCAAATTTCTCAACGTGAATGGAAGTAAAAACATCTTCACGAACAATGCGTTCATTAATTAAAATGGCGTCTTCGAAGTTGTATCCACGCCAAGGCATAAAGGCAACTAAAACATTTCGCCCTAAAGCTAGACGTCCATGTTCGGTTCCAATACCATCGGCAATGGTTTGCCCTTCATCAATTTTATCGCCAACTTGAACAAGCGGTCTTTGATGAATACATGTGTTGGCATTGGTTCGTTGATAATTTTTTAAAGGATAAACAGTACTTCCGATGACAATTTCTCGGGCATCTACTTTAGTAACTGTTCCAGATTTTTGTGCAATAACAACGACACCAGAATCGCGAGCAACTTTTTCTTCCATTCCAGTTCCAACGAAAGGAACTTCAGGAACCATCAGCGGAACAGCCTGGCGTTGCATGTTTGATCCCATAAGAGCACGGTTAGCGTCATCGTGCTCGAGGAATGGAATAAGTGAAGCGGCGACGGAAACAATTTGCTTAGGAGAAACATCCATGTAGGCAACTTGCTTTGATCCAACTCGTGGAAAATCTTGCTTGTAACGGCAGGTGACTTCCTTCTCTAAAAAGTTTCCACTATCATCGATAGGAGAATTGGCCTGCGAAATATATTCTGACTGATCTTTATCGGCTGTTAAATATTCGGTTCTCTTTGTTACGCGACCTTCAACAACCTTGTAATAAGGCGTCTCGATAAAACCTAATTCATTAACACGTGCACAAATTGTTAATGATGCGATAAGACCAATGTTTGGACCTTCTGGAGTTTCAATCGGACATACACGACCGTAGTGTGTAGGGTGAACGTCACGGACTTCAAATCCAGCGCGTTCACGAGATAAACCACCAGGACCAAGAGCACTTAAACGACGTTTATGTGTCATCTCTGAAAGCGGATTGACCTGATCCATAAACTGTGACAATTGGCTGCGGGCAAAGAAATCTTGAATTTGATTAGAGAAAAGTCGAGAATTAATTAAATGATGTGCGGTTAAGTTTTCAAAATTGCTCATGACAACCAAACGTTCTTTGATCGAACGCTCTAAACGAGCCAAACCAATACGGACTTGATTTTGGACTAATTCACCGACGCTTTTAATACGTCGATTACCAAGATGGTCGATATCATCCGTTTCACCAACACCTTGACGAAGCCCAAATAAATAACGAATAACTTGAACAACTGTTGCGATATCAAGAACGCGATTCTCAAGTGGTACTTCCATGTTGAGTTTACGATTAATGATGTGTCGGCCAACCTTGCTCAAATCATATCGTTTAGGATCAAAAAATAATCTAAAAAATAAATTGTCCGCGACTTCAACCGTTGCCGGCTCTGTCGGACGCATTTTACGATAAAAATCTAACAAGGCCTCTTCTTTGGTCTGTGTATGATCCTTTTCAAGAGTCTCTTTTACTTTTTCATAATCATCACCCAATAACTTTTGAATATCTTCATTGGTTGACAATCCCATGATTCTTAAAATTTGGGTCGCAGGAAAATTACGTCGACGATCAACATACGCGAGCAAAACATTGTTTAAATCATATTTAAGTTCAAACCAAGCTCCACGGGAAGGAATAACACGTCCATGATAAATGCTTTTGCCGGTAGGATGAACTTCTTGTTCAAAGGAAACCCCTGGCGGTCGTTGGATCTGTGACACAACAACACGTTCATCACCGTTGATAATAAACGTGCCGGTGTCCGTCATAAGAGGGAAATCACCAAAATAAACTTCCTGTTCCTTAATATCAACAGGAGTAATCAAACGTAGCTTCACCTTTAAAGCGGCTGAATATGTTCGGCCACGACGTTTACATTCAATTGCTGAATATTTTTCTTTGCCTAATGTGTAGCTGATATACTCTAAACGAATCTGACCATCATAACTTTCCAGAGGGAAAACCTCACGAAAAACTTCTTCCAATCCTTGGTCATTTCGCTTCGTTGGTTCAACTTCACGTTGTAAAAAATGAGTATACGCAACTAACTGCAAATCAAGCAAATGAGGCAACTTAAACGAATCTTGATATTTACCAAAGTTCCTAATCTTTAATTTTTTCATAATATAGCTTTTTTAGGGAATTGGTTTAAAGTTAATTTGTCGTCATTCTGAGTGTACGAAGAATCTCAAAATATTTAACAATATTAAGATCCTTCTCCACCCATGGCGGATCAGGATAACGGGTTACGAATTACTAAAACCCGTTATTTCAATTGAACTTTAGCACCAGCTGCTTCGAGTTTTTTCTTCAACTCTTCAGCTTCTTCCTTTGAAACCCCTTCTTTTACCGTCTTAGGAGCGCCTTCAACTAAATCTTTAGCTTCCTTTAATCCTAAATTTGTTGCGCCTCTAACTTCTTTAATAACGGCAATTTTATTAGGACCAGCTTCAGCTAAAACAACATCGAAAGTTGTTTTCTCTTCCACAGGGGCAGCAGCACCAGCAGCACCACCAGCCATGGGCATCATTCCACCCATCATAGGAGCGGCAGCTTTGATTCCGAATCGGTCTTCTAGACCCTTCACCAATTCAGATAATTCAAGCGCTGTTAAAGTTTCGATTGATTTTACAACTCCTTCTAACTTCGAGGAGAGTTCTTTCTTTTCTGCAACGGCATTTTCAGACATGTTAATTTCCTCCCTTTTTCTCACTTAACTGTTTCAATATAGATAATAATTCATAAGACTTGGCATTTAACGCACTGGCTAACCGCGTTAAAGGTGCTTGTAACGTTCCCAAAAGCATAGCAAGCAGAACCTCGCGCGATGGTAACTCGGATAAGTGCTTGATATCTTCTCTTTCAAGAAGTTTACCTTCGAGCACACCACCTTGAAGTTTGAGACTTTCTAATTCTTTTGTGAATTTGATTAAAATTTTAGAAACTTCAATAGAGTCTTTATTGGTAAGAACAAAAGCTGTTTGTCCAGAAATACGATCAGCTAACTTGTCCTGTTTCAATTCTCTTAAAGCCAACTGTGCAATCGCATTTTTCGAAACACAAACATCTGCGCCAGCTTTTTTAAGAGTCTTACGAATGTCATTGAGCTGTGGTGTCGACAGCGCAGTGTAACTTAACAAGAAAATATTGCTATTTTTCTCAACACCATTTCTGACACGATTAGCTAATCCTGTTCGATATATTTGCCCAATTTTTGTCATAACGCAACCCTCAGACTAGGACCCATGGTTGTTGTAATAAATAAACTTTTAAAAAATTCGCCTTTGACATTGTTTGGTTTTGCGTGGCTGATCGCTTCAATCAAAAATTTGGCATTATCTAAAATTTTTTCTTTTGGAAACGATGCCTTGCCAATGCCAACATGAATACCAAACTGTTTATCTGATTTAAATTCGATTTTACCGGCTTTGACTTCATTGATTGCCTTTTCAACATCATTTGTAACCGTTCCAGCTTTAGGGGTAGGCATAAGTCCTCGTGGACCTAAAATTTTCCCTAACTTACTTAAATCTTTCATCATGTCTGGCGTTGCAACGACGACATCAAAATCAAGAAATCCTTGAGCTACTTTGTCAATTAGTTCTTGTGCTCCGACGAAATCGGCGCCAGCGGCCTTCGCTTTTTGTTCAAATTCACCCTTACAAAAAGCAGCGATTCGAACCTTTTTCCCAAGTCCATGCGGCAATGATACCGTTCCACGGACCAACTGATCAGCTGTCTTCTTATCCATATTTAAATGAAAATGAAGCTCAACCGTCTCGTCAAATTTAACCTTGGGAAACTTGGCAATATTTGCCACAGCCTCATCGAGTGAATATGATTTTTCTTTATCAAATAATTTTTTATCTAATTCTTTTAATCTTTTGGCTATTCGGCTCATTTTAGGCAACCACCTCTATACCCATGCTTCGGGCTGTTCCTTCAATTACGGTTAAGGCTTTAGTCATATCCCCTGTGCTTAAATCTTCCATTTTTATTTTTGCAATTTCTTCGATTTGTTTTTTTGTTACTTTAGCAATTTTTTCTTTTCCAGCGGTGCCTGAGGCTTTGGCAAGGTTAGCAGCTTTTTTAAGAAGAACTGATGTCGGCGGGGTTTTGATAATAAAATCAAATGACTTATCTTTGTAAACACTGATAATAACCGGAAGCGTCAACCCTTCGCGCCCCTTGGTTTTCTCATTAAACTGTTTACAAAAACCCATAATGTTAACGCCGTGCTGACCTAGCGCTGGACCGACGGGTGGAGCTGGATTTGCTTGTCCTGCTGAAACGTATAATCTAATTTGTGCGACTACTTCTTTAGCCATGATCGTCCTTTATAATTTTTCTACTTGCCAATATTCTAATTCAACAAGCGTTGATCGACCAAAAATGGAAACGCTGACCTTGAGCTTCCCACGTTCAGGATAAACTTCCATAACTTGACCATTAAAATTCGCGAATGGCCCTTGGGCGATACGCATCGATTCTCCAATATCAAAAGTAATTTTCGGGGTAGGCTTTGTCTCTGTATCAACCGTTCGTTTTAAAATAGCATTAACTTCATCAGCAGAAATCGGGGTAGGCTTGTGTCCTGGACCGATGAATCCTGTGATGCCTGGTGTTGTTTTAACCAAATACCAACTCTCTTTGGTCATCACCATTCTAATCAAAATATATCCGGGAAAAAATTTACGTTCTGTGATACGTTTTTTCCCGCTTCGAATTTCAGAAACCTGCTCAGTTGGAACAATAATTTCACCGATATACTGCTTTAGCGCGGTGGCGGCCATCTTGCTTTCCAAACCAGCTTTGGCTTTTTCTTCAGATCCTGTTTGGGTATGAACTACATACCATTTCATATCAGTCGTCTCAGTCATATCCTCTACCTAATGATCACTCCTATAAACTTGGCCAAAGTAAAATCGACAGTCGCTATAAAAATACCTAAAAGCGCGGTGCTGGTTAGAACGACCCATGTCGCTTCAATAACTTCGCTACGTGTTGACCAAGATACTTTCTTGAGCTCGCTAGTTACTTCGCCAATAAATTTTCGAATACCAGAAAACATTTTTAATAATCCTCGCAGGCCTGGTAGGACTCGAACCTACAACGCATGGTTTTGGAGACCATCGCTCTACCAATTGGAGCTACAGGCCTAGAGCTTTCCTCTAGGTTATTTTTTTAGTTCTCGATGGAGAATATGTTTACGGCAAAAACGACAAAACTTCTTAACCTCAATACGTGCAGGAGTTTTTTTCTTATCTTTTGTCGCACTGTAATTGATCCGTCGACATTCGGTACATTCAAATTGGATTGGTTCGCGCATGATTTATAGTCTTGATTGTTTTAGGGTTATTGTTTACTGCGAATTAATTTAAGCCCCCGACCGGTTTTGAACCGGTGACCTCGTCCTTACCAAGGACGTGCTCTACCGGCTGAGCTACAGGGGCATGCTTCCATAATATTTTTTAGAGAGGCATGACCCAGTCCTGACTTCAACAATACATTTTCCAGATAAGTCAGGGCAGGGGCAAATTTGTTATTTAAAAAGCCCTGCTGACGTCCTTCTCTTATAATAGAAATCAGTCCAGTCACGACAAGTTAGTCAAGTATAACTAATTATTTTTTCTTGTCAAGAAATTATTTTCATTATTTTTCGAATATAATTAGGCGCAATTACTGCAGTTACAGCTCTTCAAAAATCTTAAAATAACCTCAAAAAACGGCGTTTGCCGAGCTTTAAAACACCCTTTTTAAGGGGCCAATTTTCATCGCTGATCTTTTCACCGTCGTGACTAAGCGCCCCCTGTTTAATCAACCGGCGCACTTCATTTTTTGACTCAACCAGCTTAAGCGACAACAAAACATCCAACAATTTTTCGGCTGTGCTATTAGTTAACTTATATTCTAAAATTTCATCCGGGGTCTGCCCCTGACTAAATGTTTTTTCAAAATTATCTTTGGCTTTCTGCGCTAAATCTTTATCATAAAATTGCTCAACAATTTTCTGCGCTAACAATAATTTAGCCTCTTTAGGATGCAATGTTTTTATCTTTACCAAATCCAAATCCGTCAAAAACTCAAAATATTTATACATCAGTTCATCTGTAATCGACATAATCTTGCCAAAAATTTCTTTTGGGTCCTCATTAATGCCGATATAATTGCCCAACGACTTACTCATTTTCTGAACACCATCTGTTCCCTCTAAAAGCGGTGTCATAATGACAACTTGAGGCGCTTGATCACAAATTTCCTGTAACTGTCGTCCCATCAAAAGATTAAATCTCTGATCGGAACCACCTAACTCAATATCAGCCTTTAGATGAATTGAATCGTATCCCTGTAGCAAAGGATAGATAAATTCCAAAATACTAATTTCTTTTTTCTCCTCGTAACGCTTTTTAAAATCCGCGCGCGCTAACATTTGCGCCACCGTCGAATATTTAGTCAGTTCTAAAACCTCATACGGAGATAGTTTTCCTAACCACTCGCTGTTAAAAACTACTTCTGTTTTCTTTGGATCTAAAATCTTAAAAACCTGATCTTTATAAGTTTTTGCATTTTTCTCGATTTGTTTTCGGTCTAATTTTGGGCGGAGCTGATCGCGTCCGGTTGGATCACCGATTTGGGCCGTGAAATCACCAATCAAAAAGAAAACTTGATGTCCCAGGTCTTGAAATTGTCTTAATTTACGCAGTAAAACGACATGGCCCAAATGGATATCTGGGGCCGTTGGATCAAATCCGGCTTTAACACGAAGAGGTTTTTTGTTTTTTTGGCTGGCGGATAACTTTTTCTCTAAGGCGTCTACGCTAATAATCTCTGTAGTTCCGCGAGAAATAGTTTGGATAATATTTTGAATATCCATATGAGAAAAAGAGCACCTTCCCTATATATAGGGAAGGTGCAAAAAGAATTGATTTTATAAATTATTTATACAGAGGCTGTATAAACGACTAGACTTTAGCGCTGACGCCAATTTTCATCTGCTCGATATCAACCTTGATGATTCTAACTTTAAGCTTATCACCTGGCTTTAATTTCTCTGCCTTTTCTTTATCGATTTCAGAAGAATAAACCAAGGCCTCAATATCATCGCCTAATTTGACAAAAACACCAAAATTAGAATTTAAAACAACTTCAGATTCAATCTCGATGCCCACAGGATATTCTTCAGCAATCTTAGTCCAGGGGTTAGATGAAAGTTGCTTGAGTCCCAAGTTAATCTTGCGATTTTCTGAATCAATGGCTAAGACAATAACCTCAACATCTTGCCCTTTTTGTAGGACATCTTGGGGATGATTAATTTTTCTTGTCCAAGACATGTCGGAGATGTGGATCATCCCTTCTAAACCAGAGTCGAGTTCCACAAAGGCGCCGTAATCGGTAAATCCACGAACCTTGCCTTTAACGCTTGAATTGATAGGATAACTCTTTCCAGCTTCTAACCAAGGGTTGGTTTCTAACTGTTTCATACTTAAAGAGATTCTTTTTGAATCTTTGTCGACGTTGATAATCTGAACCTCGATTTCATCGCCAACTTTAAACATTTCTTGCGGATTAACTAACTTTTTCTGCCAAGTGATCTCGGAAGAGTGTAAAAGGCCTTCAATGCCTCGTTCAATCTCAACAAAAACCCCATAAGGCATAACATTAACAATTTTTCCTTTAACCTTGGTGCCCGTTGGATATTTGGCATAAATATCTGTCCAAGGATTGTCGACAATTTGTTTAAGACCTAAAGATACCTTGGAATTTGTTTTATCAAAATCCAAAATAAGAACTTCAAGTCTTTGTCCTACCGAAACAATCTCTGATGGATGATTAATACGTGTCCAGCTCATATCAGTAATATGAAGCAACCCATCAACGCCACCTAAATCAATAAAGGCGCCAAAATCTGTGATGCCCTTAACAAAACCAGTTCGCTTTTGACCCTTGGCAAGTTCTGTCCAAAGTTTATCACGAACAACTTCTCTTTCCTTTTGAACAACTTCTCGACGGGAAAGAATAAGATTACGGCGTGGTTTGTTTAATTTGGCAATCTGAAATCTATATTTGTTAGTCATGATCTCTGAGGCGGCTACACCTTTAAAGGCTGATAAAGAAAGAGGCAAAAAGGCCTCGACCCCTTCAACATCAACAATAAATCCACCTTTGACTTGTTTAAGGATACGACCTTCAACATCATCGCCTTCCTTAATAGTGTCGCCAATCTTCATCCATCCCTTTAGCTTTTCGGCTTTTGTGCGGGAAAGAATTAGACGTCCCTGATCATCTTCAATTGATTCAATTAAAACTTCAATTTCGCTATCGATCGCGAAATTATCCATATTACGGAATTCTTCAATCGCTACAAATCCCTCGGACTTAAAACCAATATCAACAACAGCTTCCTTTTGGTTAAAAGCAACGATGCGACCTTTAACGATTTCTCCTTCCATAATGTCTCGAAATGTAACGCGGTACATCTCGGCCATGGCTGATTGTTTATCTTCACTCATATAATATTACCCCTCTGGTTTTTAGATTCTTTGTAAATGATCCTTGCGGTCCATTTCTAAAGTACCCAATTATCGCAAAATATCTTTTTTTGTCAATTGAAATTCTTGCCGAAAATTTTTACCGTAATGAGCTAACCTCTTCCCTATTATATATAGGGTCTTTAGTGCTTACTAAAGGCGGCTCGGAAACAGGCTGATCATTCATTCCCAATAGAAGCGGTAGATTGCTTGTCGGTGTAATATTAATAATCACCGGATAAAAACCATTGATCTCAATATTTTGAAAGGCACTTGCATCAAACGGAATATTTAAATCTTCCATCATCCCGTGCGTCTTAAAATTAATACGATTAGGATTTAAATCGATACCCCCTGGACTCTGAGTTGAAGCCATGGTGACAGCAATTCTATTTCTTAAAGCAGTCAACTGCTCCATAATACGCGAATCATTTGAAGAATATTTACTAACGTCTTTCGCTAAATTATAAAAATTTCTATAAGATAAATCGTCATTTGTTCCAACATAAATCTTTTCCGATAAACCTTTAATTTTCTGCCATCCCCTTAAAGCCTTATCAGCACTCCAAAAAACACCTAAGCGTAGTGAAGTAAATCCCGCCGATTCAAAAAAATCATTAGCTAATTGTATTTTCTCTCCTGATTCAGCCGTATCATCAAGATACATAACCTTTGCCGTTTTTATCCTTTGCCATGTTTCTCTAGTCATTCCCTTAACATCAGAAATAATTTCTTCTTCCAACGAAACCATAAAAGGAATCCAATACCCGTCTTTCAATATCCATGAAGCGCGGTCATAAAAATAATTTAAGGCCCCTTCAAACTTAAAGAGCTGAGGACCAGGCTTTGATATGCCCTCTAATTCATCCAACCTTTTCCAAGCAGATTCGAAAAGGGTCTGGGTCAAAGGCGCACTCCCTCCTGAAAGAAAAATAAATTCAATGCCTTGATCACGGATTTCTTTGACCAATTTAAGCGCAGCCTGACTAATTCTTTCTTGATCTTCTTCCCCTAGCAATGCATTATCATCTTCAGGATCATGATCAACAAAATCGGGCGTTCGATCATATGAAGCTTCCATGTTAACAAACAGATTAACGACCAATTCTGTATATTTCTTGACAAGCTTGAGTCTTACAAAATTCTTTCTAGTTTTATTTCTTTTATATTCTTGTTTTACACGATCCAATTCAGCATAAACAGCTTCCATCGAATCAGATAACTCGTCAAAATCAATCGACTCAGATAAAATCCTGCTATACAACTTCTTGGCCAGCATCGCCGTGTCATTAGCCAGCGCTTCTAATTCCTTTTTTATAATTTTATGCATCCATGGACGCGACGTTGGAAGAAGATCAACTGTCTGTAAATTTTCGTTGATGCGAACAGGCGACGTGGTGGACGCCTCAAACCCGTCATCAAAAATCATTGTGAATTCTCCCAAGCGATCTTCCTGAGAATCCCAAGCAGATTGTTCATTTAACCCTTCACCGAAACGAGGATTTTTCGCGTCATGATCATAAGTTAACATAAGAAAATCTTGACTAATGCCAAATCTTCCTAAGATAGGTTTTATAACACTATTAAGTGTCGCACGAAACCCAGTTTCAATAAAAACACTGTGGCCATTGGCATTGTCAAATAGTCCCTGCATCTTTAAATAAGCCATAAATTTTGGCTCAACTAAATCTGACTGAGTTCTATATTCAAGCTGCAAACTATTAACCATCGCAAAGGTAAGTAGAAGCCCTCTAACATTAATGTCCATCCCTAATTTTTCAGCTCTCTTCTGGATAAAATAACCTAACAGCTCTGCCCCCGTCAGCATCGTGTAGACGCGCGTATGATCTTGCCCATGTTGTTTATAGGCGTTTTTAATTTTGCCCAGCGTCAACGTGGCATAAGAATCAAGAATGTCTTTATGCTCTTTCAGATATCGTTTAATAAAATATTCCAAAAAACCTTTAGCTTTATTTTGAATAACCGGCTCGCTGGACATTTCCGCCATATTCCCCAACCATTTCATGACGACAATAGTAAAATAAGGATCTGATTCATGAGTTAACATTTTATAAAGATCGTCATTGCTCCTAACTTGGTCCAAGATCATTGGTAAATAGGCGAATGCTATCTTAAGCCACCGCGATGTTTCCTGATCCAATGCAACACCCTGCTGGGCCGCTATCTCATAATGAACGTCCACCTCCGCACGAATATTTTTAAATTCATCGACACGATTGGTTAATATATTCGCGACATTACGAATCGCTTCTACAGAAAATCCTTGACCCGCAACATATCGACCTGCGGCAGGAGTATTGCCATCAATCATTTGTTGTGCAATACCATGTAACTTATCGTGAAAGAATTCTGGCAGTTTATAACGTGCGGCAAGCTCATCGTTACGCGAACTTCGTTTTTCTTTTGGTGTTGCAATTGACTCCTCTAAGGCCTTAAGAACATTAACCGCCGTTGTTACAAATGGACCATAATATTCGCTATGTTGATTCGTTGTAAAATGTCTTCGATCAGTCAACATCGCCGCATCATGCTTTTGAAAAATAAGCGCACGATTACCATAACCAAACGTTGCTCCCTGATCTTCTAAATTTTCAAGATCATCATCTTCTATTCGAGATAAAACTTTCTCATCTGTTGTCTCGAAGGAAAACCCGTGATCTCCATCTGAAATTAGTGCCCCCTGAAGATTCAGAAATTCTCCAATGACTCTATCTAGCAACTGACTCAAAACCAGTGTGCTGGCTCCGTAGGCTGATGCTTTCAATATTAAATAATCAACACCGCCATATTGACGAAGATACTGGCTATATTGATCGACATCAAAAATATTGGTTTCACTAACATAGTGCAACGTCCGTTCTTGGCCTTGCCATTTAAAGTTAATTGTAATGTGCCGTGGGTTCGCATCATCATTTTCTAGAGCAATATTTTCCGCTCCCATAATTTTTAATTCTGCTTCTAAATACAACCAAATTCCCATCTGCTCAAAATGATCATACGAACCATAACCCCCATCTTTTTTGTAAGCTAAATACTCTCTTATTTTTTGTTCTCGTAATTCTGGAGTTGTTTGAACGTTAGATGAAGTACTATAAAAAGAATTCTTATCCACAATTATTAAATCAGAAGCTTCCGTTACCCGAAGCGCGGTTGAAACATCCGCCGCCCCGCCAAAATATAGCGCAACTTTTTTCTGGGGTGACTGGGCTTGCGGATTAATAATTTCCCGAATACGCTCAAGATATTTATCATTTAACTGCCCGCCAACAAGATCTCGAGCACTCGTCACCATCGCTTCGTCAGATTTCAATGTCATCGCTTCTTTAAATTTTTCAGGATACTGCATGGCTTCAGAGACCGTCATAAAACGAATCGACATCTCGACTAAAAAGCCGTCTTCTCTACGAAATTCGACTTCCTTTCCCTTAAAATAATCTTGAGTTAGGTCATCAATGATCACAATCGTATGGGTTGGATCTTCGAAGAAAACCGCTTTAATAGGAATAATACGTGGATCAATCGTATGGCTTCTGACAAATTTTAGATAATCTTTATAATCTAGAATAAAATCCCCATCGTTTTTTCTGGTTCTCTGATTATAAAAAGAGATAACTACCTGCCTTATTTTTTTACCCAATGCTTTTATGCTCTTATCAAAGTAGGATACTGAAAAATCACTAAAGCGATGTTGACTATCAATATCATGATTAACTGTAATAAGATTAAGGTTTTCTCTAGGGAGAAAGGTGTAGGGACTTTGAGGGTAATTAAAAATTTGTTTTGCATGATTAAGAAACTGAGTCCTCGTTTGATTAATTCTCGTGATAGGCCTGTAGAGAAGAAAAGCGCCTAGTCTTGCACGTTGATTCACCAAATATTCTTTAGCATTAGAATAATATTCAACCGCTTTTTGCTGCCCCGCATGCTGTTCATTCATAAGAAGCAAACTATACTGACTGTCTTCCTCCCAAGGATTAAAAATTTTCTCGTGAGCATCTCCCAATTCCATCTCTAATGGATTACCCATGAATATAAGAGGGATTTTACTTTTACTATCATTTTCTTTTGCCTCTTCTATCCAAGAAATCACTTGATCAAGACCAAATTGAGAGTCCAACGCAACAATGATCTCTGCTTTTGTCTTTTCTTCTTCAATCATTTGCTCAAAAGTGGCATCCTCGATACTGCTGTTAATAAACCATCTGTTGATGGCTGGAACTAATATGCGGACGATGGCCAATTTTATGTTTTGTTTTTGAGAGGTATCCGATATCAGGGAGGTCGCCTTTAAAAGTAATTTAAATTTCTTTAAATCAACCAGAACATCATCAGCCTTAATGTGATTTTGGCCTAAGCTATAAATATGCCAACCTAAATCCATTAAGGCTAATAGAATAATTTTATCTCGAATATCTGATGGTAATTTAAGCAATTGCTCCGTAAGTTCAAGTTCTTTTTTTGTATCCGCATTAAACCCCGACTGAACTGACAAGAAAATCCACTCTAAGAAGAAACTGTGATCTCCTTTTTGTTCGTTATAGTGATTAACTAACTCCCTTAATTCTACAAATACATTATTGGAAAAAGGATTTTCTGGAAATTGACGCATTTGATCGAGCATGTATAACCCCATCGCCATGAAAGCCTGAAGATCTATGATCGCCGTGGGATTATCTGGGTTAACGTATCGCTTTTGAGCAGACTCCAACTTACTTCTCAAATTCATCGATAAATTCCACTTAATTTCATCGTAGAGCGGCTGATAATCTCTTGATCCACTATTAATAACTCGTTTCATTTCCTTAATCTGATTTAGAATAAATTTTTCTGGCTCTGACGTCACCATCGCCTCATCATGAGCCTCTGTAATCGGCACAATGATTTCAAATGTTGTTCGCTCGCCAGGGATTGATTCCGCCACGCGAATCGTTCCACCATGCGCCTCGATAATTTGTCGTGATGAATAAAGCCCGAGGCCTGAACCTTGCTCTCCCTTGGTTGATTCTCCAGCCTCAAAAATTTTTTCAAATCTTTCTGGGGCGATTCCATTTCCGTTATCTGTTACTGTAATTTTAACTTGCCTCTGATCAATCATTTGTGTAGCAATCGTAATTCGCCCTTTTCGATTAGTAGGCAATTCAAAATGGGCATTAACAACCAAATTTTGAATAACTCTCGATAACCCCAACTGATCAATCGAAGCTTCTCTAAGAAGTTCATTCTCTTGATCCAAATCCAGGACAAATTCAACATCTTTACTTTTCGTGTTGTCATCACTCGTTTTTCTGGAAATAAGATTATAGTCATCAACGATATCTTCAATAATCTGATTTAAATCAACTTTTGTTTTCATTAAACTTCCATCAATTGATATGTTTAGAAAACTCTCTATCTTTTTCAAATTCTTTAAAATCCCTCGAGATTGTACCCCCAAAAACTGCAATTCTATCCCTTTTGGGTTAATTTTATTTTTAATAATCTTAGTAAGTCGCAAAACTCTTCTTTTAATACTTTCGCGTTGAGCCAAAATCTCCAGGGAAGGTTCTAAATTTTTTAAGGTAGAAAATAAATCCATCATTCTTTCAGCTATATCTTTTACCATCATTTCAATTGCCATTTCTTTTGCTATTAATTCTTCTTCCTCTGACCTCATTTCAGCATAGCCACCGAGTACCATCAAAGCATTCTTAAGATCATGGATTAACACTCTTCGAAATGATCCGACATCTCTTTCTTCCTTAATTTTGGGAAGAGCTTCTGGAGTTGCCACTTCACTTCCGGGCAATCTCACCGTTGCCGCCCAAAAAAGATTGGCCAATTCAACAGCCTTTTTATATCCCTTCCCATTTGTTAACGCCATTAAAAACCCTGCCGCAGCAGCATCACGCGCCCCTGTAGGACTAACTTGTTTTACATTAATCCCATTCCCATCTATAAGTTGCCCATCATTTAAAACAAAAATCATCCCTTGATAATCACGATTAATAAGAATCCCCTTCAATTTAAATCTGGCAATAAGTTTTTGGGCATATTCAGCAAATCTTGTTGCAACCAAGAGATTTCCTCTTTTTAATTTCTTGACTTCCTCAATATTAATTTCATCTTCCTGCGCCAATACTTTTCCTTCTTCAGATAAATAAACCGCTTTTATCATTTTAATAAACTCTTCAACCGTAGGTGTAAGAATATCTTGAGGCTCTGCTCGAGGAACATTTAAAACAGCCAGCATATCGCTGTCAGTCGATGTTTCTTTAAAACCAATTAAGACCTCTTTTTTTGCATCATGCGCCATCTTAATAATTGACCCATAAACTTCATGGGATTCAATTCCTGGTTCAAAAACAATGCCGCCGCCAGCGGTCATCATCAACCACTCCAATTGAGGCATACGATCACCTGCGATCATCTCTTGGGTTCTCTTTTTAAAATCTTCAAGGATAATTTTTGAAATCGGTTCGCCTTTTCCATTCATAAACAACAGAGAATCTTTTTCCGTTGGATCATCGATAATGTGCCGAACATTAACTTTTGTATCTGACAATCCCATCGCGATAAGAAATGGCACAATATTTTTGTTTGAAAGTTTTCCTTTCCAGGCATCATGAATTGGACCAGTTCCCGTTAGAGACGTAAAAGCATAACCTTTATCTTGCAAACCAAAAGTCCGCGCGGCATTAATCGTGGTCCCGCCGGCATCAATGCGGGCGTCAACTAGCTCAAGCGTTTTTCCATCTGGATTTGTACGCCAAAGGAGTGTCACATCCGCGGGCGATGAAAGAGAAACGCCGGCCACTTTCATTTCTTTTAATAACTCTTCAGCCCCAAAAACAGCCTCAGGAATTTCTTCCTCTTCAATAACTGCCTTAGCAATTTCACGCGTAAAATCATTAGCACGCTTATCATTAAATTCTTTTTTATCGTTCTTAAATCGTTCCACAATATTTACCAAGTCGGCTTTGGTTATATCCCCTGCGATTCCAAAATATCGATGCAAGATATCAAAAACTTTATCGTTAATGGTCAGCATCGCCCGATCTTCATCAGATCCGAGAGAATCAGGATCCTGCAACAGTGACTCCAAATATTTCTTAATTTCTTTTTCTGGATCTAGTTTAGTCCAATCTATTTTTCTGCGTGATCGTTGTTGAATATCATCTAAATAAGATTCAATCAGCATGGACCGCGACCATCGTGTTGTCCGCCCTAACAAATCAATATCCACCGCATAGGCTTTTGAAAGAGGACTACCCCCCTCCCGTCCTATCATCATCTGTCCTTGTTTAAATAATCCATCGGCTACAACCAACTTATTCTTAATAAGCCATTTTAGTAACTGTTTAATCTGATCCAACTCTTCCCTAGATAACGAACGATCTAAGTATTCATTAAGCACTACACCACTGACCTTTCCCATTTCAGTAAAATAGAAGCCATCTTCTGTTTCACCATCTCGAATAAAAGTTGGAATATGCGCATCTGTGCCTTGACTTAATGATTGGATAAAAAATTTATGCTGTTCAGAATATCTCCCACCATTTTTCATAACTCGGATAACCGTATCCCCAAGATCAAAGATGGCATTAATCCCTGAACCTCCCATTGAGTTTAATTTTCTTATAACTCCATCTTCTTCAATTTCTAAAGTCTTAACTTTATCATCAAATCGTAAAACTTTAGTCAACATCGCTTCGTCAAGATAACCAATCGTTTCTTGCAAATGATGACGGGTGCCGGTTAAAAGAACTGAGAATCCTTTTTGCCTTAGAATGTTTTGATAAAGTTCTTTGGCATCTTCTTTATCTTCATCAGCCGCTTTACGGTAAGGTGAATTTAAAACGATCGCTTTACCTTTGCCATCGTTCATCGCTTGTATTTTCGCAATCAAATCAGGTCGCTCTAAAAATGTTTTGGCATACATCTGCACGACATCAAAATCCTTGATGAGTCCTTCATTAATGGCCATCTCTAATTGTTCTGGCGTTGTAAAGGTAACGCCGATTAATTGCAATTCACCTTCATGCTGTTCTTTCATGCGTATCATCCTATCGACAATTTTACGATGACTTTCACGTAAAGGCTCGAGCGATTCAGAGGTCGTTACCGAAGGGAAATGCATATAAAGCAAATCAACATGGCCCATATGTCCAACACTTCGGGAAAAAGAATCGAGAAGATTCTCCATCGAATAATCCGTTTCTTTAAAGTCAGCGCCAAGTCCCCACTTGGTGGCAATAAAAGCCCGAGACCGCAGTTCTGGGTGAGTTTCAAAGAATCTCCCAATTTTTTCTTCTCCCCATTTGTACGCGGCGGCGGTGTCAATCATCACAATGCCTTGTTCGTTATGCATCTGCTCAAAGGCCATCAACAGATGCGCATCAACCTCTTCTTGCGTTGGTTCGACATAATTAGGATCACCAACCGGCCACTCGTGCCCGTAAAACAACGTCCCCAATCCTAATGGAAAAAACGAAAATCTCGTTGAACCAAACGGTCTATCGGCAACTCTTGCCGGCGCGGAAGTCGACTTAGCAGGTTGAGCTAACTCAGGGTTACGTTTTAGAATCATCTCTTCATAAAAATATTCAGCGGCATCGATCGAATCACTTTTAATTAAAATATCCAACCAACCGTGATTGACGCCATTAAGACCGTGTAAACGAAGCATGGTATTCATTAAGTTTACATAGAGCGAATGATTACCTTTAACAAACATATTTTGACTACGAATCAACTCTTCATAAAATTTCGCGACAAATCGTCCCACATCTTCTTTCGATATATTGGCGTTAAACTGTAAAAACGTTTGTAATCTCTTTAGAATTTCTTCAAAGTAAGCTAAATTTTCTTTCTCATCGCGATCAAAAATACCAGCGATTGATCGAATAAAATCATCTGACATATCGCTATACGTTGTTTCAGTTCTTAAAATCTCCTCATTACCGCGAAGGCCCAGAAGATAATGACGGTTAATGGTTCTAAAACGTTCTGAAAGAGTTTTTGCGTCTTTGAGATTGCCCGTAGCTAAATCACGAAGAATTTCTAGAAGATCCTTTCGCACTAATACGGACCGCTTAAAGGACAATGCTTCATTTGTATTTCTTAACTGAATGCCTTCGATTAACTCGCGAATTAGTTCCTCATTAACAACTTCCGCCGCCTTATTCCAATTCCAATGAGGATGAGTTGCTTTAACAGCCTCAACGTATTGTCGAATCTCTTCTGTGCTCAGCGCCAGCAACGCTTTGTCTTCATCAAGGCTCGGCGGCCGTTGATTAAACACATACATAAACTGCGCGGTGTAGGCGTCATCAACAACGGCACCATATTCTTTTTTCGCCGTTTCGCGCGCATTCTTTGACGTTCCCTCGAGCACGGACGTTGCCCCCCACAAACCATAAAACATCATGCGTATAATTTCATGCGTTGCTGATGCCGCAGAACCTTTGGGAAGTTTTTGCGATAATTTTTCCTGAATCGTTTGTTCTAAAGTGCGGGTTGTGCCAACAACTGCTGATTGCCAGGCAACAAAATGTCCGATCTCTTCCATAAAATATGCTTTTAAGTCAATGATGTCTCCGGGACTCCAATTTTCATCGTCATAATTTTCAATACTTTTCATAAAATTTTTATAAATATCTCCTGATTCATCAGGCGCCCGAAAGAATAAAACGTTTTGACCCGCATCAAGTCCTTCGGCTTTTTCCAACAATTCAACATATTCAAAATAACTGCCTTGAATTTCTGATTGTTGATAGGCACTGTCTTTAATCAAAAAGACTCGCCAGCCCTTAGCAAATATTGGACTCAGTGGCAATTCTCTTCCCTCGGCTCTGTGTGGTAACGCCTTTTCAACTAAAGATCTAAACTGATCGCCGGTCAGCTCCACACGATCCTGGGCGCGGACAGTCTCTTCCATTTTTGCAACAAGTAGATCAGCAGCCTGGGTAAAGTATTGACCATTACCCGCACGCGGCTTTTCTCTGATTGCGTCAAACGCCTTCGATAGCGTCAGCATCGCCGCATCGGCCAGAGGAACGTCGGCTTGAGTTTCCTCTTTAGTAAGCTTTGCTAAATTAACAGTTTCTGTTTCATGTGGACGGCTGATAAAACGAAGTACCTTAGCCGGAGTAGGAAGAGTCAAGGCCTTGACAGGTGTTTTGTTAAAAGCAGCGCCGCCGGAGAAATATTTTCGGGAAATAACCTCTTGCGTTGCTGGATCGTAATCATCTTTAACAACATCATAAACGCCTTGTTTAAACGCCTGAAGATATTGATCATAAATTTTTTGCTTCATCTGTGGATCATTATTCTCAACGCCGGCGGTCTTGCTGCGATCAACATAAATCTGGCCGAGCAAACTTTTCTGCAGATTCTTTTTGTACCACGTGGCCAGAATCACCGAATTATAAATCTGGCGAAGCATGGCGAAGGTCTTGCCCTCGTTAACTTCCTTTTCGATTTCGGGAATAATTATTTCCCTTAGCAATTCTTTTATCGGGGCTGTCAGCTTTCTGCTATCAGCTTTCAGTTGAGCTGTGGGCTGATTGCTGCTGATAGCTGAAGGCTGAGAGCTGATAGCCACGTAGTCTTCATCAAGCATCACCTTCAAATGACTTTCAATGACAAAAATACTGTGATCGTTGACGAAGACATCCGCTTTGTCAGGGATGATCCAAACTTTATTAAAAGTGTCCGTTGGAATATTGACATCGCCAAATTTTTCCTTAACCTTTGCTCTAACGCGTTGCCAGAATTGTTCACCTAGTGAATTTTCAGGAACCATCAAAGATGCCGTCAGCTGTTTGAGCATATAATCTTGCATGAGTAAATCCCGGCCCATCTCCGTTTTGCCAAAACTCTGTGGAATAATACGATCCTTTTCATATGGCGAAAGATTGACCCACATCTCTTTTTCCGGCACGGTTAACGAAGCTAAAAAATATTTAATCAGCTTCTCCGATTCTTTCTTTAAAACCAGGCCTTGCAAATTATCATCACCAACATCGACGATAAAATCGAATTTAAGCGGATTGTCGGGATAAAGCGTGATCCCACGGATAATTGCAGGATTGTAAGCAGGGGTTAATGAAACGACTGTTCCCGGGGAAGGCAGAGACAAAAAATTCTGGGCATAGGCCGCCTGCGGAGGAATAATGGTTGTTATGCTAAAGCTCACGCACAACAGCCACGAAACCACCGGCCTTAATACTTTAAATAAATTTTTAGATGTATATATATACATATGTAATATTAATACTTAGTTTAACAACCAAGAAAGTATGTAATATAAACGGGGTAGCGTCAAGGTGGGGTGACTTGCAGGATAATTTAAGGTTTTGCCATATTATTACAGAGCGAGTTCCGCAGCTGATCGACTACAAAAATGTGGTTTAGACATATGATCAGTCGCTCAAACATGCTCCCTTCGGTCGCAAACTCGCTTTGTGATCATATGTCTAAACCATGGAGAAAAGTCGATCGCGCGAGGACTGTCTGAGCGAATAATAATATGGCAAAACCTCAGGCCTCAACATTTTACTGCCATCGATTAATTAAATTTCATAGAAGTATAAAAAAACTAGGATTGCTTCGCCAGATCTTCAATCTTGTCCATGATCTGGTTAGCGATATCAAGGTAAGTTTGATCCGCAGTAAAATACAGCGGTGCACCCAGAAAAACTGTAACGTGATGATGACTAAGTTTTCTGGCGCCAGGCGGGAGAACTTTCTCAGAGCCGCGGATATAAGCGGGAATGACCGGCACGCCACTTTTCTGGGCGATAAATCCAATACCGGACTGAACTCTTTTTTCTTGCGATTCCTTTTTGCGGGTCCCTTCTGGAAAAAGAACAATCGGACAACCATTTTTTAAACGCTTAAGCGTCTCGCGTAGCGCACGAAAGTCCGAAGAATCGCGTTTAATTGGAAAGCCGCCCACTTTATAAAGTAGAAATGCACCAATCTTATTTTTGAATAATGATTCTTTAGCGACGTAGCTAAATCGGCGCCAGCAAGAAATGCCGAGGATAAACGGATCAATATTGCTTACGTGGTTGCTGGCGATAATAAAACTGCCGCGCTTAGGAAGATGTTCTGTGCCATAAAATTTGCACGAGAAGCAAAGCTTACTTAAAAGCTTCATAAAAAGGTAGGCGATCCAATAGATCACAAATAAATTCCTCAAAATATTATTTCAATAATGGTCACTAAACTAACATAAACAAATTATTGAGTCAAGAATATGAAAATAGAGGATGATTCAATGCGCGAATATCTATAATTACCAGTCTGTCCGGCTTTGTCATATTGACATTTAAAATGAATCCTATATAGTCATGTAACTATTTTATAAGCGCATGCATAAGAAATAAATGTTTGTTAAGGATTAAATAAAAACCTTTATATGAAAGAGAAAAACAAAAAATGAAACCTAACATTTCCAAAGTATCAGCAAAGTTCGTTCTTCTGACCATCCTTTCCCTATTGATGCTAACCAACCACGCACACGCGACACTCGTCTGGGACATAGTTTTTGATCAAGATCACTTTGTCGTTAGTCCAACGGATAGCATTCCACTTTTTGCAACTGTCTCCAACGATTCAACGGCTGGTGAAACCATAGGATACTACGGAACAGGTGCCGATTGGCAACCAGCTTATGCCTCAGCCTCTCTGCCAACGCTTAATGGTACAGGACCTCATATTTACGGCTTTGTATGGAGTCCAGTTATTTTCTCGCAGTTTGATCCTAAAATTGCCCCTGGTGAGAAATTACATTTCTTATTTGGAACATGGGTTCCTTCAAATGGTGTGCCTGCGGACGGGAGATATTACGCTTGGGCGCAAGGTCTTGATCTAGGACCAAGCCAAGGTGGCGCAACGGTATCGATTAGACGTCCTGTTGAATGGTGTGTTACACATGATTTTGACAATCCATGCCCCGTAATAACAACTGACATTCCAAGTGTGCCTGAGCCCGCGAGCATGGCTCTCTTAGGCAGTGGACTAGCCGTTGGATTTCTCCGACGAAAAAAATCAGTATAGCTTATTTCTTAAACAACAACGACTCGCCGAATTTAAGCAGATCTTTTGAGCGTTTAAGCGATGTGGATTCAGAATAAGCGCGGACCAATGGTTCTGTTCCCGATGGACGAAGCATGAGCCAACTTCCGTCTTCACAAATAAGTTTTACACCATCGAAAGATTTTACTTCGACAACCTTTTTGCCAAGAAGTTCTTTAATCGATTTGACTTCGTTTATATTAAGTGGCGGGCCGTCCAACTTTAAATCCGCACGTTCGTAATAGTATCGCCCAAATTCTTTTTCCATTTCATCGACAATCTTTTTAATGTTTTTCTTCTGATAAACCATCATCTCAACCAAAAGTAAACCAGCAAGAGTTCCATCACGTTCGGGAATATAATCTTGAACGCCCATGCCGCCCGCCTCTTCTCCACCGGCGATGATGCGCTCGGTCACCATTAAGTCCGAAATATATTTAAATCCTACTGGAGTCTCATATAATTTAAGCCCGAGCTTTTTTGCAATGTTGTCAATCATCGTCGTGCCACAGAGCGTCTTAACAACCCCACCCGTGCGCCCACGATTTCTGGCTAAATGCAAAATCAAAAGCCCTAAAATCTTTTGCGGATGAATAAACTCTCCACCGGGGGCCACCGCCGCGATACGATCGGCGTCGCCATCAACAACAAGCCCCAAATCAAACTTTTCTTTTTTAACACGGCTTAAAATCTCACCCAAATATTCCACGACCGGTTCGGGTTTTCCCCCTTCAAATGACGGATTAATGTCATCGCGCATAATGGTGACCTTAAGCTTTGACCCAGCGATAACTTTTTCTATCAAACGCCCACCGCTGCCGTGCATCACATCCATCAAGACCTTAAACTTGGCACTCTTAACCTTCTTTAAATCCAAATAATTTTTCATAAACTTTAAATACGCAACTTTGAAATCATACATTTTAATTTTGCCAGAAGCCAAACCATCTTTTAGAGAGATCCGCTTCACAGGAGTTTTTCCTAAATTAGCTTCAACCTTATCAGTGATATCTTTTCCAGCGCCACCACCTTGAAATGTCTTAATCTTAACACCGTTAAATTTTCCTGGATTGTGGCTGGCGGTGATCATGACGCCCGCAACACCCTTTATCTCGACAACGCCATAACTTAACGCGGGCGTTGGAACGAGCGTATCCGAAAGAAAGACTTCAATATTGTTGGCGGCTAAAACACCGGCAACAATTTCAGCGAATTCCTCTGATAAAAACCGTGCGTCATAGCCAATGGCCATGCGTTTGATCTCGCCAGCTTTACCTGTAATATTATGACTATTAGCCCAATCGGCAATCGCCTGGGTAACAATCTCAACGTTCTTAAATGTAAAATTATCCGCGATAACACCACGCCATCCATCGGTACCAAATTTAATATCAGCTTTTAATTGTTCAGACATCCTTAAACCCTTTCGTTTGTTTTATTAGCGGTACAATTGTCTCTTCTCTATATAACGAATGACCTTCTCTGGCAACAGATATTTTACACTTTTTCCCGTGGCGAACGCCTGGCGGATGTAAGACGAAGAAATGTCTACCCCTGGCATCGAAAATAGGGACACGTACCTTTTCAAAAGGTACGTGTCCCTATTTTTACTATTTTTACTAGAATGACGACTTGCGTCCGGTCTGTTCATCACCACAAAGGAAACAATCTTTAAAAGATCATCAATCCTCTTCCACAAATGAAGCGTCGCCAAACTGTCCTGCCCGATAATAAAATAAAATTTAGTGCCTTTAGCGAAATGATTCTTGAAATGTGTGACGGTTTCAATCGAATAAGACTTACCGCCTTTTTTAATTTCAAAATCCGAAACGCTAAAGGCTGAATTTCCCTGAGTTGCCAGTCGAACCATTTTATAACGATCTTGGGCTGGCAAAACGCCCACTTCACTTTTGTGCGGCGGCAAACAGGATGGGACAAAAATCACTTTATCCAATTTCAATTTTTCCCGCGCCATCTCGGCCATCATCAAATGACCGAGGTGAATGGGATTAAATGTGCCGCCTAATATGCCAATTCTTTTCATCGTAAATAATTTCTCTATTTAAACCGAACACCCTGGACGCTTAGCTCGCCATTATTATTCTCAACCGTGATATCAATCTTTACCTCTTGCTGTGTCTGCGTGTCGGTAAATGTTCCTGTTGAGATAAGGGTCGTTCCGTATCGTCTGACCGCGGGGTCTAGCGTAATAAGTTTTAATTTTCGCATTTGATTTTTTGCTTCATCAAAAATATCAAAGGTTTCGGTAAATTGCGATTTGGCAATGATATACGTGGTCATGACTTCTTGAATCTGGGCGTCCGTGTAGATGGTGTCGGCGCTTACCTTGGCAACGTTCGGTTTAATATCAGTAATTGTCATCTTCGTAATGGTCAGCTGGCCATTATCTTTCGTTAAAATAAAATTTACCGTCACAATATCTCCGCTACTATTATCCCGAAACTCGGCCTGCGCCTGAGTCTCTTTCTCATCAATGACCTTTAATAATTTTAAATTCCTTACTCTATTTTCCTTCTCATCAAAAAAATCCAGAGTGCCAGTTAGTTTGCTTTTTTCATTTATAATTTTCTCAATCACGATTGGCATCTCTTGATTCTGAGAATCTAATGCATAACAAAATGTCGGCGATAGAAACAACAAGGTCAAAATGATCTTAAAAATCTTATTTTTCATAACTTCCTCTTTTCTATTGATGCATTGATTTTAGTTCATATGCGCCTGATGATTCCAGTGAATCAAGCATCATTTGAGTCTGGGAATCTCCGGGATATTTGTTTAGAAACTTCTGAAAATATGTTTTAGCTTCATCTTTCTTACCCATCTGTATATACACTAAACCAATCATACTTAATGCGATGTCCAATTGAGCGTCCGCGGCCATTTGAAGATGTGAAATCGCCAATTCAAATTCCCCTCGCCCTGAGAGATGCTGTCCATAAAACAGATGTCCTTCCCCATGATTGGATTCCAACTGAAATAGCTGTTTAAAATATTCATCAGCCTTTTCTCTGCTGCCGGGGATATCCAAATTAAAAGCAAATGTGTTCGCTGCTCCAAGTTTAAATAAAATTTCCTTATCAGAACTGGAATCCTTAATCATTTGTTCCAATTGTGAAATGATCTTCTTTAGATCACGCTCGAGATCCTCTCTTTGGATTTCTGAATTAAATTCAGGAGGATAATTGCGCGCATGCGTAAAAGCATCCCCTAGAATACGCTCAATTTCTTGAAAGTTTTCATTCGCAAATAAAACCGAAGACTTTTTAAGCTCTGGCGATTGAGAATACCCATTGAAAACAAATAAAAACAAGGAACTAAAAACCAAACAGGCAATACTAAAAATTTTACAGTATTTCGAAATTAGGCTGCTTAATTTATGCATAATTTTAATAACTCCCAGTTCATATCATAACCTAAATTATTTTTTGGTCAGATATATATAATAATTTTAAATGTTTATCGACGATATTATCAGAAAACAAAGAAGTCGTCAAAATGTAATATTGATGAAATTATCTGGCAATTAATGATTTTTATCATTTCATTTTGGCTTCTAAAACTATAAGCTAAAATGATAACCATTGATGAAGATCCCCGGGAGTTAAGTTCGTGAAATATTATAAAGAAATAATTTTTGTGTTTGCGCTGGGTTGTTCGTTAGGATTTTATGCGGCGCCAGTTAAGGCCCAAGAAAATGGACCGCAAGCCGACACCACTGCTTTGCAAGCTCGAGGCGAGGTAAGTTCCTGGTATTCATCTTTTCGAGATAGTGACAAAAGTCGTTTGTCTCAATATAACACTGCCGCAAAAATCTTCGCTGATCAAAACCAGAATTTTCAATATATTTTTACAAGGGGAAATTACCGCGATATTGGCGTGGACCATGTTTATGAAAACCGGCACTCCTTAGCGTGGGGTTGGAACAAAGAAGATGTCGCGCTTAAATTGCTCTATAAATATCGCGATTGGGCAAAGCTTAAGGATTCTCACAATTATGCCCTCGAAGGAAGCTCTCCCGTAGGCTGGTTACAAAACGTGAGCGTTGGACACAGTTATGACCACACCGAGACAGCGAAAGCAATCTTGCATAAAATTAAATTTTACAAAAATTATATACTGATCAATCAAGCCTTAAATGAGCGATGGAGCGTCGCTTCCTATTTTCAGAGAAATTTATATAATGACGGGAACCGACGCACGATGATCCGAGAAGGAATTTATTATGCCCTTTGGCAGAAACCGCTTATTAAGCTTGGATATGAGTTTGTCAGTCAGGATTCGAAATCAACTTCACCACATTACTGGTCACCACATAAACAGCGCACCCATCAAGGCAAACTAAGCTTTAGTGGAGCAGTACTGAGTTCTAAATTACGATATGATTTAAGCTATTATTTTGGATTTGCCCAAGCTAAAGGGGAAGAAGATATCTGGATTCATTCGGGGGCGGCCACACTTACCTATCAACTTTCTAAAAACTGGAATATATTCTTTAACATGGAAAATTCTACAGAGCCAACCTACCGCTACTATACTTTTGATGTCGGGTTTCGATTTCAATTTTAAATTTTAATAGGGACAATTTTAATAGGGACACGTACCTTTTGTCCTAATAAAAAGTACGTGTCCCTATTTTTTTGTGTTCATTCCGATGTCCATTAAGGTCAACGACAATTTTAAAAATAATCAACAATACAAGCGCCGGCAACGATGTCTTAAACAACATGATCAGCCAACCGCCAAAAATAATCGTTAGATGCATAATAACAATACGTTTGTAGGGATCGTTCATAAGTTGCTTCGTTGTCATCTTTTCATATTCCTTCTGCCCTAAGAAGTTCACAACGTACGAAACCCCGTGACTAAAGAAAAGCGCCAAAAGAGCCGGCCACAAAGGAATAAATAAATTTGCCAGCGCCGTCAGCACATGTTCCTCGACAGTTTTCGTCGGCAAACCAAGAACAAAGAAATAATAGATAAATAAAAAGTGTCCTGTCATAAACCCGCCGTAATGACCAATAAAAAAAGGCGCGGTAAAAAGCGTTCCCCATTTGTCAACCTTAACCAATTTTAATACATTGTAAAAACCAATAACGGCGCTCTCAGCCCAAAAAAGCACCATAACTTCACTAAGACGCCAGCGAAAAAACAGCACGCCGATGAGCGGCACGCAATTCGCCCCGATGAGCACAATCGACGAGGGAGACTGCCACCACACGACCGATGGCGCGACCGTCTCTGGAACAGGAAAAGGATCCGAAGTTTCCTTTAATTCTCCACGCGCTTGCATCTTTTTAATCCACGACAGCAAATCAAACCCAGATACTTTTGAAATCTCTTCACTTATCACTTTATGCGGGGTGGACTGGATTATTGAAATAATTTTTTTGGCCTGCGCTTGTGGCATCACATCACCAAGACTTTCTTTCACCCCTAGGTAATCAAAATAAATCCGTACGGCATCCGGCATTTTTTGTCCCGCCACACTTTCAGTGCGCAGACCTTCAATCTTCGTTAGATCATACTCACAACGAATGCACAACATTCCTAAATGAAAGGCTCTAATCAAATGGCCGTTTTGTAGGCGAGCCAATTCCCGATAAAGAAAAAAGAAAATTGTTATCATCCCCAGAATGACAACAAAAACTGACCAGCCCAAAACCCAACACGCCTGAAAAATAAAAAATGCAAGGTCGAACACATCCTTAATCTTCTCTCTGTGCATCGAGGCCATCAGACCCCAAGCGATGGCGGCCATAATAATAAAGAACGCACCCGTAATTAGACCGACCACCCAGAGTCGAGATGAAGGCAGTGGCAAGGGGGTTGAATTGGAAGAATCATCAAAGAAAGTAGCAAAAATTCGCTCGGGGAGGGCTTTACGTTCGGAAAAACTTGGATTCATCGTTTTTCTTTATGTTGATGAAAATTTACTTACGTGCGGATTTGTCCCTTACCATAAACTAAATATTTATAGGTGGTTAATTCTTCCAACCCCATTGGGCCACGGGCGTGGAGTTTGTCGGTTGAGATACCGACCTCGGCGCCGAATCCAAATTCGTAGCCGTCGGTAAAACGTGTTGAGGCGTTGACATAAAGGCTTGCGGAATCGACAGACTTTAGAAACGCTTCGGCTTCTTTTTTATCTTTAGTCACAATCGCATCAGAGTGGTGCGAGCCGTGTGTGTTAATGTGATCAATCGCGTCTTTTAAACTGTCGATGACTTTCACCGCCAAAATTAAATCTAAAAATTCCGTATCAAAATCTTGATCCGTCGCTTGTTTGACGTGACCTTTAAGAATAGTACGTGTCCGCTCACAACCGCGCACTTCAACACCGGCCGCATGAAATTCCTTAATCATTAAAGGCAAAAAGCGCTTCGCAACTTTCGCGTTAACAAGCATCGTCTCCATGGCATTACAAACCCCAGGCTTTTGGACTTTCGCGTTAAAACAAATTTTCTCAGCCATCTTTAAATCCGCTTTATCGCTGACATAAATGGTGCAAAGCCCTTTAGCATGCTTAATAACTGGAATTGTAGAATTTTCGACAACGAATCGAATGAGATCTTCGCCGCCGCGTGGAACAATCACATCCACAAACTCATCTTGCTTAAGCAAAATATTAACGGCCTCACGATCGGTCACACCAACTAACTGAATCGCCTCAGCTGAAATCTTAGTTTTCTTTAAAACATTTTTTAGGACGGTAAAAATAGCGTTGTTTGAATAAAAGGCTTCGCGCCCACCTTTTAAAATCACCGCATTGCTTGATTTTAAACATAGTCCAATGCAGTCACTAGTGACATTCGGCCGTGATTCATAAATAATGCCGACGACGCCAATCGGTGTTCGAACTTTTTTAATAAGCAGTCCATTCGGACGCTTGATTGTACGCAAAAGCTCCCCCACCGGATCTTTAAGCCCTGCTGTTTCCACCAAACACTGCGCCATCCCCTTAATCGTCTTTTCATTGAGCGTCAAACGATCAATTAAGGCCTTGGAATAATTTTCCTTTTGCGCGGCGGCTAAATCCTTTTTATTTTCACTAATTAAATATTTCTGATTAGCGATAAGCGCCTTGGCCATTTTTAGTAGCGCCATATTCTTGTCTTTAGTGCTGACTAAAGACATTTGGTAGGAAGCAACCTTCGCTGCCTTCGCCATCTTTATAATTGTTTGTGTTAGTTGGTCGTTCATATTATTTCCTAGATTATATTTAATTCAATTCTGTCATCCCCACGAAAGTGGGGATCCAGAAATAGTAATAATTTGCTAAGATCCCCGATTAATGCATTCGGGGATGACAAACTGCTTATCGCTGCGACAAAACTAAATTATCACAGTGGATAACTTCTTGCTTACCTTTTTTATCTTCAATTTTATATAAATCAGCCGTCGAGTAGTTAATTAATCCGCGACCAATTTCCTGACTCTTCTTATCATAAATGACAACCACACTATCCGCCTTAAAATGTCCATCCCAGGAAACGACACCTGGCAAAAGTAAACTCTTTCCGCCTTTTAAAAGAGCTTCTCGCGCACCGTCATCAATAACAATAGAACCTTTGGGTTTCGAGCCAAAGGAAATCCAATGCTTCTTCGCGATAAGTTTTTCCTCGCGTTCCATAAAAAATGTTCCAATTCGGTCACCTTTTAAAATCCGTAGCAAAACATTCTCTGTTTCTCCGTGAGCAATGACACAAGGAACGTTTGCGTGCGTCGCAATCTTTATCGCGTTAAGTTTCGCGCTCATCCCACCTTTAGAAATATTCTTATTCGTTGAACCCGAAGCAACGCCTTCAATCTCGGCGGTAATCTCTTTAATTTCATCAAATAATTTTTTGTCGGATGTTCGCAAATCATAAAGACCTTCGACATCTGAAAGAATAAGGAGCAAATCCGCGTGGACCAAACTTGCTACCAATGATGATAAACGATCATTGTCACCAAACTTAATCTCATCAGTTGCGATTGTGTCATTTTCGTTAACAACCGGCACAATGCCGCGCTCAATAATCGCGCCAAAAGTATTATTCGCATTATTAAATCGTTCGCGGTTATCAAAATCTTCCCACGTTAAGAGAACCTGCGCGCAGCCGGATTTATTTTTCTTAAACAAATCTGAATACGTCCGCATAAGAACCGTTTGACCGATCGCCGCCAACGCTTGCAGTGAGGCCAAATCCGACGGACGTTTGCGCTGATTTAATTCGCCCATTCCTAAGACAATTGCGCCGGAACTAACCAAAATTACTTCAATGCCCTGCCGCTGCACCGTACAAATCTGTTTAACCAACGAACGCAGGTGCGCGACCTTGGGCTTCATCGCGTAGGTTGCAATGACGCTCGAGCCGACCTTAATAACAATTCGTTTTATTTTTCTAGGGAATGTTCTTTGCACAAAAGATCCTTAATCTTTTCTACCAACTCCGTTAGCCCTTCTTTTTCAATCGCGGAAATTGGGATAATCTTAATTCTATGTTTCTTTTTAAAACGTTTTAAATTTTCCTGGGCACCGTCAAGATCCATTTTGTTCGCCACAACAATTTTGTGCTTATAAAAAAGTTCTTCAGCGTACGCTTTTAATTCGTAATTAATCTTTTTGTAATCATCAAGTGGGTCACGTCCTTCAGATCCAGCCATATCAATTAAATGGACAAGAACCTTTGTCCGTTCCGCGTGGCGCAAAAATCGATCGCCCAATCCTCGTCCCTGATGTGCCCCTTCAATAATACCAGGTAAATCAGCAACAACAAAACTAAAATCATCAACATAGACAATCCCTAAAATCGGCTGTCTTGTGGTAAACGGATAATTAGCGATCTTTGATTTAACGCGCGAGATATTTGAAATGAGTGTTGATTTACCAGCGTTTGGAAACCCAACAAGACCGACATCAGCAATGAGTTTTAATTCGAGTTTAATGCGACGCTGTTCACCGAGCTGCGGTGGCGTGACTGTTCTTCCTTTATTATTCCCACGACCGCCGGCTCCGCCGCGCGCAACAATGACCGATTGCGTATCGGCCGATAAATCTTTAATTAAAAATCCTGTTTCAGCATCGCGGATAATTGTGCCAACGGGGACCTTCAAAATACAAGGCGCGCCATCTTTTCCTTTTTTATTACTGCTACTGGCATTGCCGCCTCTTGAGGCTGTACATTTTTGTTTGATTTTAAAATCGAGGAGGGTTTGAACACCACGGGCAGCCATGAAGATTATATCACTGCCCCTGCCACCATCTCCGCCATCAGGACGGCGATAGCGCATATACAAATCGCGATAGAAGCTTTCACAGCCCTTGGCCCCATCGCCTGCTTTGACAGTGATTGTGGCTTCATCAACAAATATCATGGTATTCTTTTATGCAGAAATCTTGGTAATATTGATCGTCGTCAGCGCCCGGCGATGCGCTTTTTTATTACGGAAATGTTTACGCGCGCGAAATTTAAAAGCAATGACCTTCGCAGCCTTAATATGTCGAACAATTTTAGCTGTAATCTTGGCATCTTTTAAGAATGGTTGGCCAACGCGAACATCCTTTTCGCTAGCTACCATCAAGACCTGATCAAGAGTAACTGTATTACCTTCTTCTTCACTAAGTCGACACGTATCGATTGTATCGCCTTCTTTAACTTTGTATTGGGAAGATCCCACTTTAACAACAGCAAACATAATAACCTCCTGGATTTACCTACTTAAATTCGTCTAAAAGTCCCTTTTAATAGAAGCCTTAATGTAATTGATTTCGACTGTTTTTTCAACATTTATTTTCACCCTGGCCTCTGTCATCCCCACGAAAGTGGGGATCTAAGCGAGAACAAAACTGGATGCCCGATTAAAACATTCGGGCATGACAATTTCGAAATCAACCCTACGCAAACTTAACCCGACCACGACCATCGCAGTAAGGACAAGGACCAAAATACATCGATTCAATGGTTTTCCCGGTTCGGGCGCGCGTCATCTCTACAATCCCTAAAGGCGAAATTCGGTAAACTTCTGTTTTCGCGGGATCTCGCGAAAGCGATCGCTGTAGCGATTCATAAACTTTTCGTTTGTGATCATCGCGTGACATATCAATAAAATCAATCACAATAATGCCGCCTAAATCGCGTAATCGTAGTTGCCGAGCAATTTCGGGAACAACTTCCATATTTACCATAAACGCAGCATCTTCAGGAGAAGCCTTGGGCTTAAATTTTCCGCTATTAACGTCAACGACAGTGAGTCCTTCCGTTTGCTCAATAACGACATACGCCCCAGATTTACAATAAACATTCGGCTCATAAATCTTGCTCAGCTCCTTCGCCACATGTTTAGCCTCAAATAACGGCACATCACCTTTATAATGATGAATCTTCTGCACCATCTCTGGGCCAATTAACGTATGAACAAATTTTTTAATCTTCTCACATTCTTCAGCAGAATCGATAATCAATTGATCAACCTTATCCGTCAAACAATCACGAACAATCTTCCAGGTTAGTTCCCCTTCTTCATAAATTAGCGCTGGGGCTTTTTCCTGTTCAAATTTTTTATAAATTTTTTCCCAAAGCTTATAAAGAAATTTGGCGTCACGGATAAGTTCATTCTTGCCCTGTTTGGATGATGCGGTACGGATAATAAAACCTCCCGCACTAGCGAATGTAAAACCTTTAATAACTTCACGCAATCTTTGTCGCTCCTCGACATTATCAATCTTTTTAGAAACTCCGGTTTGTTTATCAAAAGGCATGTAGACAACAAAACGTCCAGGTAAAGAAACATGCGTTGTTAATCGCGCTCCTTTTTCGCCAAATGGATCTTTAACCACCTGAACAAGAATTTCTTGACCAACGGTAAAAGCAATATCTCCCTGCGGCTTTTTAGCATGCCTCGATTTATCTTCAACCTTTTTAGGTTTTTTAAATATTTTTTCTAGAAATCGTCGAGGAGGTCGGGCCTCTTCTTCCATCTCTGGACTAACGGAATCCGTCAAATAAAGAAATCCATTACGCGGTTGGCCGATATTAACAAAGGCGGCATTAATTGATGGCAAAATCGATTCGACTTTTCCCTTATAAATATTCCCTAAAAGTGATTGATAACGATCCGCTTCAATAAAGAAGTCATCAACGTGGCCATGTTCAATAATGGCAACTTGGCATTCGCCCTTTTGAATCTGAATAAGAATTTCCCTAGGCACAATACACCTCTTTTATTCTGTGGATTTCATGAAAGGATATCTAAAATATCCTTACTTTGTTGAGGGAATTTCGGGGGTAACGATGTGTGGTGTCAAAAACACCATCATATCCGTTTTAGTCGTTGAGACCTCAGACTTCTGAAAGGCGTATCCCAGAATGGGGACATCACCTAAGAAAGGAATTTTCTTTTTCGTATCTGTCTTCTGACTTTTAACCAACCCTGCAATGACAAGTGTTTCTCCGTCTTTGACCATCACGGTTGTTTTCGCTGATTCATTACTGAGTCGAGGCAGTGAAGTATTTTCAACAGTTACGAAATCCAAAATCGCTGTAATCTTTGGTTCAACATCTAATGTTACAAACCCAGCCGAGCTAACGTGTGGTGTCACGTTAAAAATAATCCCAATATCTTTATATTCCCAACCCGAAACCTGAAGACGGGCTTGCTCTTCGTTAAATGTATATGTTGGGATAGGATACTGACTACCGACAACAATTGTCGACGCCTTATTATCCTGAGTCACAACATGCGGGCTAGAAAGAATATTCGTATCACTCTTAGTCTTTAGTGCCTCAAAAACCGCCTGCACTTGATTAAAATCTAAAGTTCCATATTCAAAGTCGGTTTCTGTCGCAACCGGGATGTCATTATCTTCGAGATATTTATTAGATGAATGCGTGGTAAATGGAAATTGTGAAGCACGTTTTGCACCACTGACCGTCACTTTAGTTAACCAATCAACCCCAAGATTGTCTGTATCTGAAAAGGTTGTTTCAACAATTTTTGCTTCAATAAGAACTTGTGGGGTTGTTGTATCTAAAGTTTTTACCACTTTTCCCATTAATTCAATTTTCTTAGGTGTATCCGTGATAATAATTGTGTTCGTGCGTTGATCAAAATTAATCGTCCCTCGATCTGACTTCATTTTTTCAACGGAGGTAATGATATCGGAAGCTTTAGCAAAATTGAGGATAAATGTTTCTGTGTCAAGTGGTTCCTGTTCAGCCAAGCTTGCTGAATCATCTCGACGTTTTTTTAAATTTTCAACCGTTGTAACAAAAATAACATTGCCCTTTTTCTCATAAGCGTAACCGTACGTTTGCAAAATAACATCTAGTGCTTGCTGCCAGGGAACATCATTAAGTTGAATCGTTACCATTCCTGTGACATCTGGACTGGCGACAATATTTATTCCACTTTTAAAAGATAAAATTTGTAAAACATTTTTTATGTCGGCCTCACGAAAATCTAAACTCACATTTCCTTCTTTGGTTATCGAAACATTTTCTGCCATAGCGGGCGGTGCTGATACCGCTTCATCCGTGGATGACGATGACTCTGCCATCACTTGTGAATTAGTTTCATTCTGTGCGTGGACAATCGTAAAGGCTAAGCCTAGCACTACGAAAAACAAAATAGTCCATTTTTTCATGAGACAAATCCTCCTAATTATAATTTCAATTCAAATGTTTCCTGCCCCTTTGTGAGGGTTACAGAATCTTTATTAACTTTTGAAACAATATACTGACCAATCGTATCATTAATTTTTACAACTCGGCCATTAATAATGGCCACATTATCACCATTGGCACCCATCGTAATTCCTTCAAGAGTTAAATCGGCAATCAAATAATCTGTATCGTAATTAAGAACCGCTCCACCAGAATTGACCAAAATCCAAAAAGGATCACGCTTGCCGTGATCATTGTAGGTAAAAACGCTCTCTTCAGCTGAGACCGCTGTGGCAATAAACATAAACGCTATAAATAGAATATTTTTCTTAATCATTAGCAGAGACGAAAGTTATTCAAAGACAATGGCTTTCAAAGTTAACTGAACCTCTAATTGACGCGACTCCATTATCGTTGAAATTGTAAAACTGTCAACAGTTAAAAACATATCATCCCGTTCAATATCATTAATAAATTTTCCTAAATTATGATATCCCGTTTTAGCCTCTACTAGGATCGGAAGCGCAGAATAAGACCGGTCATTATTCTTAACTAAGACCTCTATTTCCTGACTGTTAGGCACCATCTGATCAATTTTTATACCATTTTTATAAGCCAACCGCGAAACACGCTCCAAAATTAACGAAACTTCTTCTTTAGATTTAACTTTACGGCTCATACTCTCAAATTTTTCTTTAAGCCGATCGACTTCTTTTTGATAGCCACCACTCTTAGCGAGATCTTCTTTGGCTTTTTTGAAATCACCAGCCAATTTTTTAATTTCTTGACTTGCTTTCGCCGAAGAGCTCAGCTGAGGACGCATGAGTAAAAAATAATCGAAAAGAAAAACAAACAGGATTAGACCACCGAGGACATAATATTGATTCCCCTTGTTGATCTTATCAAGAACAGCAGAAAGATTGTCAGGAATTTTAAAGCTCATTTTGATTTTGTTTTAAAAATAAAATCGGCGATTTCGACCTTACCGATGGTTCGTGTTTGAATGGCTCCCAATTCTAAATCACTAAAATGATCCATAAAATCTTTATTAGCCTTAAGGCTCGAGGCAAAACTATGAACATTCGTCATCTCTTCATTCTTTCGTGAAATAGCACTGCCTTCGACCAGCAAAAGACTGTCTTGTAATTCCATTTTCCGTAACCAAACGCCTCGAGGCAAAAGATCACTTAATATATTTAACTTTTGCGACCACAAAATACGGCTACTGCCAACCAAATCTTCAATGGTCTTTTGTTTACTCTGCAAGCTGTGCATATCATTAACCATGGCATCGAATTTTTGTTTCGCCGGCGACATATTATCCCACTGTTTTTGCAAACTCATTTTGTAAGCTTTCTTTGACATATCGACCAAAAACAACGTCACATGAAGCAAAAATAGAAAGGCTAAAAACCCTCCTCCAATCCCAATAATAACCTCAAGAGGCAAGGTTGATTGCCCGATGGCAAACTGACCTTTTCGTTTCTTTCTCAAATTAGGTGGAATTAAATTAATATCAATCATAATCGTAAAGGGCCAAACCTAAGGCCACGCTTAATTTCGCAGCGTTTTTATGAATTTCTACCCCTGATAATTCAGGATTAATTTTAATATTTGAGAAGGGATCCCAAGCCTGAACCTTAATTTCTAAGTTGCTCTTTAACGTATCCGAGACTCCTGTCAGCAAAGAACATCCTCCCGTTAACAAAAGTGTTTGGATTTCTTTGTTTCTTTCTGTAACAAAATAATCAAAGGATAATTTTAATTCTTGAACAATATTACCAATAACTGACTCATAAGCGATCGCAACATCTTTTAATCTTTCGCCTGGATTTATTTTAAGCTTTTCGGCATCTGCAAATCCTACACCCAAGGCATTGCTGATACTTTTTGTAAAATCACGTCCTCCAATATAAATATCACGAGAAAACCTCGGTAGGCGATCAACAAAAATAGTAAGATTGGAAACAGTATCTCCCATATCTAATAGCGCCATCCCTGTATTCTTATCCGCTTCTTCTTTACAGCCTAAAACATTAATTACATTCGCTAAAGCGATAGAGTCGAGGCCAATAAAATCTGCTTGCGCTCCTAAATCACTTAACAACTTGATCCGTTGATCAACAATTTCTCTTTTGACGGCAGCGGCCATAACGGACATTTGTTGACCAGCGGCTTGGGCATCTAAAATATAACAATCTGTGTAGATTTTATCTTGAGGAAATGGAAAATATTTATCCGATTCAATACCAAAAGAATTTTTTAGCTCGTCTTTTGACATTCGCGGCATATCAATATAACGAATGAGTGTTCCTTTTCCAAAAATAGATGTATAGGGAGCCTTGCAAGGAATCTTTAAACGACTCAGCATTTTTTGCAGCGTTGCGGCCACATTGCCGTCTAAAACAGGATCGACGGCCCAAGATAATAGTTCGAAGGAATCATTGGATTTAGAAATCTCGATAAGTTTACATTCACTGGTCCCAATGTCTAACCCGACAGAAGAGCTTTCTTTGATAGGAGAAGTAAATTTATGGATAAAATTGAAGTAATTCGATAATAGCGGATGCATTGGTTGTATTATAACAAAGTTGCTAACAAATGCTAATGGTTCGACTGTTTTTTTAATTTATTTATTCGCTCACCATTAGTGCTGAGCGAAGGCCAAGCACTAATGTGTTTCAAAGGAAATTTTATTTTTTTCAACTCGATCATAACATTAAGTTGTTTGGAAGGTAATATCTATTTTAATTATTTATAGACTTGCGCATAAATAAAAAGGAGAGCTTGATTCAAGCTCTCCTTTTTATAATAATTCAAACCACACAAAAACAATTACGGAGTTAAAATTCCGCCTGTTGTCATTGTGTAGGTTGTCGTCCCTGTTGTTCCTACCGTAGTCGGTGTTGCGATATAAGTATATGCACCTGTCGTATTAGTACATGAAAACGCATACCCATCCATCGTTACCCCGCAATAGTTACTATTAAGATAGGGTGGTGTAGACCCTGTAACCATTGAGGTGACCGCTGCTGGATAACTCCCATTGTTTGCTGTTCCAAAAGTTTCGGAAGCAGTAGACATACTTCGCAAAGTTGCCTGCGCGTTGGCATCATTGGCTGAAATCTTAGCGCGAAGTAAGTTTGGAATTGCAATCGCCGCTAATAGCGCAATGATCGCAACAACGATCATAATTTCTACTAACGTAAAACCACTTTGATTTGTTCGTTTCATTTTAATCTCTCCTTTTCGATTTTTGAGCTTTTAGTCATTTCCCGAAAAGGTTCTTATTACTGTATTTTATTTAAGGTATAAGACCGTTTTCCCTTATCGGATTTATTTTCTAACTAATTGCCCAGTTTGTTGCATTGTTATTACTCTACGACTTCGATTCCACCTCCCTTATTCTCATTTATACTTTCTTCGAAGTTGTCGTAATTATAGCACAGATAACAAGTTATCAAAGACTTTTCACAAGAAAATTCCTCACTTCGTTCGTCATATCTTCTTTGCTGTGTAGGAAAGGAATTTTCTAGCAGTTTCTAAATTCCTATATACTTTCCTACACTGATAAAAAAACCTATTCCTTCTTTGGGAATAGGTTCACAAAAATCGCTCATCTTGGCAACTGGCTGCCCTCTATTGTAGGGCCCTATAGTTTTGTGTCCCATCCTTACGGAAGGTTTACCCTTTCATATCTGCGTCGAAAGTATAACATGCTGGCAGAGGGGTGTCAAACTGCCCCTATCCCCTAATTATTCTCTATCTGTTCTAGAGTTTTGCCCAAAGACAACAATTCATCCTTTAATCCGATAGTTTCCTTCTTAATAACCGTCAAATTTTGTCGCAACTGAGACTCTTCCAGCTCCCCATTTGCTAAATTTAATTCACTTTCCTTGAGTTTTGCCTTAGCTTTGCTAAGAACATCTTCCAATTCATTACTTTTGACCTTGAGCTGATTAACCTCTTCTGTTAACTGCGGCAATTGGGTTTCTTTTTCTTTCTTCACATTTTCTATATTATTAATAACATTTTTTTCCTCTTCTAATATAAAACCATACTCTTGCTCTAACCCACTCAATTGTTCCTTTAATAGCTTCTGCTTCTTCTCTAAATCAGAAATCATTGTTAGCGGTCTGTCACGCTCACCCGCTAATTGCTTTAACTTCTTTTGTGCAAAACCAACATTTTTTTTGCTCGCTTCAATAGATTTTAATAATTTCTCTTTCTCTATATTAGAGTCTTTACCAGATAGCATGTTCGATAAAGTAACTCCTCGTTCTTTTAGTTGAGAAATCTCTTTCTGACGCGATTCAATTTGATTCTTGATTTCTTGATATCCTTGACGGTTAGCTTCGATCTTTGCTTCGATATCCTTCTCTTCAGCCGTTAATTGATTGATATCCTTATTGAGTCGCTTAACGCCTTTTTCAACAAGTGTGGCTTCTTTACTCACATGATTTAAAAGCTGATCTTGCTGGGCGACGCCTGCGGTTAACTTTGATCGGCCTTCTTCTAGCTTTTCTAAATCTTTCTTGTATTCTTTGATTTCATTTTGAAGTCTTTGGGTTTCAAGAGACAGCCACTGATTACGCTCTTGGACTTTCTGAGCACTATCTTTGAGGCTCGTAAGGCTGGATTCTAAGATTTGATTAACGGGGATATCTCTTTTTTGCTGTGCCCAGGCCAAAGACGATCCACTACACAGCCACAAACTTATCAAAGTAATATAAAAAAGTGTGTTAAAAATATCTTTTCTCCCGAATAAATTACTTAACCAACTGTGTGATGCTGATAATTGGTAAAAATAATGCGATGACAATAAAACCAATAATAATTCCCAAAATACCAATAATCAACGGCTCAATGATGCTGGTTAAAGCATCAACCGAGGCATCAACTTGATCATCATAAAATTCAGAAATTTTAAGAAGCATTTTTTCTAATTGACCAGACTTCTCCCCAATAGCAATCATCCGTGTAACCATGGGAGGAAAAACGCCACTTTTATTTAAAGGCGCGGCAATGCTCTGTCCTTCACGAACACTATTTTTAACATCCTGAACAACCAACTCTAAAACACGATTACCAATAGTCTTTCCGACGATATCTAAAGATTCCAAAATAGGAACACCACTTTGCACCAAAGTCGCCAAAGTTCGTGTAAATCGACTAATCGAAAACTTTCGTAGAAGCTCTCCAAAAATCGGCATTTTTAAAAGAAACCCGTCGATGGCTAGTGCCCCCTTATCAGTGCCATGCCATTTCTTCAAAGCAAAAACAATGGCGCCAATAGCGATAATCACAAAAATCAAATCCTTTTTTAAAATGTTGCTAATAGTCAATAGCATCTGGGTCATCGCGGGTAATTTTGAACCAAATGATGAATAGATCCCGGCAAAGGTAGGAACAACCTTTACAAGTAAAACAGTTGTGATAATAATCGCCATACTCACAACCACCGCTGGATAAACTAAGGCTGATTTAACCTTACGTTTTAATTTTAAAGTTTTTTCCATATAGGTAGCCACACGATCAAGAATCGCACTTAAAACTCCTCCTGTTTCTCCGACGCGAACCATGCTGACAAAAAGTGTATCAAACGTTATGGGATGTTTGGCAAAGGCCGCGGACAAACTACTTCCGTGCTGAATATCACTTTCCACGTTCCCCAAAATCTTTTGAAATCCCACATGAGTTACTTGATCTTTGAGCGCATTAATCGCCTGCAAAATTGGAATCCCAGCATCAACCATCGTTGCTAACTGTCGGGCAAAGATAACAATTTCTTCCCCTTTGACTTTGCTTCCTTTGGATTTAAATTTTGACGGCGACGATTCTTTAACTTCAGATAAAGTAATAATCGTTAATTTACGTTTACGCAGTTCTTCAATGACCACCTTGTTATTTTCCGCAACAATTTTACCGGCGACCGTCTGTGACTGTTCTGTTTTCGCTGTGTATTTAAACGTTGGCATCCTATTTCTCCTTACCAAACCATCGTTCAATGGAATTTTCGATTTCTATTTTCGTTGCAATAAAAGGAGCAATACGGCAGCTGGTTATCCGCTGCAACTCCGCTTTTGTTGCAATATTTAAAGGGTCAGCCATGACCACACTAAGAACATCCCCTACACGATCCAGAGGGATAACATGATACTTCAAAGCAATTTCTCGTGGAATTAATTGAAGGATGCTGCGATCTATCTCATATTTATCGATCGCAATATAGGGAAGATTACATTGAACGACCAAGGCAACAACAATATCCCGCTCTTCCAGAAATCCAAGTCTGACCAAAATCTCTCCAATATACCCTTCTTCTTTTTTTTGAACTTCTAAAGCGGTATCGAGTTGCTTGGGGGTTATGATATTGCGTTTAACCAATATCTCACCTAACAATTGTTTTTTTGATTCTTCGTCATCATCCATTATAGCCACGCCAACTCCTTGGTTTATTAAGGTGTTTTTATTTTAACATTAATTAAACTATTGAAAATAACGAAAAAATTATTCTTTCGTTGTAACACGCAAAACTTCTTCTAACGTTGTAATCCCCGCAAGACATTTTTCAATGGCATCTTCCCAGAGCGTATTCATTCCCTTTTTCTCTTGAGCATATTGCTTGATAATCTGTGATGATTTCCCAGCTAACAACATATTACGAATTTCATCATCAATGTCTAAAACTTCTGTAATACACGTTCGGCCTCGATAGCCCGTATGTCGACAGTTATCACAACCTTTACCATGATAAAAAAGTGTCCCTGATTTAAACTTATACTCTAATCGATCAAGAACATGTTGGTCGATCTTAACAGATTCCTTACAGGCCGAACATATTTTTCGGCACAAACGCTGCGCACTAACTAAAACCAAACTAGACGCCACTAAAAAAGGCTCAACGCCCATGTCCACTAAACGCGTCAGAGCCCCAGGGGCATCGTTGGTGTGCAGCGTCGAAAAAACCAATTGACCCGTTAGAGATGCCTTAATCGCAATGTCAGCCGTTTCATTGTCACGAATTTCCCCCACCATGACAACATCCGGACTTTGGCGAAGTGTCGCCCGTAAACCTTCCGCAAAGGTTAATCCAATATCTGGACGGGCTTGAATTTGTGTTAAACCTTCAATCAAATATTCAACAGGATCTTCAATGGTGACAATATTTTTATCAACCGTATTAAGTTCATTGACGATGGAATAAAGCGTTGTTGATTTACCGCTTCCTGTTGGCCCGGTTACCAAAATCATTCCAAAAGGTTTTTTGATCGCCTCTTCTAAAACAGCTAGTGATTTTGGTGAAACACCGAGCCCATTTAATCCAACGGCAAGATTTCCTTTATCTAATACCCGCATAACAACTTTTTGTCCATAGATCGTTGGCAATAACGATACGCGAAAATCAATTTCCTTGTCGGACATTTTTGATTTAAACCGGCCGTCTTGTGGGATATGGCCGGTGGTGATATCTAGTTGCGCCATAATCTTAATGCGCACAATAACGGCGTTCTGATTGACCTTGGGAACATTTAAAATATCTTGTAGAATTCCATCAATACGGTAACGAACGCGCATGCCATCAATCATCGGTTCCATATGAATATCCGACGCGCGCTGACGAATCGCTTCCTTGATAATCAAATTGACCATGCGGATAATTGGCGCTTTTTGGCTTTCATCGACAACCCCACCAATTTCTTCATCCACATCATGAGCAGAAACAATCTCTAGCTCTCCAGCCTTTACCTCTTGACTGATTTCTTTGAGGGTCGCCGCCGCCTGTGTTCCATAATACGTATCAATGGCCTTGGCAATATCAGAATCCGTGCTAATAACCACATCAATTTCTTTTCCAGTAATATTCTTAAGATCATCGATGACAAAAATATTAAGGGGATCCGAGATAGCAACCGTTAACGTGTACTCCAAAAGAGAAAGGGGAATAATGTGATAAAGGCGGGCAATGCGCTCAGGAACAATTTCTTTTAAATTTGGATCAATTCTATATTTATTTAAATTGATAAAAGGGATGTTGAGCTCACGTACCAATAGTAGCAACAAATCTTTTTCTTTAACCAAATCCTTCTCGATCAAAGCCTTTTCGAAACTAATGCCCTTCTTTTTCTGTAACGTCATTGCCTCATCGATATCTTCTTTTTTTAATTTCTGAGTATCGATCAAGGTTTTTAAAATACGCTCTTTTAAGGTCTTGCTCATATTAATCTTCTAAATTTTCATCCGGGGCTGTAACTCTTAAAACTTCTTCCAAACTTGTTAATCCCGCCAAGGCTTTGACAAGTCCATCTTCACGCATGGTGCGCATGCCCTCTAATCGCGCAATTTCTTTAATCTTTATTTCCCCTTCTTCCGCCAAGACGGCTTCCTTAATCTTGTTGGTAAAAAGCAACATTTCATTAATCCCAACACGACCACGATAACCCAACTTATAACATTGCTCACATCCCTTGGCTTTAAATAGCTCAACCTTCTTTGACGAAGTTAATCGAGTTAGTCCAACTTCCTTAACTACCTCAGGCGGCAGAACATAACTTTCTTTGCAGCGAGGACATAACCTACGCAAAAGCCGTTGGGCAACAATAGCTAAGGCCGAGGAAGAAATAAGAAATGGTTCAATCCCCATATTCATCATACGCACAATAGATCCCGCGGCTGTTGTTGTATGTAATGAACTTAAAACCAAGTGCCCTGTTAACGCGGCTTTAATCGCAATGTCGAGTGTCTCAGCATCGCGGATTTCACCAATCATGATAATATCTGGATCTTGACGAAGAATTGACCGTAAGCTCGTTGGAAAAGTAAGCCCCATCGCAGGTTTAATATTAACTTGATTCAATCCCTTAATCTGAAATTCCACGGGATCTTCAACCGTTACGATATTCTTTGTGGGGGAATCAACATGTTTAAGAATAGAATAAAGTGTTGTTGTTTTCCCGCTGCCGGTTGGACCACACGTTAAAATCAAACCATGTGGTCTTAGGCCACATTCTTTTAGTTGCTCTAAGGCCTTGGGCTCAAATCCTAACTTATCAATATCTAAAACAAATCCTGTTTTATCTAAAACACGAAGAACCACCTTCTCCCCTAATGCCGTCGGTAAAACATTAACACGAAAATCAACTTCTCGATTTTCAGAAATAATCGTTTTAAATCGGCCATCTTGAGGAAGACGATGTTCCGAGATATCTAGGTTAGAAATAACTTTAATACGCGAAATAAGTGGGGCATGAAGTACCTTTGACATGCGATCAATTTCACGAATAACTCCATCCACGCGATAACGAACACGCATCGCTTTTTCTAAAGGTTCGATAAAAACGTCACTGGCCTTGGCGGCAACAGCTTGCTGAATGATTGTGTCCGCTAATTTAATAATAGGGGCGTCATCTGTTAATTCCTCAACCTTCCCACCGCCCTTGGCATCAGCCAAGGAATCTTTAACTAATTCTAAATCACCACCATCTTTGAAATCTTTAATAATACTATCAAAAGCTTCTGATGGTTTAGCCCCCGTATCGACCTCGACATAATATTTTTGAATAGTCTGCTCAATATCTTTAGATCGACCAACAATCGGATCAATGATATATCCCGTCAATGCCGATATATTATCAATGATAAAAATATTAAGCGGATCCGCCATGGCCAAGGCTAAATGATCACCCATGAGTGAAATCGGAATAATCTTATATTTAATGGCTAATTCTTTGGAGATGAGTTTTACAACGTTCGGGTCAATTTTAAGACGGGCAATATTAATGGGGGGAAGGCCAAGCCCTTCGCTTAAGACTTGGGTCAAGACATCTTCACTGATGACATTAAGCTGGACAAGAATTCTACTTAACTCTCCTCCTGTTTTTTTTTGCTCCTCAACAGCGCGCGTAAGATCTTCCGGAGAAATAAGATTGTCGCGCAAAAGAATTTTTTTTAAATCGTCTTTTAATGAGGCCATTGATTAACTTTTTTACATAAAATTAAAATATTCATACGAAAGCCTGTAAAAAACTTACGAAGGTTTGTAATATTTGTCGATAGCCTGTTTGATGTCGCTAGAAGTGCTCACAAAGGCTTGAATTGAACAACCCGTTAACAGCTCGATATCTTCAAAGGCCTGGATATTAAGTGGATTAGCCATAGCGAGTGTTAAACTTTTTCCAATGATATCAATCGGAATAATACAAAATTTGCGACAAATATTTTCAGGGACAGAATTAACAACCTCTTTGTCAATTTCATAATTAGCTAACGGTAGATAGGGAAATCCATACTGGCAGGTAATGGCCTGGGCAATATCTTTTTCGGTCGCGAATTTTAACTCAACAAGTACTTCCCCCATTAATCCGCCACTAGCCTTTTGATGCGCGATGGCAACGTTGACTTGTTCTCGACTGATAATGCCACGTTCAACCAGGAGTTCTCCCAGATGTTTATTAGTAACTTTCTTAAATTGTCTCATATGTTAAACGATCCCAAGGCCTTCTAGCGTTTTGATTTTACTATAGTAATAATGAGTCGACAAATTATTAATTTAATTTTTAAGGTATAAAATACGTCGGAAATATCAAAAAACCGTTCGGCGTTTGCTTAAATTAAGAAGAAATCCCATCATAACAAGAAAAATCAATAAGGACGAACGGCCATAGCTAATAAAAGGCAAGGTAATACCCACGACAGGAAAGAGACCCAAGACCATTCCGATATTAATAATAACTTGTAATGCCAGGATAGAAACAATCCCTATGACGACAAATGTTCCAAACTTATCTTTGACCTGCTCAGCGATCGAAAAACAACATCCAATGAGTAAGAAATAAAAATAGCCAAGTAGTAACGTTCCAAGTAGTCCCCACTCTTCGCCAATGACAGAAAAAATAAAATCGGTATGACGTTCCGGTAAAAAATTCAATTGATTTTGCGTTCCAGCCAGCCAACCTTTACCAAATATTTGACCCGAACCAACCGCAATTTTGGATTGAATGATGGTATATCCCGCTCCCAAAGGATCAATATTAGGATTTAAGAAAACTAAAAGTCGATCTTTTTGATAAGGTTTAAGAAACTTCCAGCAAAACGGAACCGCCATTAAACATAAACCTAGAAATGTTAGCAGATAATGATATTCTAAACCACTAACTAATAACATAATTACGAACACGCCAAAAAGTAATATGGATGTTCCAAGATCTGGTTGCTTAAAAATAAGGATCATCAAAACGGATGTTAATAAAAAAGGAATGATGAGTCCTTTAAAAATAATTTGTGTTCTGCTCAAAAGATCAAACGAAAGGGTCGGCCGTCGATTACTAAAATAACGTCCCAGCATAAGGATGAGGGCTAATTTAGCAAACTCCGATGGCTGAAAACTAAGTCCCGCGATTTCCAGCCAACGCCGGGCCCCTAACGCATGACGCCCTCCTACTAAAACTCCGATTAACAAAAAAACATTAACAATATAGAAAATATAAGCGCCATCATAAAATCGACGGTAATCAACATTACCTAAAAGATACATAATACCAAGCCCAATGGAAACACATAAGAGTTGGTCATAAAAAACTTGCTGTGAAACACGGACATTCACCGATGAAGCGCTGTACAAGGCCAACAAGCCTATCCCAATGATCGCCAAGGTATAAATCCAAATTTTATTTTCTAAGTCGCGTCTCATAACACAAGGTCACAGGTCACCTGACACCAAGTCACCATAATTTGGTGACCTTGTGACTTGGTGACTTTGTGACAAACCTTTTTATAATATTTCTTCACTCTGCATATAAACCAACAACTCCCGTGACAGTAAAACCGCATTATGACTTGAACCGCCATGCTCAAGGAAGACACAAAAAGAAACATTTCGATGTTCCCCTTTAACATACCCAACAAACCAGGCATGATTTTCTTGATTACCAGATGATTGCGCCGTCCCGGTTTTCCCCGCAACATATAAATTAGATATATTTAAATCAGCGGCTGTACCGGTTGGATCAGTAACCGTCTGTCTTAGCCCCTCCTTAACTTTTTTAAAAACATCTCTTCTTATATCAATTTGTCTCTTCCCAGAAAACTGATTAGTGAAATTGTCCCCCATAGCTTTAATCACATGAGGTTGAACTTCAAGTCCATCGCTGGCAATGGTTGCCATCATGCGGACTAACTGAAGAGGTGTTGTCAAAACATCTCCTTGTCCAATGGATAAATTTAATGTTTCGCCTGTATACCACTTTCTCTTTTGATTGGCTAAGCGGCCTTGACGGCTGGGAATAGATCCCGCCTCTTCATACGGAAGATCAATATTTGTTTTGTGGCCCAAATTAAAAAGTTGTGCATATTCTTCAATGGTATCAACACCCAACTTTAACCCTAAATGATAAAAATAAATATTACAAGAATGTGCAATAGCCTCAAAAATATTCTGCGCCCCGTGGGTATGCGTGCACCGAAATTCCATGCCTCCCAACTGATAAACACCATTACACATAAAAGTTGTATTTGTTGAAATCGTCTGATTATTTAATCCCGCCGTGGCCAAGATAGCTTTAAAAACTGATCCTGGCGGAAACAATCCCTTAATCGCTCGATTTAAAAGCGGTGATGCGGTGTCATAAAAAAGTGAAGAAATCTTTTTTCTATCTTCACTATTCATAAAAACATTAGGATTAAAGCCCGGAGAACTTACCAGCCCCAAGATCTCTCCATTATCCATATCCATAACAATGGCGACCCCTCTTCGTGCCGCTAACAATTCTTGTGCTTTTTGTTGAATACGCGTATCAATTGTCAAAATTAAATCCACACCCTTTTTAGGTTCTTTAAAACTAAGAAGTCGTACCTGTTGACCACGGCTATTAACCTCAACCTGTATTCCCCCAACTTCTCCTCGCAAAAATGAATCATAATATTCTTCTATCCCTGTATAACCAACCATACTTTGTGGCGAATAACCATATTCCTTAAAACTCCCTGACTCCGTGCGATTACGTTTACCAACATATCCTAAGATATGCGCACTATTATCTTCAAGTGGATAATACCGCTTAAAACTTTCTTGAATAGAAAGGCTCGGAAATCGATAAGTATTTTCTTCGATGGTAATTGCCGTTCGTCGGTTAATATCTTCCGCAATAATAACTGGGGCAAAAGGGGCCGTGCGATCACGTTGATATCGTTTAGCAATTGTTTTTAAATCTGTATCCAAAACTTCGCTTAAAAAACGAAAGACCTTATCCGTTTCTTTTAAATCATGGGGAGTGATGACGACATTATAGGCCATTCGATTGTCCGCCATAAAAACCCCATTAACATCTTTAATGCGCCCACGCGAGCCTTCTAATGGAACAACGCGAATACGATTGTTCTTGCTTAAACGATAAAAGTATTGTCCGCGGATTGCCTGGATGTAAACAAGCTCCATGGCAATCATCGCAAATAAAATAATAATAATTAGACGAATAATTTTAATACGCATGTTCTTAATTGATAAAAGACAAAATTAGCAATCACAATGGTACTGACAACCTCGGGGATTAAAACAAATCGAATCATTTGATAAAAATCAATTTGCCCTAGCATTATTCCTAAAACAAACTGTGTAACAATATTGATAAGGCTTATTAAGAATGTGAGAAGAAAAAACGAGAATGGAGAACCTCGATGATAAATATATCTTTTTAAAAGGATTGTGGCAAAAGCACAAAGAATAAAAGTAAAAATATGGAGGCCAAAATGGTCCGTGCTAAAGCTGTCTCTTAAAACACCTGCTAAGACGGCGGTAAAAAGCCCATAACGAATACCAAAAAAAATACTAAAAGAAACGATTAAAAGCAGCAATAGATTAGGAATAAATAAGCGGCCAACGAGATTGAATATTAATAGCTCAACAAGAAAAAAGCCGAAAACAAAGCCAGCAATTAATGCCAATTTTCGCATAATAAACTCTAGAATGGAGTTAACTTACTGCTTTAGAATTACCAAAACCTCTTCTAACTGAGATATCGGAACCGTTGGGCGAATGAGGCACTCGAGCGATGATTGATTCACCGTTTGATTTATTTTTATAATCTCACCAACCATCATATTCTCGGGAAACGCAGAACTTAATTTCGATGTAATAACCTTATCTCCCAATCGAACATCCGCATCAACACTAAGATATCTCATACGACAAAGACCTTGGAGTGTTCCACTGACCAGCCCACTCTCTCTGGAACGCTCAATGGTGGCCGCCACACTAAATTCTGGATCAGTTAAAAGAATCACTTTGCTTTTATGAGGGCCCACCTCAACGATCTTCCCAACCACGCCCCAGGCATTGACAACCGGGAATCCTTGCCGAACACCTTCTGCTGATCCTTTATCAATAATAATGGATGAATTCCAATACGAGGGATCGCGTCCAATAATGTTCGCCGCGACTGATGAATAGATTAAATTACGTTTAACTTCTAACAAACGTTCGAGACGCGCATTCTCATTGATGGTCTGCTCTAGTCCAGCTAAACGCGTTTTAAGGACACTGTTTTCTTTCGACAACCTTTTATATTCTTCAAATGTCCAGTGATAATAAAGCATTTTTCTTATTTCCCGAATAGGAAAAGAAATGATTTGCATCGGGACAGATGTAATTTCAATAATACTAAATTTAAATGAGGAAAATAATTTAGACTGGGAAAAAAGTAGAAAAAGCGGCAGGATAAGAATGAGAATATAAGCTATAGACTTGTAATTTTTTTTGAACACTCATTAAACCGTCCGGGAACTCATGGGGGGTTAAAAATCAAGTTTTGTGGGAACAACAATACGACGACGTAAACGTTGTCCCATGCTGAGTGTCTGGCCAGTCCCTAAAACGACAGCTGTTAACGGGTCATCGGCAACATGGACGGGCAATCCTGTTTCTTCAGCAATACGTTTATCGATGCCACGTAGAAGAGATCCTCCTCCAGCCATAACAATTCCACGATCAATTAAATCAGCCGCAAGCTCTGGTGGAGTTTGCTCAAGCGTTGTTTTGGAAGCATCAACAATGGCTTGAACAGGATCATGCAAAGCCTCACGAATTTCAACTGAGGTAATCGTAATTGTTTTTGGTAAGCCTGAGATCAAATCGCGGCCACGCACATCCATACTTAATTCTTCTTCAAGTGGATAAGCTGAACCAATACGAATTTTAATTTCTTCAGCCGTTCGTTCACCAATCATCAAATTATACGTCTTTCTCAAATATTCAATAACCGCCTCATCCATCTCATCCCCGGCGATTTTAATCGATTTCGCATAAACCATACCACCCAAAGAGATAACCGCAAACTCCGTTGTACCGCCACCGATATCAATAATCATGTTTCCGGCGGCTTCTTCAACGGGTAATCCAACACCAACGGCGGCTGCCTTTGGTTCTTCAATAAGTTCAACCGATCGGGCCCCAGCACGTTCCGCCGAATCACGTACGGCCCTTTTTTCAACGGCAGTAATTCCTGAAGGAATCGCAATGACCATCGCGGGACGGACAAGAACCTTACGTTTATGAACCTTCTTAATAAAATATTTGAGCATCGCTTCTGTAATTTCAAAATCAGAGATAACACCATCTTTCATTGGACGAATCGCAATAATATTTCCTGGTGTTCGACCTAACATCTTTTTCGCCTCATCTCCAACCGCGATAACACGATTAGTATCTTTTTCAATGGCCACAACAGACGGTTCACACAAAACAACCCCTTCCCCTTTAACATAAACAAGGGTTGTGGCTGTCCCTAAATCGATACCAATGTCATTGGAAAAAAGTCCGAGGATATAATTGAAGAATTTTTTTACGAGTTTGCCTAACTTTTGTAACATGAGTGTTTATTCCGGGGGTAAATTCTAAAAATCTAATCTCTTATAACTTGAATTTGAACCATAATATATGAAAAGAAAAAACATGTCAATTTAATTTTTCTAAACACATCAATTTAAATAAGTTATAGACGAGCTGAAGTGACTTTAGCACCCATTAATTTGAAGTCACGAACAAAACCAGGGTAGGACTTGGCGGTACATTCTATATCCTTAACGCTGACACCAAGTTTTAAGCCAAGAACACAAAAAGCCATGGCCAAACGATGATCATGATGCGGATCTAAACGAATGTTTTTCTTATAATTTTTTTGAGGAGAAATAATGAGCTCATCGGCTGTTTCCTTAATATGCGCACCTACCTTAAGTAACTCATTTCTTAAATCACTTATCCGGTCTGATTCCTTCGCTCGGGCATGGCCAATGTCATACAAACGGGTTTTACCTTTAGCAAACAATGCCAAAACCGCCATGATGGGAACTAAATCCGGCGCATTTTTAAGGGAAAAGTTTCCGCCCTTTAACTCAAATGGACCCTTGATCTTAATTGAGCGATCTGTTTTCTTAAACTTAACATTCATTGCCTTTAACAATGAAATAATTTGGCCGTCGGCTTGAATCAGATCATTTTTCAAGTATCCGGTGAAGGTCACCTCCGATGGAACAAGAGAAGCCGCTGCCATTAAAAACGCGGCCAAACCATAATCAGAGGGAACTGTAAAATTCTTCAACCCCTTAAAAGACTGATTTCCCTTAATAATAAATTTTCGTTCACCAATATTATTTATTTTAATTCCACTGCGCTTAAGAACTTGCAAAGTCATCGTAATATAGTCGGAAGAAACGAGATTCTTTCCTGTTAATCTCAGCTGAGTATTTTCTTTTAATTGCGGGCAAGTAATAAGCAACGCTGAAATAAATTGAGAACTTAAAGAGCCATCAATTGCAATTTTTCCCCCGCGAAGATTACTCCTTTGAATTTTTATCGGAATACTCTGTTGTTGGCCCTGACCACGAAGAGAACTCCCCATTTGACGAAGTGTTTCTATTAAAAATAAATTGGGTCGTCCCTTTAATGTTCCTTCGCCCGTGATTAAAGTCTTTTGACCACGCAGTGCGGCTAAAGGTAAGACAAAACGCAGCACAGTTCCCGATTCTCCGACATGAATATGTGAAATAGGCGTATTCGATTGGTTGGCGATGACATCCCAGTTGTTTTTGCCAAGACGTTTTACTTTTGAACCAAATGCTTTCGCAACAGACAAAGCCACTTGAGCATCTTCACAATCGGATTGATTTAAAATTATGGAGTGCCCACCACACGCGGCAATCATAAACGCACGAATGGAGTACGACTTGGAAGAAGGAAGTTCGATTGTCCCTTGTAAGAAATCAGAAGGTTTAACCGTAAGAATCATTGCTGAGCAGAGACTACTTGATCGTTCTTGCGTACTAAACGACTTGAGAAAGGTGGTATCAGATCAGCCGCTGACATCTCTGGCTGAACACGGGTAATTTTCACATCACCTAAATATTCTTTGCCTCGATAAACCGACATAATATTGCCAACATTGACGCCATCTTTTTGGCCTAAATTAACAATAACAAATTCTGTGTCTGTATCAACACTTAAAATACGACCTTCAGGAGTTTCATTAGGAACGACAACAATCTTTTCTAAATCAACCTTTTTTTGCGCGTCTTTTATTTCTTTGGAAGGCTTTGGAGCGGAAGAAAATTCTTTGCCCAAACTTTGCTCGAGGCTGGCTGACTTCTCTTGAAGGTCTTTATTTTGTTGCTCTAATTGATTTCTTAAGTTCGTCTCCGCTGCAAGCTTCGCTTTTAAATCCGCAATTTGTTGCTCAAAAGCTCCCCCATCTTCAAACTTTTTTTGCAAAGCTTCTCGTGTTTGCGTCTCTTTACTTAATTGTTCTTTTAAGGCAACATTCTCTTTTTTAACCTCTTCCCTTAAGCCTGACTGCAAATCAAGTTCATCCATTAAATTATTCATACGTTCATCCGCTTCTTTATTTTTCTCCTCCAAGAGAAACTTTTCTTTCCTAACAACCTTCAACTCTCCCTCAAGTTTCTGTTCGTTAGCCTTGATTTTTTCAAGAATCAGCTCGACAGACTTTCTTCTCTCAAGTTCTTTTTGAAAAAAGAAAATTGAAATAGCCGTTAAAGAAATCAAAAGGATGGCAATAATGACGATAAAAACGGTTAAAACTTTTCCTGAGGATTTATTGGTCATGGGTCAAATTCCAAAAATTAATTTATCTATATTATATTGAAATTGCTCAAGATGTAAAGATGCTAATATGAATTCTTTGTATTAGTTTATTTATATACCGGGCTCGATGATCGTCATCCTGAAGGAGCAAAAGCGACTGAAGGATCTCCTAGGAGATCCTTCGTCACTTCTGCCTGCGGCAGGCAGCCGTTCCTCAGGATGACCCCTCGGGAAAGAATTCCCGAGGGGTCACTTAACTCTTTCCAAAAATTCCTTTGGTGGCTTAGTTGAAAACTCAAGATAACACGCTCGAAAGGGATGGATAAAACCTATCGCTTGCGCATGTAGCGCTAAACGCTCAAAATTATCTCTTTTGCCATATTTGCTATCGCCTAAAATCGGATGCTTTAAATAAGCCATATGAACGCGCAGCTGATGCGTTCGTCCAGTTTGTGGAAACAAGGCAACGAGTGTCGTGCCCTTAACGCGCTTGATAACTTTATAATATGTTAAGGCCTCTTTTGCTGATTCTTCAAAACTAACAATCTTCTTATCATGATGTTTTTCATGACGGCCCAAAGGCACATCGACCATCCCTTCATCAAATTCAATTTGCCCTTCGACCAAAGCTAAATATTTCTTTCTGATGGTATGCTTTTGAAATTGCCTGGCAAGCTTGGCATGCGTTGTATTATCTTTCGCGACAATAATTAATCCGGATGTTTCTTTATCTAACCGATGGACAATACCCGCGCGCAGTGGAGAATTAAAATCCGAAAGTTGCTGACAATGGTGTAGAAGCGCGTTAACGAGAGTTCCCGTATTACAGCCACTCGCCGGATGAACAAGCATGCCAATAGGTTTATTGATCACCAGTAAATGATCATCTTCATAAAAAATATTTAAGGGAATATTTTCCGGTTCGATATTTTCCGGTGCCAAAAACTCTTCAGGAACATCAACGGAGATAGTATCCCCTTCTGTTATTTTATATTTCGATTTAACAATCGAATTATTCACGCTGACATACCCCGACTCAATCAGCTTTTGGACAAAACTGCGGGAAGGCGCATCAGGAAGATTTTGTGTTAAGAAAAGATCAAGACGCTGATTTATGCTTGGCGGCTCGACTTTTAAGACGTGTGTAGACATAAATAGCAACCGAAATAAAGATTAAACAAACAATTTGATAGATACTCAAACCCCGGTAAATAACATCATGATCGGCCCGAACAAACTCAATAAAAAATCTTAACATAGGTTCAAGAATCATAAATAAGACAAAAACTTCTCCAGGGATTTTCGCAGCTTTTTGATAACGTTTAAGAATAATAAAAATCGTAAAAAGCCCGATGAATAAATACAGCTGCGTGGGATGAAGAGAAGAATTCTTAAACAATGGAAAAACATTGTTTATTATTTTCTTTCCATAACAACAACCGTTTAAAAAACAACCAATACGGCCAATCGCTTGGCCTAAGGCAATATACGGCGCCATTAAATCAGCCATTTGCAGCCACGATAAACGATGTTTACGCGTAAACCAAAAGCTAGAAAGAGTCGCACAAACAAATCCTCCCTGCCAGGCCAGGCCGCCATGCTGAATCATAATAATCTCTAAAGGATTCTCACGAAAATAATTAAAATTAATAGCGATATAAAATAGCCGTGCCCCAAGAATTCCCGCAAAAACGAGCCAGAAAATAAAGTCAAGGACGAGTTCACTTTTAATCCCAACGGCTCTGGCATCCCGACTCGCCATAAAGCTACAGACAATGACAGCGATCGCCAGCATCAAACCATATGAATAAAGAGTTACAGGGCCTATCTTACAAATGACTGGAAACATTGGTTTCTCTTTCGTTTCGCTTTTTAAAATAAAAGTAAAGAATAATAGCCGTTATTATAATACTTAATGTAATCCATTGATAGATACTTAATTTAAGATAGATTGGATGATATCCTAAACTTACAAAATCTAAACAAAACCTAAGTAATGAATCCAAAATCAGAAATAAAACAAAAACTTGGCCCGGGAACGTGGACTTCTTTTGATAATATTTTAAAAAACAATAAAGAATAAAAAGGCTGACACTATAATAAAGTTGAAGCGGAATATAAGTTGCTTTGTAGACCGGACAATACACGCCCCAACTAACTTCCTTCCCGAAACAACATCCATTCAAAAAACATCCAATGCGAGCAACCGCGACACCCAAAGCATAATAAGGTGCAACCAAATCAGCCATTCTCGGGAATGATAAATTCTTAACCTTCGTCAACCAAAGACCGGCGACACATCCTGCAACAAATCCGCCCTGCCAATTAAATCCTCCATCGTAAACCATAAATATTTTTAATGGATGACTTAAAAAATCTTCAACATGAAGTAATAAATAAAGAATGCGTGCGCCTAAAATATTCCATAGAAGGACACCTGAGACCAAACTAAAAATAATATTATTAGATAACCCATCTGATCGGGCATCCCGATAAAACAGCAGCATACAAAGAGCAATGGCAACAATTAACATGAAGCCATAAGAATAAATTGAATAGGAACCTATTTTGAAGATAACCGGAAACATTTGAGTCCTATCATGACAGCACCAATAGTGATCGCACTATCCGCGATATTAAAAACTGGCCAAACACGAAAATCAATAAAGTCGATAACATAACCAAAGGCAATCCGATCAATTAAATTACCAATAGCTCCTCCTAATATAAGAGAAAAAGCAACGATATAGACCCGGCTTAAAGCTTCATTATTTTGTCGATAATACTGAATGTTAAAAACAAGAAGAACAATGGCGATGACGGGAATAATGATAAATACGATACCTTGGTCTTTAAATAGGCCAAAAGCAATCCCTGTATTATGAATCAACGTCATGTGCAAAACATTGCTAATGATCGGTAGCGATTCTCCGTAGAAAAGCAAATCAGAAAAGAAAACTTTTGTGATGCGGTCAATGAGGACAACAGAAAACGTTGTAAGCAGCGAAAGAAAGATGTCAATCTGAGATCGAACAAGATCTCTCATTTTTGCGATTCAAGTTTTTCTTGACACTTTAAACAGGTTTCTACGTAAGGAATGGCATTTAACCGTGCCGCCGCAATTGATTTCTTGCAGTCCTCACATAATCCGTAAGATTTATCCGCGATCTTCTTTAATGCGACTTCAATCTTATGAAGAACTTCACGTTCATTCGAAGCTAACCCTAAATTAAATTCACGATCATACATGTCTGTTGCAACATCCGCCATATGCTGAACATGGCCAGCATTTTCTTCAATATCGGAATCCTGTCCACCGGAATTCTTGGACATATTATTAATGTCATGAGAAAATTTTTCCTTTAACTTCAAAAGAAGCTTCTTGTAATGTTCTAATTTTTTCTTATCTAACTTAACTTGCACCATGAACAAGCTCCTTTACAATTGATGTACACCGACCACAAAGGCTCGGATGCTCGTTATCTTGACCAACATCCATTTTATAATTCCAACACCGACTACACTTTTGGCCATCGGCCTTTTTAATGACAATACTTGTTTGCGTAAACTCTTCGCTTAAGCCTTGAGTTACTTGCGAAGCACGACTAATTTCTGCCTGCGAAACAATAAATATAGATAAAAGAATTTCTTTATTGGCGCTCAAATAATCAAAATCACGGTCACTGGCCGTTTCAAAAACAACTTTTGCTTCCAGCGCCCCACCAATCTCTCCGCTACGACGTTTATCTTCCAAAGCCTTTAAAACATACGGCCTTAAACTGATCAAAGTTTTAAACCGTTCATCGAAACTATTGTCTTTCCATTCTTTGGGAATCGAAAGTAACGGCAAAAGATGAACGCTTGGGATATTTTTGATGTCATCGTCTTTGGGCATGCTCGCGAAAACTTCATCGCATGTGAAACTCAAAATCGGAGCTAGAACCCTGACGACATAATTGAGAATATAATAAAGAACAGTCTGTGCCGAACGTCTTTCCTGAGATTGAGCGGGTGAAGTATACAGGCGATCTTTTAGGATGTCAAGATAAAAGCTGGAGAGCTCTTCATTAAAAAAGCTATAAATGCTCTTATACACCTGCGCAAACTCATACGCATTATATTGCTGCTCAACCTCTTCCAACATCAGCGATAAATGATACAGCGCCCGCTTATCAATATCTAAAAGCTTTGAATAATCGAGCAAATCCGTGGCGGGGTTAAAGCCAGACAGATTACTTAATAGATAACGGAATGTATTACGGATCTTACGATACGCATCAATTAATCGATCCAAGATTTCCTTGGAGATACGGATATCTTCGTTGTACGAACTTGAGGCCACCCACAAACGCAAGATGTCCGCGCCACAATCTTTGATGATGTCATGTGGCGAAACAACATTGCCCAGAGACTTCGACATCTTGCGTCCTTGGCCATCAACAACAAATCCATGCGTTAAAACTTCTTTAAACGGGGCCTTACCTTCGATGGCAACCGCTGGGATAAGCGAAGATTGAAACCATCCACGATGCTGATCCGACCCTTCCAAATACATGTTCGTTGGAATCTCTTCGCCCAACATCGCCTTAACAACCGCCTGATGACTGACGCCTGAATCAAACCAGACATCAAGGATATCAAATGTCTTTTCAAAATCATTTTTCTTACACTTGGGGCAAACAAAATCTTTCGGCAAAAGCTCTTTCACATCTTTTTCAAACCAGGCATTGGTTCCCTGCGTTTTGACAACGGAAGCGAAGCTATCAATGACTTCTGAAAATAATTTATGCTCTTTGCACGTCTTACAATCGAGCGCCGGAATCGGAACACCCCAATATCGCTGACGAGACAAACACCAATCAGGACGCGTGACAATCATTCCTAAAATGCGTTCTTCTCCCGCCTCTGGAATCCATTTCACATCGCGCTTGATAATATCTTTAATCTTGCTACGCAGATCATTATGATCAACATTCATAAACCATTGTTCGGTCGCGCGAAAGATAATTGGATTTTTGCATCGCCAGCAATGTGGATATGAATGATTTATTTTTTCCGTCGCAAGAAGCACACCCTTTTGTTTCAAATCTTCAATAATCTTATCGTTTGCCTTTAAAACATGTTCGCCAGCATAAACCCCTGCCTGCTCGGTATAAATCCCGCGGCCATTGACGGGCATGATAACTTCTAATTTATTCGCTTGTCCTGTTCGAAAATCTTCTTGTCCATGACCAGGGGCCGTGTGAACTAAACCGGTGCCGTCTTCTTTGGTTACATAATCAGCCAAAACAACTCGACAATTTTCCCGCAATCCAAATGGATGTTTATACAAAAACTTTGTTAATTGCTCACCACTAACTTCTTTTAAAATTTTAAAGTTTGTAATATTGGCTTTGGCAAGAACCGCGTCTAATAAGCTGCTTTCAATGACGAGAATTTCATCACCGATGTCGACTAAAGAATATTTAAAGCTAGAATGAACACTAACCGCGACGTTCGCCATAAGCGTCCACGGTGTTGTCGTCCAAATAAGAAGCGATAATTTTTTATCCGGCAGGCCTTCAATAACTTTTTTATTATTCACTTCAAACTTCACATAAACCGACGGCGAGCTGTGATCTTCGTATTCGACTTCGGCCTCAGCGAGCGCGGTCTCACAGCTAAAGCACCAATTGACCGGCTTTAATCCACGATAAACATAGCCTTTGCTATTAAGCGCCTCGAGCGATTTTAAAATCCAATATTCATAATCATGCGAAAGTGTCAGATACGGATGATCCCATTCGCCCAGAATACCCAAACGCTTAAATTGATCACGCTGAATGCCGACGTATTTCATCGCATAATCATGCGCTTGCTTTCGAAACTCAACGCAATCAACATCGGACTTTCTTTTCTTTAAGTCTTTTAAAAGCTGATGCTCAATCGGCAACCCATGACAATCCCAGCCCGGAACATAATGGCTGTCGTAGCCTTGCATGGTGCGCACTTTAACAATCATATCTTTTAAAATTTTATTTAAAGCATGGCCAATATGGATATTACCATTGGCATACGGTGGGCCGTCATGCAGCGTAAATTTCTTTTTGCCGGCGGACTTTTTCTTAATGGCATCATACAAACCTTCTTTGTTCCACTTCTCTAAAAGAAGTGGTTCACGTTGGGCAAGATTTGCCTTCATCGCAAAGTCGGTTTGGGGCAAGTTAAGTGTTTTCTGATAATCCATTTTTAGGGTTTAGGATTTAGGGTTTAGGGTTTAAAAGATTTTAGTTAAAATAACTTCAACTAGCACCTATACCCTATTCCCCATAACCTACTTAATATATTTTCCAATAATCGGCTCTAAATCCTTCTTCACCTTCGCTGGAATCAAATCTCGATTTGTAACAATCGCAAATTGCAAAGCGCCCTGGGCACTAAATTTCTTAAGCTTCCCAATCTGTGGGATCGCGAGTTTTAAAATCGCTTTTGAGTTAGCGACATTTTTATTAAGGTTATTGAGAATCATTTCCAATGTCACCGATTCATGCGACTCATGCCAACAATCGTAATCAGTCACAGCGGCGAGCGTCGCATAAGAAATCTCAGCTTCACGCGCGAGCTTTGCCTCGCCCATATTCGTCATCCCAATAATATCCATGCCCCAGCTGCGATAAAGATTCGATTCCGCTTTCGTCGAAAATTGCGGGCCTTCCATATTAATATATGTGCCCTTGGGATGAATCGTAACGCCCACTTTCTTCCCAGCATCAATTAAAATTTTCGCCAATTCCGATGAAATCGGATCAGCTAAGGCCACATGCGCCACAATTCCGCCAGAAAAAAATGTCATCTCGCGGGCATGATTCGTACGATCAACAAATTGATCAGGAACGACAAAATCCATCGGTTGCATCTTTCGTCGTAAACTTCCACAAGCTGAAACAGAAAGAATCGCGTCAACGCCTAAACTTTTCATTCCAAAAATATTGGCTCGATAATTAATTTCGCTTGGTGAGATACGATGCCCTTTGCCATGTCGCGGCAAGAAAACAACATCAACGCCTTCAAGCGTCCCCGTAATATATTTATCAGAAGGATCACCAAAAGGAGTCTTAACTTCCTTCTCTTTAATATTCTTTATTCCTTCGATGTCGTAGAGTCCGCTGCCACCGATGATACCGACTTTACTCATTTCACATTCTCCTATATTCTGTCATACCCGCGAAAGCGGGTATCTAGATCTCCGTTTTCACGGGGATGACATTTACTTAGATAGCTGCTTAGCTCTATGTTGAGCGGCCGTCAGCGCCTCAACAAAAATTCCCTCAATATCTCGTCTAAAAAACACATCCATCGCGGCCTGCGTTGTTCCCCCTTTGGACGTCACACGACTGCGCAAAACACCCGCCTCTTCATTTTGGCTCTCTAGCAAATTCAAACTTCCATGAATGGTCTGCGCAACCAATTGCTTACTTTGTTTTTCATCAAACCCTAATGCCCGCGCGGCTTTGATAAAGCATTCGACAAAAAGAAATACGTACGCCGGACCGCTGCCCGAAACGGCTGTGATCGCATCAATCCATTTCTCTTCTACGATAACCGTTTGTCCGATATTGTTAAAAATCTTACAAGCCAAACTTAAGTCAGCACTACTCGCCCATTTTCCCTTACAAATTCCGGTCATCCCTTCACCAATTTGCGCTGGCAAATTTGGCATTGTGCGAATCACTCTGACCTTTGCCCCAAGTCTCTTCTCTATATATAGCGTTGGAATCCCAGCCGCGATTGAGATAACAAGTTTATCTTTGTTAATAAATGGCCGAACTTCCGCTAAAATCTGATCAAAGTCCTGCGGCTTAACCGCCAAAATAATGACACCCGATTTAGTGACCACCGATTGTACGTCATCAACTGCAACTTTAAATTTCTTCTTTAAATATTGGCCGCGCTTGGCATCTTTTTCACAAATAGACACAGCAAATTTTCTTTGGATCCCGCTTAAAATCGCCGTACCCATATTTCCGCCACCGATGATACTAATTTTATTCTTCATTTTTATATCCTATTTAAAAATAGCCGAACCAATACGAAGCATATTCGATCCTTCTTCAAGTGCAATTTCATAATCCGATGACATACCCATAGATAAATATTTCATCTGAATCTTATCTGAGTTAGAAAACTTATTCTTAAGTTCATCACGAATAATCCGCAGATCTCGAAAGCACTTTCGAACAATTTCCTTATCTTCCGTTAGCGGCGCCATCGTCATCAAACCCTTAATAAAAACATGCGGGAGCTTTGCAATCTCTTCAACGAGCGCGATCGCCTCAACATGTTCAACTCCAAATTTTTGCTCCTCACCTGAGGTGCTCACCTGCACAAAAATATCCATGTTACGATTAATTTTGGCGGCTTGTTTTTCGATCTCTTGGGCTAATTTAAAACTATCGACCGATTGGATAAGATCACAATATTGCAGCGCCAGCTTAACTTTATTGGTCTGCAGATGCCCAATCAAATGTTTCGAAACCTTGACGTTCATCGCATCCAGCTGCGGAAATTTCCGCTCTACCTCCTGGACACGATTTTCACCAACAACAGTAAGTCCAGCATCCACGGCTTCCTTCATCAAAGGCGCCTCGGCATACTTGGTGACCGCAACAACCGTCACCTCATGAGGATCGCGGCCAATGCGTTTACAAACGGCAGCAACCTGGTCTTTAACACGTAAAACATTATCCTTAATCATGGGCAATAAACTATACCGCGCTTCAAAATATTTGCAATATTTAATTTTAGAAGAGCGCGGTATTATCCCTCGCCTTTCTCAAACTAAATTTACTTTAAATATTACAAATTTAATGAAACGAGGGATAACATAAATGATTTTTGTAGTCAATGAATTGTCTTAACCTTTGATCCAAAAACTACAATCCTGCGCGAACTTTTAATTCAGAGATATAGCGATCATCAATTTTGGGATAACCAAGAAACTTTGCCTGTAAGGCATCAGCCAACGCTTTTTTAAAATCATTTTTTGTCTGATACAGAATAGATCGATTGTAATAAGACTTGGCGTAATGTGGATCAACGGTTATTGCCATGGTCAAATCTTTTTCAGCTAGATCAAACTCTTCCTTTTTAAAATAACACGCAGCCCGATTTTGATAAAAATCGACACGTGAAGGATCATTTTCGATGGCCTTTGTATAATCAGAAATAGCTAAATCATAATGGCCTTGATCGCGATATATATTTCCGCGGTTATAATAAGCAACCGCATAATCAGGATTTAGTTGCAGGGCCTTGTCATAATCCGCTAGTGCGAAGCTGTATTCTTTGTTTGCCGCATAAACCATCCCACGACTCGAATAGGCCTTCTCTTCATTAGGCGATTGTTTTAAAACATAATTCCACCAAGTCCAACTGTCTTTCCACTTCGTGGTTAGAAAATATGTCTTTGCCCCTAGGATTCCTATCAAAAAGATGACCGCGATCATCGTTACGTACTTTTGCTTTCTGATCAGCCCATCAATAATCGCACCAAAAAGAAAACAAATTCCTAAACTTGGCAAATACATGAACCGATTGGCCACGATGTGCGCATCTTTAAGATCATCGTATCTAAGGAGAAAAAATATTGAGACAAAATAAAATAAAAAGGCAAAGACAATCCAGCGATTTTTTCTTAAAGAAAGCAATAAAAACAAAACCATAAACAACAAACTAATCGCTGACAAATACGGGACAGAAAACAAGTCAATAGGCTTTGGTAATTGATACGGAAGAATAATAACGCTGGGCCAAATAAATTTCTGCAGATAAAAGGTAAACGTCCATATCCAGATCAAAATCCCGTCGGAAAAGTTGTGTCCTGGCACGCGCGCATGCAAGCTGTATGTCATCCACGCAATCGGAACAATATAAAACAAATGTGGCAATTTATCGATGAACAACCAACGATCAAACTTTCTCTTATATAACCAGTCGCAAACAAATAAAACCAACGGCAAGCTAAGGGCCATGGGTTTGGCCAAAATGCTCAAAAGCCCAAAGACAATTGTTAAAAAATAAGTCCCCAGATGCCGCGACTTTAAATATTTCCAATAACAACACAGCGCTAGCATATAAAAAAGCGCATACAGAAGATCTTTTCGTTCCGTTACCCAGACCACAGACTCGACATGCATGGGGTGAATGCCAAACAAAAGAGCAGCGCAACTTGCGGCCATCAAGGAAAGTCCGCATTGCAGAGCAAATACAAAAATGAGCGCGACAACACTCAGATGTAAAAATAAATTGTTGAAGTGATAAACAAATGGATTGTATTTAAAGAAATGGTACTCGATGGCATATGACACCAGTGTCAACGGAACATACGTCTTTTGAACGGGCGCAGAAAACATCCGATGAATATTTTCAGGCGCAAGTGATCTGATCGTTTCATTTTCTGTTAGATAAGCTGAGTCATCCCAATTGAAGAAACCATTTCGTAGCGATGGATAAAAAGCAAAGAATGTGATCAGAAGAATAAAAACCAATACGGTTATTTTTTGCCGGACTATGGATGGGAAGAAAGTTGTTTTCATTACTTTGTCATTTTCATTCGAATAAGATCGAGACTTGACTGAAACACCATGTAGACTCCGCCTTCTTTTGGATTATAAAGGCGATTAACGCTTTTGAGGGTTGCTTGAGGAAACTTGCGTTGCCACTGTGCTTGCTTTCTCCCAATATCGCACGAACCAAAATAAAGAAATTTAAGCTGTGGATGAATCTCACCATTGGGTTGGATCCAAACATTGTCATCCGTCAGAAAATCACCATTCTCACCATGTGTTCCGATAATAAGAAACTCGGCCTTCTTAAAGGCTTCCAAAACTCTAGGCCAACGCAGGGCATCAATCTTAAAAACATCTTTTCTGTAAACAACATAAGAAGTTAGCGCCAAGGGAACCGCACTTATCTTAAATAAAATATCGGGAAAAGGATATTTCTGCGTATACAAAAAACAAACGCGTGGCTCTTTACTGTCCATCAAATGCGTGATTGCATACCAACTTAAAAATCCGCACAAAAATACTAGCAAAGTAAAAACAATAAACAATCGTTTGAAGAATAACCAAATTTTATTTTTCTTAAGGTTAGCGCTCATCTTAATAGGGTGGTTGATCTTCCACAAACGGCACATCAGGGTTTATGATTTCAGTAATGATAAAATCTAACGCCTTTAGAAATCCATTATTAATTTGCTCACGGCTGTACGTCATTTTATCATCGATAAAACGATGCAACTCTAAAGTTCTCAAATTATATAAAACAGCATTGATGGGCTGATTTGTATATTGTTTGTCGAGATAATAGAAATAAAGCGGAATTTGAAAAGACCGAACGTTGTCTCGAATCGATTCGCGCGAAGAGGAAGTGGACAAAATCCGACTAATGTCTTTGGGCATCTGATTAATGCTTCCTGTTTTATAGTCAATGATCGCAATCGTTCCGTCTTTTAAACGATCAACGCGATCAACGATATAACGAAACTTTATGTCACCGCACGAAAGAGGAACCACATCTTCAAAATGATTCTCTAAATATAAAATTTCTTCAACGGCGCGGTCTTCATTAAATTGTTCATTATCTAAAAATCGATTTAACCGTTCCACTAAAACGGATTTTAACAAAAATGAATCTGATTTCATGCTGCGGCCAAAGGTGTTTGTAAATCTTTCTTCAAACATCCGCGCAAATCGCTCGCGAAAGTGAGCATTAATCTCCGGTTTACGTTTTAAAAACGGTGTAAAGGCTGCCTCCAAAAGTTCATGGACAAACGTCCCCACTTGCCTCGCCTCCGGCTCATCTAACAAGTCTTCCTCTTCTTTCAAACCCAAAACATATTTGTAATAAAATTCTAAAGGGTTGCGCAGATACGTATTAATACTCGTCGCGGAATATTTAATTTGCCTTAGATATTCCGTCATTTCTTTTGTCTTCTTAACACTTATTTTCTGCGAGGAAACATGGACAGCGAAACTCGCCTGTTCAATCGGCAGAACATCTAATGTCTTAAGTTCCTTCTGCTTTTCCCAAACAAGCTCTTCAACAAATCGACTTCGTTCTTTATCTTTACTCTGTTGATAAACTAAATGTACATTTTTTGCGGACGAGATAAGTCGCATGAATTGATAGCGCTGAATCTCTTCTTCCAGCTCCAATCGATCAAGACTTAGGCTAATCATCACTTCTCGCGGGATAAGCGGTTCATAGATGCGCAAGTTTGGTAACGTCCCTTCGTTGACATCGAGCACAATAACATTTTCAAAGTTAAGTGATCGTGTTTCAAAAAGACCCAAGACCTGCAAACCTCGTAGCGGAGATCCAACAAAGGCCACCATTTCCCTGCTGATTTTTCCGTCAAAGATTCTAAATATTTCTTCTGCGGAAAAATGTTCTTCCTTAAAAGATGTCTGCGCCAATTCATCTTTAATCGCATACATCTTCGTCGCGATGTTAAGATTCAATGGATAATTCTTGAGAAAGCTTTTTTCGATAAGAACATCTAGAAAATTTTCTAAAACAACTGCAAACACGGCAAAATTATTAATCTTTTCCCATTCTAAGAAAAATAGATTATGAATCTCTTCCAAAATCAAAAGTAACTGATCGCGATTACTTTTGATGCCCAATCGATCAAGTGATTCGAGTGTTAACATAAAAAGCTCATCTAAGCTTTCCATGTCTTCCAACTCAAAGAAGAGTTGGCCAGAAAGAGCCGACGGTTCTTTGCCGGTTAAAATTTCTTCAATCTTATGAATCAAAGTTCGCGTAATCGTTGGACTCTCCGCCAAACTCAAATTTTTTACAAACGGATGACGCAAAACTTTTAAATAATCCTTCGCATAATATTCATGCTGACGTCGGGATAGCTGAGTCTTAAAAACAAATTCAAACAGCGAATAAAGACTGCTGCGCTTAAGTGGATACCCCATCGAGATATTAAAATCTTTGGCAATGGCGGTGATTTCAGAAAGAAGCGGGATGATATGATCAGGATTGGGAAGAACGATGACCGTACGATCCAGATGTTTAATTGTTTTTAAAATTTCCCGGACATGACAGACCTGGGCATGAACGTCACCACCTTGATATAATTTTAAGTCAAACTGCGGAATGTCAACGGTCTTTCCCTCTTCGATCGTGCAGGAAAAATTCTTAGCGATACGTGTAAAAATCGGCCATTTACGTTGATCGCCCTGGAAAATTAATGTCGCTTGGCCTTGATCGTAGAGTTTCTTTACAATCGCCTCTTCTGTTCGGTGAAAATAAAAAAAGTTACAAAACAAAATGTCATCAAATTCTTTAAAATCAACCTGATCAATAACCTGCGCCGCACGAAGATATTGAAACCCGCGCGTATAAACCTTCTTTTCCTTAAGCTCATCATGATAAATATTTCTTAACTTAATAATGCTTTGCAGCATTTGATTAATATCCGTTGGAACAGCGTAACCAATCTGGGCATTGATCTGAATATTTTTGAGAACATCATCGTCAATCATCTCTAAATCAAGCTGATCGATAAATGATAACATCTCGCGTGTCCACGGCAGAAATTGCGCGAAGGTGTTTCGGCCTTTCAAAAGATCAGGCGTAACTTTTGAAATCAGCTGATATAAAAAATAGCAGCTGTCCAAATCCTGCGGCGCGCTAAAGGCTTCTTTCTTTTGAATGGTATAACCCACAAATTCATCGATCGTAAAAAATCGTGGTGGATAAAAACTCTTTTTGATGCGCCGAGCCAACTCGCGTTTTGTAAAGAGACTCGGTCTCTTACCGCCAAAGACAATAGCCACACGTCCAAGATCCTTACCTTTTTTAATATAATTCTCTTCAAGATAATCGGCTAGGCGATCGATAAACGGTTCACAAAAACTGTAAGTGATAATTTTATTCACTTTACGCTCCGTCATCCTGAGTCCCGAAGGGACGAAGGATCTCATAAAATATTTCCATATAAATCTTTCCAATTCGAATTCTTCGATTCAATTAAGGCCAATTTCTTAACTCTTACCCATCCCTTAATTTGATTCTCCCGCAATATAGCCTGTTCAATATCGTCAAAAACTTCAAAATATACTAATTTATCTACGTTATATTTCTTTGTGAATCCATCAGCCAACTTATGCTTATGCTCATAAATTCTCTTTATTAGATCACTCGTAACGCCGGTGTATAAAACCGAGTTGCTTTTGTTAGATAAAATATAAACATATGATTGCTTATCCATATATACAAATATCCTCAAGACGTCATTCTGAGCGCAGCGAAGAATCTCAAAGCATTTAAGATATTCTGGGATCCTTCGCTACGCTCAGGATGACGAAAACTCAGAGAACTTCTTCAACCTTAAAACTATCTAAATAAATCAAATATCCCTTCACGCGATGCTTCGGATACATCTCGCGGACAATTAAACAATAATCTTTGACCTGATCCCGATACACATCTTGCGGATGGGCTGAACTTTTGTAATCAACGACGATAATTTCATCTTTTTTAATAATAAGCCGATCAATTCGCTTGGGATGTCCAACAGCATTGACCACATCCTGTTCGGTCTTAACATCCGCATCAACATAAAAGAATTGTTTGAGCGCAGGCTCATCCAACAACTGGTTTAATAAGTTAACATGCGCGGTTAAGTCAGCTGTTTGAGCAAAATGTGTTTTTGCTTCTTGGGCGGCGCGATGGATGATTTCCTTCTTATTCGCCTCTTTCAGATTTCCCACAAACGATAACATAAAATGTAAAATTTCCCCCCGGCGCCTTTCTTCTCTATTCTTAAGTTCGTTTAAATCTAAAAACTCATCCTTCAAATAATCAATCCAATCATGATATTGCGAAGGCGGCAATTGCTTGATCGAATCAGCAGCTGACAGCTTGATATCATAGGTGTGCTGCACACCCGCTTCAAAATTATCTTCAGGGATAAGAAACTTGACCAGATTAAAACTGTTTTGAATTCTTTTGGGAATAAAAGCATACAGCTCATACTGCGCGCGGGTTAACGCGACATAAACATTATTTAATTCCGTAAGCAGCGCCTTCTTATATTCATCCGCATAAATTTGATACAGCTCCTCTGAAAAGCTTAAATATTTAGTCTTAAGACGAATGAGCTCAATGGCGGCACTATCCCGTTTAACAATATACGATTGCTGCTGATCCGCGCCCTGCGACCCAACCTGAACGTCCATTCCTAGAAACGGAATTATAACGATGGGAAATTCCAAACCCTTCGCCTTGTGAACTGTCAATATTTTGACCGCATCCGTATCGGTCACCGCAACAAATAAATCGGCGCCCTCCAACTGCTCAAAATAATCAAGAAATGACGTGATGTCGCCGTGATCTTCTTCCTCTTCTTTGATGAGTTCAAGAAAGTGCATCAAGAATCCTTGCGCCTCGGAAAAATTAATCAAACAATTCAATCGATGATAAATGCTAATGACCAGTTCATACAATGGATACAGTCCGACATTTTTGAAAAACTCATTAATCAAACGCTCCCAAACTTCTGGATACGCCTGCCGAAACGCCATGTATAAATAAGCATCTTTGTTATTGGCCAAGTGCTCACGTGATTTAAAGACAAAGGTGTGTAATTCAGATTCTGACAATCCCGAGGCCTTCTTGAAAATATCACCCAGGATAAATGAGGCAAACGAAAGATTGTCGATAGGAGAATCTAAAAACTTCAGGAAAGAAATCAATTCTTTAATCAGATGATTCTCTTTGACGCTAGAGGTACGTTCCGACTCGACCAAGATTCCTTCGGCCAAGAGCCAGTTAGTTAAATCCTCAATTTGCTGGTTGCTGCGAGTCAAGATTGCGATGTCGCGATAAGAAAATCGATTGCGTAAATCTTTCACAAGGCTGACGACCTTCGTGCGAATTTCTTCATCGCGATCTTCCTTTTTGTCCAAGCCAATATATTCGATTTTGACGTAACCATCTTTGTACTTCGGCTGAAACGTTTGCTGCGCGCCTTTAAAGATATCGGCCAGCGCGTTAAAATCGTCATCACTAAAGGCAATCATCCCGCGCTTATTTTTCTCTTCTTCATAGGTTTCCTTTTCGCGAATAAATCGTTTCAAATTATCGAGGGAGAAAATAGAATTATTAAATTCGACAATCGCACGCTGGCTGCGCCAATTGTTGGTCAGATAATCGACTTTAATATTAAAGGCATCAAATTGTGTTTTAAGTTGATCAAAAAGCGTGACTTCTCCACCGCGGAATCCATAAATCGCCTGCTTACGATCGCCCACATAAAAGAGTGATCCGCCGGTGGCCAACGCCTCTTCGGCCATTTTCTCAATGTTAAGCCACTGCAGGCGGCTGGTGTCTTGAAACTCATCAATTAAGTAATGACGAAAACGCGTTGCCAGACGAAAATAAAGTTCTTCAACCGTTACATACTCATTATCAAAAAGTCGGCTCGCCCTTTTATTTAATTCCTCCAAAAATAGCACATCATCTTTGGCCGAAAGCTGATAAAAATTTGTGGCGACATACGAATACAACTGAACATACGGATTAAAAAGTGAATAGGCCTCTTCTTCACAAACTTGTTGGATTCCACTTCGTATCTTGACCCAAAGTTTGTCAGCCTCATCAGAAACTTCTGTTCCTTTCTTGATAGGAATCGCCTCGCGTAAGAAATAATCTGACAAACTATCGACATCGAAAGTGCCTGATGTGTTCGCCAAGAACTTATCAAAACTCTTAACAAAACGTAAATCTGTCGATTCTGGCAAGATAGAACGTAGTGTCTTCATCTCCGCCAAGATTGATTTCTTTTTCTTAATCAAATCTTCCGGAGTCAACGAACTTTTCTTAAAATCCAGCCCATAAGTATTGTGATGACGAAAAAGGGCCAGCATAATCGAAAGCATATCCTCTTTCGGGAACCAGCCCGTCCGATTTTCAAGATACAAATAGTTGTGAAGAAAATATTGAAATATCTTAGATAATTCTTTGTGGTGGGCCGCCTGATCGATCAATTGATCCAAGCTGTATTCGAGATATTCGTAAGAATTCGTTTTAATTTTAAAGTTGGCGGTTAATCCAATTTTAAAAGCACATCCGGAAAGAAGCGCGTTAATAAATTTGTCGATAGTTTGAACCTGAAAGAAATTGTAATGATGGATCAAGACCTCCATGATTTGAAAGGCCTTGCCACTCGCCTCTTCTTGGCTAATCCCTAGCGGCTTTAGAATCTCATTGTCTTGCGCGGCGGATAATTTCTTGAGCGCTATACACTTTAAGAATTCCAAAATACGCGATTTCATCTCGAAGGCAGCTTTGTTGGTAAAGGTAATTGCCAAAATCGAGCGCATCGGAATGGAGTCAACCGTTAAAGACGGGTGAAGAAGAAGTTGGATATAACGTTTGGCGAGGGCAAAAGTTTTGCCGGAACCGGCGCTGGCTTCAACAACTCTGACTTCAGGGAATGAAAACGCATTCGATGGGGAGCTCTTCATAGGAGGACATTATATCCTTCGCCATGCAAAATTTGCAATATCTAAGATAAGGAACGGAGTTTAAGCATATTATTATTCGCTTAAGAGCCTTCAACGATTCTCCAGAGAAGTTCGGCAAGACTAATGTCGTTCATCGTATTCCGTCATTCTGAGGCCCAAAGGGCCGAAGAATCTCGATCGACTGGGATTCTTCGCTTCGCTCAGAATGACGCAATTGAAAAAAATGGACTAAACTACATTCTTAAAACTACTTATTCTTTTGATTTAAAAACTTGCTTGGCAATTCGGCGGAAAGGATAAATGAGCTGCAGAAGCGGTGTGCGGATTAAATTAACAATATTCTTTGAGGTTTCATGCGGAAAATGTTCGTCTTCAATACCCGTCACTGGATACTCATCATACCCGCGATATTGAGTACCAAATATAAAATCCCAGATACTTAATATAGAACCAAAATTCTTATCCTGATGGCGGCGCTCAATGGAATGATGAACACGATGCGATTGCGGCGTAACAAGAATATATCGTAACCATCCTAAATTAGTCTTGATGTTGCCATGATAGAATCGGGTAAACCACATCTGAAAAACAATAAAATAGATGAGCGTAGGTAATTTAATGCCCAAAATATAAAATGGAATACTAATAATTGTATTTCTCATAACATATTCCAAGGTGTGATACCTAAAATCCGTGAAAACATTAACTTCCTTTTGTGAATGATGGATTGAATGAAAAAACCAAAGCCATTGAACTTTGTGATTAATAAAATGTTGCAGCCAATAAAGAAAATCCAATAGAACAATTCCAATAATAAGTCTTCCCCACTCTGGAATTTGCGCGGTACTTTGAATCGTCAAAAAGCTTAAATGTTGATGATAAAAATTAAACAAGAATGCAACATACGTTGAGATAATAAAGGCCTGGCCTATGCTTTCAACAAAAAACCAGATGATATCTTGAAAAAAGCTCGTGCTAAGAATCTTTTGATTCTTATTGGCGGGAAACAATCGTTCGATAAGTAAAATCGCTCCCAGGAAGAGATAAAATTGCGGCGTAAAGATCGTTTTCTTAAACGTCGCTAAAAGCGGCCAATAGAAGTATTCCTTAGTAAAATAAATGGCCATTAGAATTAGCTCGTGGGCGTACTTAGAAACAACAACGCCTCCGATAAGAATCCCGACCCATAATAAATTTCGATACAATGGTTTCATTTTTGAGATGCCTTTTGTGATTAACGCAAAATATATACCCGATAAATGGGCAATTGTCAACTTTACAGGTACTTCGCCTTAAACAATTTAATTTAGATGTTAGTCAATTCGATTTCTCTTGAAAATTTTGACTTGTCATAAAACCCTAAGTCACCTGCGGGGGAATTTGTATCAGAACCAGATGAGACCGGAGCTTGATTAGGCGTTACAATTCCTAATAGAAGCGGCAAGTTGGTAACTGGCGCGATGTTAATAATACTTGGCACAAAACCTTCGATATTACGCATATCCGGCATCGGGCCGGTCGGCATCGGAATAATCACGCCGTGACCATTCTTTTGAACCTCACGCTCTAGAATCATCGGATTCATGTCGATACCACCATACTCCGCCTTTTTTGTCACCAGTGCTTCATCAAGTTTAATGGTAATTGGCGTATCGCCCATATTGATAATGATTAGTTGATCATTAACGACCATCGCGTCAAAATTATATCCAGCGCCTTCCGACATTGAATCACTGGCAGGACTTCTAAAGGGCCGAGCTCGAGCCGTTAATTGCTCTCCATTGTTTATTGTTACTTGACCTGTGCCATTTCTTTTCATCGATATAATCTCAAGTCCACGAGCGTCCCGCACGCTTACAGTATAACCAGGATCAGCGACGAAGTCGTGGTAATATGGATATTTTTTGTGTAAAACTATCGGCATCAACTTTGGCTTAAACAATGCATTACTGTACAAATTCTCCCAAAGACCCGTTCCCGGCAACGTCTCCTCTTCGACCTCGTTTAGCCCTAATTCACGAAAGAATCTTACAAGCTCTGCTTTTTGTCTAATCGGAATATTTAGTTTCTCCATAAAATCGTCAATAAAGAAAGTTATACGGGTTTGAGCTAGTTGTTCTCTAATAGCTTCTTTTGGGAACACCATTTTTTCAGATGCTGGTAAAGCTTCATATTTTTGCACTATTTTTATTTCTAAACATTTTATCAGCTCACGCAGTGCCCTTAATAACTGCGCTGGCGATGAGTTGACTTGATCTCGCCCGAATAGTATTTCTCCACTTATTGAATTAGCCACATGCTCAACCATGACAGGATTAAACCTTCCCTCGCCTCCACGGAGTGTTTCGGTTAAATCTCGTATTTTTTCTAAAGATTCTTCCATGATAGAAAAATCTAAATCCACATCGCTTAAAAGTTGAATGTTGCCCACTAATGTAACAGGTGCTTTTTCAATCTCTAGCAATAAACGAGAGAGAAGATTCTCAACGTCTTTAACTCTATCTCTAAAGTTACTAAATGAAAGCTCGTAATCTGCGATTGTCTCCTCATCACCAATACTTAAAATAACTAAAGGTGGCTTAAGCCCTTTTGATGTTTCCTTCTTAAGTCGATCCAGGGCTTCTTGAGCGATCGCAACTGCATTGGTCAACATCGCAAAGTCATCCAAATTTCCACCAAGACGAACGATCGATGCATCAATAATTTCAATATTATCCGTAACTCTCCCTGAATCGCCAGCTTTAGATCGCAGCTTTCCTTGAGTCTGCGAGAGTCCAAAACGTCTTTGTCGTAACCATCCTAAATCTTTTTTATCCGCCTCTACATCTGCGATCTCAGCGGCGCTCAAGAAATCACGCGAAGCGTTCATATTTAATTGATATCGAATTTCATCACTTAACCGAAGGAATTCATCTAATGAAGTAATCGTTTTGGCCTGTTTCTCCAAAGGATCTTGCAAAATAGCGAACAAAATGGGTTGGGTTCTATTAAATAGACCAAGGACATCTTGATCTGTCTCGCGCTCAAAACGGTCGATGCTTTCAGTAAGACTCTTATTATTGAGTGCCGCCAATATTTCCACATATCTCTCCAACATGACTTGCCCTTTTTGATCGAGCCCCGCCGCTCGCGCAATATCTTCACCCAAAAGTTTAGATTCAATGTTTCTCAGTACTTGTTTTAATCTTATATTTGATTGAAATTCAATAATAAATTCACGATCCGCCGCTTCTCTTTCAGGCTCGTTAGTTTTGATACGGTCTTTCCCTCCAGGAGATCTCAAATCATCGATGGGATTAAAAATCTCTCGAAAATCATCAAGGGCGACTTTGGCCTCGAGATTTCCTTTGGCCGCCTTATCTTCCAAAAGGATTTCAATTCCTTTTATATATTCAATAACCATCCCAGCTAAATCGTGGATCTCATGCGTTGGCTCTCCCTGTCTTATCGCCCTTAAATACTGACGACGAACAACGTTAAACTGCGTTATAAATTTCTCATCAACCGTCAGCATCGCGGCGTCGTCTTGAGCTATACGATCTTTTTCAATTGTTTTTCCCAAAGCCACTAAAATAACCCGTTTGGCTCCTGCTTCCATGGTGACACGGGCTAATTCCAACAAAGTAGCTTTTGTCGTCACATTGTCATCAAAAATAAGAACAGTCTTATTCGCCAGTGCTTGTGAATCAGCCTCAAAAGCACCAACCACATTAATAATCCGTTCAAAAAGGTTTCTTATTGTTGATTGATTTTCTGTTGAACGGATTTTCTTAAAAGCCGCTGGATTCGTTGGAATATTAAGAGCTTTTGACAATTCATCAGTCATGGGAACAACTTGACTGGTTTCGGGTTTAAACGAAGGAACAGGAACAATTAAATCAATATCCTTAATATCGATTCCTTGTCCCACTAAGGCATCTTTTAAACGACTCGCATTTTCTTGAGCCAACCTTCTTCCTTCTTCAAAGTCTGTTTGAGCCCTAATAATTCTCTGACTAAATTCATCCGATCTATGCTCATTACGATAAGTTGGATAATAAGTATTTAATCCAATAATGGGATCTGCTTGTTCATCTTTATTCAAAAGGTTTACACCTTGGTTAAACATTTGTTCACGAAAATAAAAGTCAACATCCGAAGGGACATTACCTATAGATGGCCAGGCCGCTGCATTGGTCCCACCATCTCGATGAAATATCGGCCAAACTTTTTGATCAGCATCTTCTCTAAGAAAAGACTCTAAAACACCTGCACGAATAAGATCCTCTCCTGTTTGCCTATAATACTGCAAAATAATCTCTTTTATTTTATCGTTGTATTCCGTGCGAAAAACAGTTTTGGAAGATATTGAATCATATAATGTTTTTAATTTCTGCCCTATAGGCTCTGGTCCTGGGAAAACTTCGATGAAAACTTTTTCTAGAATAGAATCGGCTTTGGGAGAATCAACTAAACGTTTATAAATAGCATCTAGCCCAAACAAATGAGGAACCCAACGATGATTTTTAAATGCCCTAAAGGCATTGTTTCTAGTCATCTCATATCCGGCCCTACTGCCCCATAACGCAAAGTTTGAATATTGATTAACTGTGACTGTCGTTGGCCGACCTCTTTGTGCCTTGACCGTGCTATTATCCCCACCACGCGAAACATAAAAATACCCCAAGTTACCTTCTCTAACGACGGTTATTGTTTGTTTTTCAAGATCAACTTCTGTAACCTTAAGCAACCCTTCAGGGCCAACAATCAGACGCCAATTGGGGTCGCTCATATGTGCGGCTATCTCAGGAAGTAGTTCCAACCCAACCTTTTCACTGAACATCGCTTCGTCGTCGCCAATTTTCTCTAAACCTTTTCTTGCTCTTTCCTGGGCATCTCTAGCTTGGTTAACAAAAGTATCTGCTGGCCCTGTGGTTGGAGCGGCACTACCTTTACCAGGAGCGACAATGACATTTTCACCTTCAATTACACTTAAACGGTTAATTAGACCACCAATTCTTCCTTGGACTTCTTTCCAACTTTCACGAGCCTCGCCATATTTTTCCTTACTAGCTGGACCATTCCCTTCCTTAGCTAGATCATCTCCTGCCTTGGCAAAAAATTCTCCTGCTAAAGCCTTACTGGCCAACTCATTTAGTTCACCTAAATTTGCTTTTAAAATAGCCGTCGCCGCTGTGAGTTTATAATATTTAAGAGCTGTTTTGATCCCTTCAAAATCATCTACTGATCCTTTTGCTGTTGTATATCCCCCTTGAGCTAATTTCGCATCTATTGTTGCAATTAAATCATTGGCATCGTTTATTACCTGACCATACTTTTCGTCTGTAATTTTTTTCCCTACATCTAGAGCTCTATTATAAAATTCTCCAAATTCTTTTTTGGCATCTTCTCGAGATATAATCTTTATTTCTTTTCCACTGTCAACGATTCCTTGTACTTGTTGTGCCGCCGTAAGCGGACTATTTTTCATAGATGAACATCCACCTCCAAACACAGTTAATAACCCACTCAAGGCGATTCCTAGCAATAAACTTCGCCCCGTCAGCATCGCGGGATCTTGCTCTATCTGAAACAAACGGGGAACAGGAACATGCAGCGTATCTTCAAAATATCTTCTAAAAACTTCTCTTGTTTTCTGGTCGCTTTGATTAAGAAAGCTTCGGATCCTTTGATCCGTTCCACTAACATTTTTAAAGTATGCCTTTTCATCAGGCGTTAATTTATCAAATCTCTCCTGTAATCCTGGCAAATTTCCATATTGACCCCAATGCCAAATGAAAGTCATTAGCTCATCGACGGCAAAGGCGCCAACAGAACTTACAGCTTGTCTTCCACCGTTACCTTTAATTGAGTATTTAATTGAATACGATCCTCCCTTACTTCGTTCCGATTCCGTAAAATATTCTTCATAGATCCATTTCAATAATTGTTCAAAGGCTACAGCATCTTTTTGAGGTAGTTGCTCAATAATTCCTACAAAATCATTAATAATAAGTGGTGCTTGAGAAAAAACAATACCTCTTTGAGGTTCTTGTCTTGAAGCAATAATCTCATGAAATAATTCATGCGCTAACAAATCATATTCTCCATTGCCCATCATAGGCGCATAGGCAAGAACAAGGGCGAGTCTTCCTCCGGGGATTTGAGTTCTCACACCAAAAGGAGGTGCTGGAAATCCCGCATCTGCCTTCCAATCATTCATTAACCGTTTCCATGCCGGTAAACTACGGACAATGGCAACGGTTTGACCTTGAATCTTGGCACGATCCATTAATTGACTAACAACAGGATCAACGGCAATTCCTTCTTTCTCAAAATTAACCCATTGCACAATATCACTTTTAACAGTTACTTGCTGTGTTTCTGTAGCAGAAGCGCGACGACTAAGAACTCCACTACCAAAAGCAGCCACAGCAGCAGCCAACAAAGATCCTCGGCCAAAATCTCGACGACTTCGAGGTTTCGCAAAAAATGTCGTAATAGCATCTTGACCTTCTGTGATCTGACTGCCAACGGAACCCAATGTTGTTGTTACTGTAGCGCCTTGGGTTGGGTCAGCAAGATCCGCAACAGCATCAGCAACAGCTTCTGATGTTGCCTTATCATTAGCATCAGTTGTATCAACCCCTACAGCGGCAACAACTCCACCCGAAAAATATTTTCGAGGAATGATCTGCTGTGTATTCGGATCGTAATCTTCTTTAATATAGTCGTACACACCCTTTTTAAAAGCCGCGACATATTGATCATAAATCTTTTGATTAATCTGCTTATCCTCAACCTCAATACCCTTGTTTTTACTTTTATCCACGTAAAATTTGCCAAGCAAACTTTCTTTTAAGGCCTGTTTGTACCAGCTCGCCAAGATAACCGAATTAAAAATCTGTCTTAAGTTCGCGAAAGTTTTGCCTTCATTAACTTCCTTCTCAATCTCAGGGATCAGAACTTCTCTAACAACTTGCGACTGCACGCCGCTAATAACTTTCAGATCTTCTCTCTTCACATCACCCAAGCCGTGCTTCGTGGAATTTTTATTGGCCTCAAGCGCCAGATAATCCTCCTCAAGCATAACCTTTAAATGCGATTTAACCACAAACGCGCCCTTTTCATGTTCATACACCAGTGCCTTTTCCGGAACGATCCAAATCTTGTTAAAAGTATTCATCGGGATATCGGTTGTATTAAATTTCTCTTTCGCTTTCTTATACACCCGATCCCAAAACGATTTTCCCAAATCACCTTCGGGATACATTAACGATGCAGATAATTGTTTAAGCAAATAATCTTGCGCCAACATGTCGCGGCCCATTTCCGTCTGGCCAAAGCCTTGCGGAATAATGCGGTCTTTTTCATACGGAGAAAGATTCACCCACATCTCTTTTTCTGGGGTCGTCAACGACGCCAAGAAATATTTAATTAACTTGGTCGATTCTTTTTTGAAATCTTCATCGGAAAGCTTGGTGTCGCCTTTATCAATAATAAAATCAAATTTAAGCGGATTGTCTGGATAAATCATGAGCCCTTTGACCAAAGCAGGATGATAGATTGGGGTCGTCATGACCATAGTTCCCGGCGCAGGTAAATTTAAAAGTGTGGGAGTTGATTGCGCGTAACTTGGCGGAATAATAACATTGATGCTAAAGGCAAAAACGACAAAAGCAGATATAAAACGGGTCCAAAGACGCTTGGTACTCTTCTCTATAATATATAGTCTTTGCATTCCCCCAATGCTCCTCTTTATTCATATGAACATAAACCCACACAATAAATATGCCATATAAAGACAGTGAAACAAGGCTCAAACGAGGTGTTGGGGAAAACGGTTTCTTGGAGGGACAAAAAATGAGGGCTGCCATTTCTAGCAGCCCTCAGGAACCATCACTTGCTCACTATTTATGATGGGCTTTTTTAATGTTAAATACATCCAAGTATCGACCTGCAACATCTTTGCCAGCAAGACCGAAGGCCAAGCTTAAGGCAAAAACGATACCTGTTGTCATAACAGTAAAATTACCATCGACAAATAATGAGACAAAGCCGATTTGCTTAAGGAATAGAATCACAACATAAGCCATGATCGCTAATTTGCTCAAGCGGCTTAACGTCGCTGGGCTTGGCATATCAGTATTTTTAGCCGTGATATACACAAGCGCTGAGACAAATCGAGCAATCACCATACCAATAATCAAGGTAACAACCCCTGAAACAACATTTGGTATGTAGGCCAAGATTGTGTCTACGAGCTCAGAAACAACTGTTAAGCCAAACGATTTGACGGTCATAATTAATACCATAACCATCAAGATCGAATACGTGATGCAGCCTAACAGTTCGCTGGGTTTATGTTTTAATCCACCTGTTCGTAAGAACTTGGTTAACCCAATTGAGTCGATTAAGGTGTCAAACCCGATTCTATGTAAGAATCGAGTAAACAGGTTGCTAAAGATTTTAACAACCCCCCAGCCGACAATTAGGATACCAAGAGCGATGAACAAAGTGGGGATAAAACCAGCTACTCTAACTAACATTTCCCTAAGTGGTTCAATTATTAAGGTGTCGTATCTCATTTTGATCCCCTCCTTTCTTCATCAGTCGGGTTTGATTGCCGACTGAAGTATTTTGATAAAAGCTATAAAAAAATCCAGATGACCCTCTACCCACTACGGAGCGCATCTGGATTTAAGTTTACTGAAATCTAATTTTAAGTTTGATACGCTCTTACTACATTCCTTTTATTTTCCTTTTCTAACTTCCTTGTTTTTTCTTAACCCTCTGGTGAAAGTATATCACAGTTGCCATCTACGACCTAGCTGTGGCCAGTTTTCACAGGAAAAGGTTTTCTTTTTTTTCACGAAGGAACCTAAATAATCTTTAATTATCACAACATGCTGTAAATAGACAAGTTACAGACCCCATGTATTCCATCAGGAATCAATAATTTTTTATTATGGAAACAAATAATTAGCTATTCAAAAAATTGACTTTAAAAATAAAGCCACCAGAGCGGTGGCGATAAATAGCATCAAACAATCTTTTTCCTACTCAATTCTTTGTTTCATCCAAACCATAAGCCCGATCATTAAGATCGCACAAGGAATCACCCAAAGGATAACAACAACCACGCGCCTCTGTTGACTCGTTAAATCCAGGCGCTCTACTTTCATTTCTTTTTTATTCCTTAAAACTTTGTAGTCCATCTCTGTTAACCAGTTAATCACGTTGAGTCCCATCTGGGCGTTACTATATTGATCAATATAAATATTCGTCAGAAAATCTGCGTCGGTAAAAACAATGGTGCGTGTATCTGAATGACCATCCTTCTCTTTAGGTTTCCAAATAACATAAGAAATCGCAACAGGACCTGGCCGATCAATTCCCTCATCATACTTAACCTCGAGATGACGATTAGTCTCGCCCCAGCTTGTTTCTTTGGAAGAAGTTAAAACAAACGGAGCTGCTTTTAATGTTGGGCGCCGATTGCTCAGTAGTGAAATCGATCGTGGACGAACATAAAAGGTATAATCCAAATTCTTAATCATCGCTTTGTGTGAAACATAGTTACGCGTCGCTGGTGAACCAACATCATCACCCGCATGATTCGCCAAATCAACAACAATATCATCGCCAATCTTTACACCCCATTTATTGAGGATACTATTAAGAGAAGGATTCTTATAACGCTGATCCTCTGTTAAAGGAACATCCGGCGTTGTCACAACAACATTCTCAATTAAAAATAAAGCATCACCACCCTTCTCTAAATATTCATTAATTATTTTTTCTTCATCAACGGACAATTCTTGCTTAGGCCCAGGGATAACGAGAACATCACAATCATTCGGAATTTTCTTATCAACACCTAAAAGGAGTCGATGACTAATAACATTATTCGCAAGTAACAGCTTCGCTATCGTACTTAGCCCGGTGTCGGATTCATCCATAAAAGAATATTCTCCATGCCCCATAAAAAAGTAAGCATGACGAGCTTTGCGTGTTACACGAATAATGGCATTATTAAGCTCCTCTTCGGTTAAAGGCGTCTCATCGCTAAACTCAACATCACGGCGTTCTTTCCCGGACTGGATAATCACTTTTCTTTCTTGCCCGCTAATCACGTTGCCAAATTGCGCGGCATAACTAATTTGAACAAGCGGATCAATAATCTCGGTTGTAATCTTTCCTTGGGCAGCGCCTTCGTATTCCTTTAAAAGATCTTCTAAATATTTGGGCGATATCCCGACATAAAAAGCAGTCACTTTAATATTTTGCTTGAGTTCATTGATAACATCTTTTGACTCTTCTGTAAGGGTGTGCTGTTTAAATTTTGTCAGATCAAAGCGACGATTGTAATAATAACCCAGGCAGTTGATCTGTACCCACAAAATAGATAAAAGGCCGATAAAAATAATGAGCAAATAAAACTGTCGCCCACGCCCAGCCAAAACAGAAAATCGCCCTTCATTTTTAAGACAAATCAAACAAACGATCAAAGAAGATAACCCTAAAAGGCTAAAACCCAACGCAAAGAATGAAACACGCTGTTCGACATAATAAGCAGCGAGTCCAAGAAACAGGATCACGCTACTTAAAACAAATAACAAAAGAATGTTTTTTGATTTCTTTGTCATCGCCAGAGCCTGTTTTCAATGCTAATTCTTGTTATAAAAAGACTGAAAAGAATAATGCTCACGAAATAAATAATGTCAGATGTTGCCAAAACACCGTTGGTCAAATTTTCGGAATGAGTCAAGACGCCCACATATTGAATCAAAGGCTCTAAAGTCGTGGAAACATATTTAATAAAACCAATCGCAAAATATAAGAAAATTAAAATGACATAGGTGCACATGGCGGAAACAATTTGATTACGGCTCCACGAGGAGGTCATAAGGCCGATGGCGATAAACATCGCCCCTTCTAACCAAAGACCCAAATAACCCAAAAATGTTGCCGCCCGATCCGGATGACCAAAATACTCGATGATCAAGTAATAACTAAAACTAAATCCAATAATTAAACTAAAAAAGAGTAAACTGCCCAGATATTTACCAAACACAATCACCGTGTTTGAAGTTGGTGTTGTCATTAGAAACTCCATCGTCCCAGTTGATTTTTCCTCAGCAAAAATCCGCATGGTTAAAAGCGGGACAATAAAAACAAACAAAAATTCCATGACTTTAAAGATATCGCGCAGTGTCGACTCTCTATTTTCATCAATGACCATAAAAAAGAATAAATTAAAAATGGAAATGGTGATGATAAGAACAATATACGCAATGGGTGATTTGAAATAGGCTTTGAGTTCTTTGGCGGCGATGGCAAATATTTTATTCATGGAGAGTTTCCTTGTGGTGAGCAAAGTCGAACCACTACGATGTTAATTTTAAAAACACATTTTCTAAACTCGTTTGATTCTCTTTTTTTAACAAGTTAGGAAGCAGGTCATCAGCAACGACAGATCCCGCCTTAATAATCAAGACACGTTGAGCGATCTGCTGTATCTCAGAAAGGATATGTGTGCTTAAAATGACGGTTTGTTTATGTTCTAAATTTTTGATCAGTTTACGCACTTGAAGGATTTGGATAGGGTCTAATCCGTTCGTGGGCTCATCCAAAATAAGGACTTCCGGGTCATTAATAATCGCCTGAGCAATGCCGATTCGTTGCTTAAACCCTTTTGAAAGAATCCCAATAGTTTTATTGGCAACGTCTTTAAGATCACACTCCTCAAGAACTTTATCAATTTGCAGGCGCTCTCGGGCTGCAGGAATATTCTTAAGCTGCGCAGCAAATCGCAAATAGTCTCGGGTGGTCATATCTAAATAAAGAGGCGGTGTCTCAGGAAGATAGCCAATTTTTTGGCGAAGAGCCAAAGAATTCCGAACAACATCGTAGCCACCTACCGTCACTTTTCCTGATGAAGGCAGAAGATACGATGTCAAAATCCGCATGAGCGTTGTTTTGCCCGCGCCATTTTGACCAAGAAACCCGACGATCTCTCCCTTTTTGATTTCAAAGGAAACATTGCGTAGCGCAGGAAATGATCCAAAATTCTTAACTAAACTTTCAACAATAATCATGGGTTAAGTGAAGATGAGAAATAATTAATTTTAAGATTTAGGCTTCGATAACAGATATTCAATTTTCTCGAGGAGAAGTTTTGAATTAACTGGTTTGGGGACGTATTCAATATCCGATTTACGGCCGAGCTCATCATCTAACTCCTGAGGTCGTGAAGTAATAAGGACAATGGGGGTTTTTTCAAAATCTTTGTTAAAACGCAATTGATAACAAACATCATAACCGTTGATCTCGGGCATCATAATATCTAAAACGACCAGATCAGGTGTTTCATTCTTGATCTTAACGAGTGCGTCTAAACCATCCACAGCCGTTGAAACAACGTAACCATGTGACGTTAAGACGGTGCCCACGAGCTTCACCGTTGAGGCATCATCATCAACAACTAAAATCTTTTTCGACATATTGGTTCCTTTTTTATTGGCCTAATCACCCTCGTGCGCAAAGCTTTCTTCTCTGGCTAAATCCCAAGCCCGGCGAAAAGAAGCCGGTGGATTAGAAAGAAGTTCTCCGTCTTTTAAAAATTCATAAATTTCAGCATAGTTTCGAATCTCAGAAGAGCTCACCCTCTTCATAATATGCCATGGCCTAAGCTCACTGGAATGTTCTAATCCCATCGCTCCAATTAATTGACTTAAACTTTTAACGGTCTGCCGGTGATACGAGGCAATCCGTTTATTTTTCTCTGGGACAACAAGTCCCACCACAAGTCCTGGATCTTGTGTTGTCACACCGACCGGACATTCATTGGTGTTACATTTAAGCGCTTGAATACAACCCAAAGCCATCATCATTCCGCGAGCGGAATAAATCACATCGGCCCCGACGGCCAAGCGATGAATCATCCCAAACCCTGTGGTCACTTTGCCACTGGCAAAAATTTTAATTTTGGGACGCAGCGAAGCTCCTTTCAAAGAATTCTGCACAAACATCAGTCCTTCCATGAGTGGACATCCTAAATAGTTTGTAAATTCCAGTGGCGCCGCCCCCGTTCCTCCTTCACTTCCATCAACGGCAATAAAATCAGGTGTAATCCCTGTTTTTAACATCGCTTTAACGATCGCTAAAAATTCTCGACGCTTCCCAATACATAATTTAAATCCAACCGGTTTGCCACCGGATAAATCACGTAATTTGGCGACAAATTCAAGAAGGCCAATGGGTGAATCAAATGAAGAATGCCGTGATGGTGAAAGAACATCTTGCCCCATGGGCACGCCACGCGCCTGGGAGATTTCTCGACTAACTTTAGCGGCTGGCAAAATTCCTCCACCACCGGGCTTGGCCCCTTGCGACAATTTTATTTCAATCATCTTCACATGGGGATGCTGCGACTTTTCCTGAAATTGTCCTGGATCAAATTTGCCATCTTTCGTGCGGCAACCAAAATAACCTGTTCCAATCTGCCAAATGATATCCCCACCGCCGGCTAAATGATATTTACTTAAACCGCCTTCACCAGTATTATGCGCAAAATTATCCAATCGTGCCCCTTCGTTAAGCGCTAAAACCGCATTGCTGCTCAGCGCCCCAAAACTCATCGCCCCAATATTGAGGATACTTGCACTGTAAGGCTTTTTACAATCCGGTCCACCGACAATGACGCGCATTTTTTCCGGATCAGCTTTTGTCGGCATGATCGAATGATTAACCCATACATAACCAACCTCATAAACATTTTTCTGTGTTCCAAAAGGAATTGTATCAAGTTCGCCCTTGGCACGCTGATAAACAACGGAGCGTTCATCACGGCTAAAAGGTGTTCCCGAGGTATTTGATTCAACAAAATATTGATTGATTTCTGGACGGATAAGTTCCAAAAGATAACGAAAATTCCCAAGCAAAGGAAAATTTCTTTTTATCGCATGCTTTGTTTGAAGCATATCCAAAAAACCAATTAAAAATAACGGACCAAAAAAAAGCATTAACCACCAAATGGGCGGATAAAAGAAAGAAATAATGCTCATAATGGCTGTCGTAATAAGAACCGATAAAAGAAAAATAATTCTAATCATAGTTAACCTTTTGTCATTGCCGCTTTAAAACAATGACGTAGATGATACGCAACAACGCCGAAGGCAACCGCTACATTTAACGAATTTTTTACGCCCGCCATCTCGATCTCAATGGCTTTATCGCAATGGTTCACGACTTGATTTGAAACACCATCAATTTCGTTCCCGAGAATTAAACACACAGGGCCCTTAGGAGTAAACTGTTGATACGCGATGCTATTTTGCATTTGTTCAAGTAATACCAGTTGATAATTTTTTGCCTTAAGCTCTTTGATAACTGAAACAATATCCGAACGATATTCCCATGGGACGCGCGCCTCGGCTCCTAACGCCGTCTTAGAAATTTGATTATTAGGTGGATATCCTGTAATCCCACACAACCAAATCTTTTCAACCCCCGCGCCATCGCTTGTTCTAAAGATTGATCCCACGTTATAAAGACTGCGAACATTATTTAGAATAACCGAAAAAGGAATCTGCCCTTGTTTTAATTGTGCAACTTGTCTACCAACAATCTCTTCATGGGAAAGTTTACGCATACAACTATTTCAAACCCATCTCATCCATTTGTTTATTCTGCCTTAAGATATAGCGCAAGATATCTCGACGGCTGACAACACCAATGACCTTGGTATCACGGACAACGGGAACTCGCCGCACATCGCCTTGAACCAAAAGCTGACTAACCTCCGTTAAACTCGTATCTTCCTGAACACTAATAGCCCCTTTATGCATAAAATCTGCAATCGGAGCCTTAATATGACCAAGGAAATCAAAAGCCACAAGTAAATCGCGCTCCGTAACAACTCCCATAATATTATTTTCTGCATCAGTCACAATTAAACCACTTATTTCAACTTCTACCAAAAGATTCATCGCTTCTTTAACCGTTGTTGTTGGTAGCGCCGTTAAAACTTGGGTGGTCATAATGTCTCTAGCCGTCATTGATATTCTCCTTTTAAAGAAATATTTATTTAAAAAGCGTTAATTGAATTGCCTCATTCTTAGCAGAATTAAATTTAGAATGATGTTCTTGTTTTTCATATTGCTTTAATTCTTCTTTAATATCTTCTAAATATATTGATGGAGCAGGATGCGAAATCTTGCCAAATAGAGCTCGCCGCTGCGCTCGCGTAAAATATAATTTTTCTTTGGCCCGCGTCATCCCAACATAAAACAACCGTCGTTCTTCTTCATGATCCGATTCTAATCCGGGAAGACAAAGTGGTAAAAGATGTTCTTCGCAACCAATCATAAAAACAACGGGGAACTCAAGCCCTTTCGCAGCATGGATAGTCATCAAATTTACCTTCTCGGCTTGGCGAACAAAAGGATCATCACACGCGTGTGGCTTGTTGCCAGAGACCTGAAAAGGAATGCCGCTACGTAAAAATGCTTTTTCCAAAATATTTCGTAGCGCGTTTAATCGATAAAGGATAACGATATCGCCAAAACTATAATCAGCTTTTTGATCATTGGTCACGCGATTAGAATCTTGTGAAAACATGCTCGTGCCGCCAACCATTTTCTCAATTTGATGAACAACATATTCCGCTTCAGCCTTATCCGTCGAAGCCTCATAAATTGTTAGCTGACCTTGATCATAAAGATGCGCGGTTAAAGCAGGAACACCAAAATTATTTTTACTGATTACCTGTGTTGAAGCCTCGAGCAAATTTGCCGTTGAACGATAATTCTCAGAAAGAAAATATTTCTGTGCTTGAGGAAAATCTTTGACAAAACTTTCAAAGAAGCGAACATCCGATCCACGAAAGCCATAAATGGCCTGATTTGGATCACCAATAGCCGTTATATGAACATTATCTGTAACTAAAATCTTTAACAACTCATGCTGTATCGGATTAATATCTTGATACTCATCGACAAAAATAAAAGGATAGCTCAACTGAGTTTGTTTTAGAGTCTCTTCATTATGCTGAAGAAGATTCAGGGCCTGCGTCAATAAATCATCAAAATCTATAAATCCGCGCGCTCTTAAAAAAGAATTATATTGATCCAAACAAACGCCGCTATCTTTTGTCACCAAGGCTTTATATCGAGAAATATCATTAAGGATATTTTTACGCTCACCGGCACTCTTATCCATCCACAATTCTTTAATTAACAGATCAATCTCTTCCGGCGTTGCCACCTTAAAATCTTTTGGCAAATGATTCAAATCAGCATGATCCCTTAATAACTGTAAACAAAATCCATGGAATGTGGTGACACAAACACGACTTTCGATACCAGGAAATTTCTTTTCTAAACGCTTTTGCATTTCCTCAGTGGCCTTATTCGTAAACGTAATCGATAAAATGCGCTGCCCAACATTAAGCTGCTCGGCTAGACGAGCAATTCGGTAAGTCAAGGTATGCGTTTTGCCCGTTCCTGGACCCGCAACAATGAGCAAGTGACTGCCATCGTGACAAATCGCTTGCCATTGAGATTCATTAACATCTTTTGGAATTTTATTAATCATTTTTGATATAAATTCTAAACTCTAAATCCAAAACTCTAAATAAAATTTAAACTTAAAATACAAAACTTAAAACGGTTTTAACTTTTTAATTTTATGTTTGAAATTTATTTAGAGTTTTGAGTTTAGGATTTAGGGTTTTAAAATAGTGTCAGCTGTCCTTCTTTTGCTGTCCTATCCTCATCAGAAAAAAGATGAACCTTCCCATACTCCCCATCATATCCGGCGGCAATATTCACTTTTCCTTGACGGACATGATCAATGCCTTGCGCAACTAAATCACCAGCCACACCCTCTATATCTTTAAGTGGGGCCTCGCGCAAGATATAAAGTTCATTACCTAATTTGGCTAACATCTGTCCATAAATTTCATTAACTACTTTGGAAGCCGCTCCAACTCCTTTTGATTCAGCAACGATCTCAGGCAAAGGAACTAAATTAAAATACGGTCTTGCCCGAGGAGATTTTCGTCCTTCTGGATGATCCGCTAGTTCTTCAACACGCGCCATGACCCCCACCGTGACGGATTTTTTACACACTGGACACAGTCCCTTATTCTTAATGGTCTCCTGGGGATGAAGACGTGTCTTACAATCGCGATGGCCATCATAATGATATTTTCCTTCTTCTGGAAAAAATTCAATCGTTCCCACAAGTCCCTTGTCTTTCTTATCCGACAACGCGCGATAGATTCCTTGATAAGAAAGATCTGTATCAAACATCGTTGCTTCTCGTGCTAATTTTCCGGGCGAATGTGCATCAGAATTTGAAACAAGCACATAGGGATCAAGTTGAGAGAGTCGCCAATTCATCAGTGGATCTGATGAAAGCCCTGTTTCAACGGCAAAAATGTGTTTCGTTAAATCAGCAAAACAATCTTCCATTCGATCGAATCCGCCTTTAGACCCCAGAGCCGAGAACCACGGTGTCCAAATGTGTGCCGGGATAAGATACGCCGAAGGATCTGTTTCTAAAACAATTTCCAGAAGATTGCGCGAATCGAGTCCCAAAATTGGACGGCCATCTGAACGGATATTGCCAATGGCCTCTAATCTTTTCTGAAGTTTATCCGCCGCATCAAAGCTTGGCGTAAAAATAAGATTATGAACTTTTCTAACCTTATCTAATCGTTTATAAATATTTGATATCTCAACAGAAAGTAAAAAACGAACTTGTCCCTGGCAAGCTTTGGGAACCTCACCTTCTATTGTCTTGACGAATTGCGATTTTAATTTAAACAACCCTTCTTCGGCGGGTTCCAATTTCTTCTTTAATTCATCCAACCAACCGGGATGGACAAAATCTCCCGTTCCAAGCACATCAATACCTTTGAGCTGTGCCCAAAGCCACAAGTGCTCTAGGTCTGAATCTTTACTGGTGGCACGCGAGTAATGCGAATGAAGATGCAGATCCGTATAAAATTTCATAAATCTATTTGGCTAACGAAGTGGTTACTGGAGTATTTCCTTGGATGTCTCCGGTGACAATCCGAGGAGATAAAAAGATAACTATTTCGGTCTTCTGCACCGAATCATTGGTACTCTTAAATGCTCCTCCCAGCCAAGGAATATCACCCAACAGGGGAACTTTCTTAACCGATTTAGTTTTTGATTCTTTCATCAACCCACCGATAACAATAGTCGCCCCATCTTTAACCATCACGGTTGTTTCCGCTTGGGACGTTTCAACAATAGGAATGCTGTTATTATTACTCGTCGTTAAACTTCTAACAACCGAACTTACTTCAGGTCTAATCTTCATCGTAATGTAATCATCATTATGAATTGTTGGAGTAACAAATAATTTTACACCCACTTCAATAAAATTAACACTCTCTGCTGTTGTTGTTGGCCCAGTTGCTGGCGTCGTTGTTGTTGTCGTCACATAAGGCTCTGTTGAACCAACCAAAATCTTCGCCTCTTTATTATTGACGGTAGTAATACGTGGGCTAGAGAGAATATCGGTGGTTCCAACCGTATCGAGCGCTTCAATGGTAGCGATATATCTGTCGTCAGCAATTGTTCCAACCGTTATCTTGCCTCTTTTATCTGTTGTACTTAGAATATCAAAATTAGAAGTTAAATCCAAATTATGATAATTAGCAACTACAGTTTCCCAATTAACGCCCATTTTATGCGTATCATCGAGTGTGATCTGAATAATTTTTGCCTCAATAAGAACTTCTTTATGTTGTTGATCAAAGGCATCAACAAACTTCTTAATCTCTTCTATTTTACGCGGTGTATCCGAGACAACGACGCGATTAGAACGCTCATCAAATTTCATCTTCCCAATATTGGGCGTTAGAATTTCCGTAATCTTCGTCGAAATATCTTCTGCTTTCGCATAACTTAAATTAAAAACCTGGGTTTGAGTGGCCACATCAATTTGTTTCAAAATATTTTCCATTTCATCAAGCTTCACAACCGTGTCCATTAAAATAAGTGTGTTTGATTTCTCCTCAGCAATGATCTTACCGGAATTAGATTTTACCTGATTTAAAATTGCCAAGGCATCGGTGGCGCTGGCATAAATCAACTTTTTTATCCGTGTCTCAAAATCTTCTCCAAATTTATAACCATATTTGTCCTGAAATTCTTTATCCGTCATAACCATGACAGTTTCGCCTTCTTTCCCATAAGCCCACGCATAAGAATTAACAATAATCTTTAAAGCTTCTAAAACGTCGATATTTTTCAGATAAACCGTAATTCGGCCTTTAACATTTTGACTAGCCACAATGTTGAGCCCTGTTTTCTGTGAGATCAATTTAAGAACATCGAGAATATCCATATTCTTTAAATCAAGGACATCCAAAAGCCGTGACTTAGTATTTCCATGAGCGACAACTTTGGCATTCCCTTCTGGACCTGCTGAATAATTATCTGATATTGTCTCAGAAGTTAATTCTTCTGTTGGTTGGGCCCCACCTTGTACATTGATTACATTTTTAAGAATCATTGCTCCTGTCATAAGCGAACGGCCAACTTCCTCCTCACTGACTCCCATCTGCGCAGCAATATCAGCAACTGTTTTTCCTTCTAACTTTAATCGAAGCATTTCACGAATATTGGGATCGCTAACGGCATCTAGTGATCCCCAAACTTTTTGCATATCTTCTGGGCTAATACTAATCCCATCCAATGATAGAGCATCATTTACTTGAGCGAAAGCTATACGAATGGGCGAAACAAGCATCGCTGTCATCATTAAAATAAAAATCAAAAATTTTTGCTGTCGTTGTCTCATAACGAATAACCTTTTTAAAAGAAAATGTATTTTATCCCAAATTTTGCACGCACACATAATTTATGTACAAAAATGTGCGTTCAAAATTATGGAATTACCCCGCCAAAGTTGTCGATATCTCCGACGATATCAACTTTGTCGGCCCTTTGGGCGGCACTGGTTTTCCTTAACGTTAACTTTTGTAATCAGTACTGCATTGACTTTTTCTACCAGAAATAACCAGTGCAGTATTGACTACAATGAAAAATTTAAGGAAAGTCAATGCGGATTTTGCTATTGCAAAATCCGGGTTTACGGAGCTAGTTCAACCTTTTTATTGTTATACATGAAAATTACTTTATCTTCCTGTATGTCCTCTAAAACAGCATTACCAATATGCTCTCCCTTGGACATAAACAAAGTCTGTTGGCCCGTAATATCTTCAACTATCGCCTTGGGATCATTATCCAAAAGAATTCCTATGACCTTGATTTGCTGGCTAAGATCTTGCGTCAAGTTAGTATCAGCCGTTTCCGGGATTACTTCCCGCTCCCAAGGAAGCTGAAAAATATCTCGTTGTCCAATTTGATTTTTATAAGTGTCAAAATCAGCAGAAGATTTAGTTAAAGGTTGGGCCTCTGTATTTTTCTTAACAGGAGATTCTACCTGCTCTTCAGTTATAATCATTGGTTTATTATTAAATATAAAAAACTTACCTATTAAGAATGATAAAACCCCTAAAGCAGCAAGAAGCAATAAACCATTAACAAGACTTAAAATATCAACATGAAAACCTTTGCCAAACGAAAACGTTAATCGAGGCCCGCTGACCTTCTGATTTTTGCCAACTTCCTTATTCACCGCTAAATTATTTTTCTTACGAATAAGCTTTAATAATTTTTCTTCCGATGTCAAAGGAGTGTCCATGGCCTAATTCCATATCTTTTCACGAGTAATGATTTGATCAATGATTTCAGCGGTGACCACTTCACCATTTTCACTAATTAGATACTCAATGACATTATGACAAATACGCGATATCTGACGAGGGTATCCTTGGGTCGATTGGTGAATTTTTCTGACAGCTTCAAACGTAAAAAGTTTTTTATCAGCGTTATAGCCGGCTTGCCTTAACCTAAACTCGATCATTTGCCCCGTTTCATATTCATCCAACGGGTTAAGGATATATTTAAAACTAATTCTATCCATGAAGTTTCTGATATTTTTAATGCGTGGCAGAAGCTCCATCTGTCCAAGAATCACCAGCTGTAATAATTTATATTCGTTCGTTTCATAGTTGAGCAGTGTCCGTAAAATCTCTAATTGAGGCAATGTTAATTTCTGCCCTTCATCAATTAAAAGCACGACGGTCTTTTGTTCCTCAACACATTTGGTAAACAAATATTTTTCAATAGCCTCGCGATGATCGATAACGGATCGAAAAAATGGACTAATGCCAAACAATTTTGTTAAATGCGCCAGAAATTGATATTCCGATTTAAAAGAAGGGGTCAAAATCATATGAAAAATATAATCTTTTTCCTCGCCCGCAAAGGATTGGAACAAAGCCCGTGACAGTGTTGTTTTTCCTGTCCCCACATCACCTAAGACAAGACTTAATCCTCGCTTTAAGCGAATCGCAATTTCTAATCGATTAAGGGCTGTGTAATGTTCCTTGGAGTGGTAAAAAAAGGAAGGATCCGGGCTTGTTGAGAATGGTTCACGTTCTAAGTTTAGAGCTGTAAATATGCTCATGAGAATAATTTAAGAATAAATTTTCAAATAGTTAAGTGGGGTTCTCTTGTCTCAAGAGTCGAATTTATTGTCGTATACGATGATTTCAATGTCAACGCAATTTCAGAATATTATTGCGATAATTCTTTGGTTTCAGGAATCAAAATTCGACTTAAAATAAGCCGTGTTTTAATTTCTTGAGAATTGCGCTGTGCGCCTTTTTCAAAATTGAATTCATTCACGTGAAAAAGATGCGGTTCTTTTTGCAAAATATAAACAAACTGAAGAATTTCTTTCAAGTCCCCATCCAGGGTAAGACTAACGGAAAAATAATTATAATATTCCTCCTTCTTAACCCGTTTTGGCTTTAAATCAGAAATCTTTAAGCCCAATTGAGCTGCAATTTCTTGAATTTCCGCCAAAAGTGATGTCATCACCTGTTCATTGGTGCCGGATTGTTTCATCCCCTCTAGATATTTACTGTACTGCTGACTTAAGCCCTTGGCCTTGTTAATAACACCTAAATTCTTCTTTAATTTCTTTTGCTGGGCCTCAATCTCATCGTCCAAAAAAAACAGTTTCTCTTCTAAAGGTTTGGCGACAGCTCGATAACCCACATAGACCAAAACAAGTAGTAGACAAACAATAAAGATTACTTGTTCACGTTTTGTTAATCGTTTAATCATAACCGTTGTTTTACTTTTTTAGCTGACTGTTAATCTGAAAATCAATCACATCCATGTTAAAAATCTTACGTTCTGTCGAGAATTGCAAATTGACCTCTTTTAATCTAGGCGATTGAACTAGATTCGCCTGAAATGTGTTAAGCCCACTGCGCGTCAAAGCATACCCCTGAATACTAAAAGTCCCTCGTTCATCTAGATTAAGTGATCGTAGCGAAATGTCTTCTGGGGCTAACTTATACAAATCATTAATAAGATCCGGAACAAAAATTCCATTATTTAACTCATCCGTTAATACCTTAACAAACTGAATCTTACGCTCGGCTTCTTTAAAAAGGGGCTTGGTCTGATCAATTTTTGCTTTGATACTATTTAAATGATTGATCTTTTGATAAAGTTCGCCACCCCAAATCAAAAACACAAATATCAGTGTCAGTCCTAGAAGAACAGAAAACTGAATCCACTGAATTTTTCGTTGCTTGTTCTTTTGTGTATTATGAATCTCCTGCGGAGTAAGATTCATCAATTTCTTAGAATCAGAAAACAAAAGTCCAAAGCCTACGGTTAGCGCCCCAACGGGAATTTCTTTTAAATCTCCCACCGCAACATATTTCTGACAAACAACATTATCCAGTGGAGACCAGATCTCAACGGGCAAGCTCAGTTCTCGTTCAATTCGATCTCTAAGGATTAATGTCTCTTGCGGCCCCGATAATAAAATAACTTTCTTAACGTCAGGTCCAAAATTTTCTTTTTGATAAGTTGATAAGCTAAGCTCGATTTGTTTATAAATGGCTAAAACACTGTCACCATTTAAATCTCGAGCGCCAAAATTAATGCTCCGCGAAAAAAGCATCTTTTTATTATGACAAAAACAAATTTCAGATTGCCCTAGATCAATATTGATCACAACGATTGATTGATTAGGATCAATCTTCTTATATTTTTCTTGATAATTAAGCCAACCCCAAATTCCTAAAGATCCTAATGTTAATTTGCCAGAATTAATCCCAACTGTATTTAGAATTTTCAAATATCGTCGTGCAATATCCTTATGCGCGACCGTAATCAAAAGCTGAGTATACCCTGAGGCGTCCTTTTCTAATGGAGAATAATCATAGACAACGTCTTCCACTGGATAAGGAATTTGGCTGACAAGTTGCAACTCAATCATTTTCTTCAGTTCTATTTCATTTTGGGAAGGTAACTTCATCTGTTTTAAAATAGTAAACCGCCTGGCAACAGCCACGATCAAAGAATCCGGAGAAATGTTTTTCGACCGAGAAAGATCAAGTAGCACTCTAACGATTTCTTCATCTGTATAATTTTTAATTGGCCGAATGTCACAGGCCGATATGGTGGGCTTGCCCTGAATTTCTTTCGATTGAAAAAGCTTTACATGCGTATCGCTAATTTCAATGACAGTTGTAATTGTTTTGGCCATAGGATAACTAAAACCTTCGCCAATCGATAATGGCGAAGTCATCTCGACGGATTACAGCTTCAATAGGAACTTTAACATGCGAGGCGTTGTCAACGCCAAGAACGCTAACACGAATATAATTTGATTTCTCGTTTCCCATTTGGGAAATAACCGAAAATAAAAAACCTTCTTTGGCATTAAGACCAAGTCCAAACTGCCCAACATTAATAGATCGATCATCTTTAGTCCCGTCTTCTAAATCATCCCCAGCCCGATATCTTAAAATATTATCAACAAGAGAATCGGCATCCGCGACATCGTTAGTAGGTGATTGACTGATCCCCCACCGGGCAACCGATTGTAAAACAGTTTTAGAAGCCGTATTAAAATTAATTACAAATGGGCCGTCCTTGGGAAAAACTGTTAGATAATCTTTAACCTTACTATAAATTTCCTTTGTCATCCCCCTCACTAATAAAAGCTCTTCCAATGAATCAAAAGGCGCATTCTTACAATGATACGATGGGGTTTGGCCGGTATAATATTCATCTTCCGCTCCAAAATTGTTCTGACTCAAATCTTTGTCGGCGTCTTTCCAGTCAAGAATCGAATACGAAATCGTTTGGGCGGTTGTGGCATCAACTCCCAAAATCTCCAACAATGAATTTAAGATAGCCACATTGTTTAGTGTATTAATATTGATCTTGCGCTCTTCATCTTGCATCCCATAAAAATCTAACTTCTGAGCGCCCGATGAACCTTTATAGACATAACGAATATCAAAATACCCCTGACCCAATTCTTTATGCTTAAATAATTGTTCCGTGGAATCCTCCTGGCTACTGGAAATAGCACAATAGTATAAATTATCGAAGGAGTTCGATAATTGATCGTCAGAATCAATTTTGATTTGGTTCATCGCGAAGTTTAAACCCGCCCAGGCCAAATATTTAGCCTTAAGATCTCCCAGGGCATATTTGGTTAACGATAGTTCGATAGAGGTATTTCGACCCAAACTTACAACCAACGTCGTTAAAATGACCATCGCCCATAATACAATGATGATTATTATACCAGAATCATTTTTAATCTTATGAGAACTTCGTAATAATTTTCGTATCATGGCCTACGATTGTTGATCACTTAAAGATCCTGTTGGGATCCAAATGTCTTTTGTTAATGAATGCAGTTGAAATGGTTTTTGCGCTGATTGGAAATCGATATCAATACGAACATAGCGAGGAAGATTGTTCGAACTCCAATTATTTTTCCAAGCAACCGTCGCACTTTTTTCTCCCTCTAGATATCCATAAGAATATTTAAGTCCATTTTCTCGGACATTACTGGCAACAATTTCGATCTCGCCCTTGGCTTGCGCTGGGTCTTGCAAATAATCAGCAAAATCAAACTCTTCTCTAACCAAACTATCAACTCGATATTTCTCCTCGTATTTTGTCATCGTTGAAACATTTTTCTTGTAAGTCTGGCCAATGGTTACCTTATGAATGCTTCCTCCTTGCGTAGACGCTAAATAATAACTGACAACCTTTAACCCATCATCCGTTGGCAAAAGAAACGTAATCTTTTTATCATCACCCATGCAAGCAAATATTTCGGGATAAGAATTGGTAAAATTATAGGGCACCATATTTTCCAAATCTTTACTCATCCAGTTAAGCGACCAACGCATCTCGCGGTAGATATCATTCTGCTGCTGACTACGACGACTTAGATGAATCCCCCCGGCTAAGGTGCTATAGATACATGTAATGATGAGCGAAAAAATCGTTAGCCCAAGAAGAAGTTCAATTAATGTAAAACCTTTTTGTCTAAGTCTCATTGAGATGCCAATTCAGGTGGATTAAATTTATACGTACTTACAGAAATATTATTGCTTTTTCCTTTGCTCTTCCAAGATATCGCCAGCGCAACCTTTTCTAAATTTTTGGCATCATCGCCGGGCAATGAATCTTCCGTTATCAAATATTGAAACTTTTCGTCTGTCACTGAATCATCAGTCGGTGTATCCGTTGAGCTCTGCCCTATTGATTGTTGCATAAGTCCTACCATTTTATTTTCCAACAGAATCATTGCCTTCGTATATTCAGCGCTATAAATCGTCGATCTTAAGCTAGCTGTCATGGCCTGAATAATGACGGAAATGCTAACCGAAAGGATGACAACAGATAATAAGGCCTCAAGCAGTAAAGAACCTTGTTTACAATTTCTTAAAATCTTAAAAGGGGCAAGGCGCAAGGCGCAAGGCACTCTCATGACCCTTGACCCATGACCCTTTTAATCATCCAATAAACTCGCATCAAATACCCTCACATATCCTTTTTGTTCTTTGGTTGAAATCGCCAGACATTTTTGTTCCTGACACACATCGATACGAACCTTATCTATTTTTCCATCGGGATAAAAAAGAATATAGGCGTTTTCTGCTTTAATCTTTATTGTCCTTGGAATATCAAATGTCCGCCCCATACGCCCATTAATTCGGACAAAAGAAGAATCGGCCACCGACGTATCTGCCGTACTTTTGTTCAACCAGTAAGATGAAAATTCAGAATCAAATTCTAACTGAACATTTTGACTGTTACTGATGGCGAAAGTCTGCGCATAACGCATTAAATAAGCCAAATCTTCCGTCGTTTGTTTAAGCTGCAGCTGTGAATATGTTTGGCCAAAGTTGGGAATGGCTAAGCAGGCGATGACAGATAAAATAAGAACAACTAAAATTATTTCTATTAAAGTAAACGCGGCTTGTTTGGACTTGAATATCTGCATTTTAAAATCCCAAATCCCAAATTACAGGCAATATACAAATCCAAAATCACAAATACCAAACAAATTCCAATTAACAAAATACAAAACTAAATGTAAATCTTAGCCATTGGGATTTGTATATTATTTGGTAATTGGAATTTATTGTATTGTTTGGTGTTTAAGATTTGTATATTGGAATTTATTTCTTGGAAGTATCAATCCCCCAATTCGTCACATCATCCTTACTTTCAATTCCATCTTGACCATAGGACGATAAATCGTAATCATCCGTGTTATGCGCGCCGGGAGAACTATAAATATATTCATGTCCCCAAGGATCCAGAGGCATTTTTTTCTTTTTCAAATAAGGACCACTCCAGTTGGTTGCCTCAGGCGTGGTTGATGGTTTTTGAATCAAGGCCTTAAGTCCCTGTTCCGTTGTTGGAAAACGGCCATTATCCATTTCATAAAGATCCAGGGCTGATGGAAGATTAGCTTCAATATCCGTCCTGGCGGTGGATTTACGGGCCTGCTCGCCTCGGCCAGCGATATTAGGAACAATCATCGCTGCCAAAATACCAATGATCACAACCACCAACATGATTTCAATTAATGTAAATGCATTCTTTGTTTTGAAATTCATAACGCCTCCCGCCTTTTATTATTTTTGTTTAGCAAGATCCACCACTTCAAAGTTAAAAAGTTGATGACCTTACTATTGAACAATTAAATTCATTTGAAAAATAGGAAGTAACATTGAAATAACAACAAAACCAACAATAGAAATAACAACAACTAAAACCAGTGGCCCCACCAAGGACACGATACTTTTTACCGTTTCATCAGCCTCACGTTCAAAGGTCTCAGCGACTTTATAAAGGCTGTGATCCAATCGTCCCGTCTCTTCACCGACGGAAATCATATTAACAGCCATTTCAGGAAAATACGAACATTGTTTCAAGGCATTTCTTAAACTAGATCCTTGCGTCACCTCTTCTGACATTCTTCTAACTTCCTCCCGTAAGACAACATTATCAATCAGTCCAGCAACCGATTTTAACGCCTTAGTCATCGTTACACCACTTTCTAGCAATGTTCCCAAAGTCCTCGCTAACCGGCCCACTTCAACAATGCGAATAAAATTCCCTAATAAAGGAATTTTTAATAACGATGAATCTAACCAGAGTCGACCATTTTCCGAATTACTCCATTTTTTAAAATACACCGCAACCAAAACCACAACAATAATCATCAGCCACCAATACTGAGCAAAGACATTACTCATCTGAATAAGAATCAGGGTTGGTGTGGGCAAAGATTGATTAAGATCTTCAAACATAACGGTCAGTCGCGGAATAACAAAGGTCAAAAGCACAAAAATAGTGATAACCCCGACAACGAGAATCAATGCAGGATAGGCCAAACTCGAGCGAACTTTAGAACGCGTCTCATGTTCTTTCTCCAAATAAATGGCCAGACGCTTTAAAACAAGTTCCAACTGTCCACCGACTTCGCCTGTCTTAACCATATTGACATAAAGGTTAGAAAAAATCTGCGGATGTTTGGATAAACTTTCAGAAAATGATCCACCATCTTTGACAAAGGTCGCCATATTTTGGATCAACCCTTTAAAATAAATATTTTGTGTCTGATTGCTGACGATTTGTATTGAACGCAGTAGCGGTACTGAGGCCTCAATTAAATCACTCATCTGTCGCGTAAATAAAACGACATCTTTTAATCCAACGCGCTTAAAAAAGTTAAAGTCCGTTTTAAGAAGCGCTGTTGCCTTGGCCTTCTTCTCTACTTCCTGTTGATTTTCTAAAACGACATCAAGGGGTGTTAACCTAAGACCAATAATTTTACTGATCGCCCCATCGAGCGTATCAGCCTCGATGGTTCCATCAATAATTTTGGTTGGACCTTCTTTGGCTTTGTAGTGGAATCTTGGCATATACTTCGTATTTCGTCATTCGTACTTCGTACATCGTTATTGTATTTTATTTAAAAGAGAAGAAATCATTTTGGCCAAATGATCTAATTTTTCTAGAATGTTATCTAACTTCTCTTGGTCTATAAAATTAAGTTCCTTAGAGATAATAATCTGTGTTTCTAATTCAGCAGCAGATCCTAAAGTGATATGCAAAAACTGCTTATACTCTTTATCATGAAATCTTTTAAATCCTTCGGCAATATTAGATGGTATTGAAATTGCAGAGCGTCTCATTTGACTTGTTAAACCATACAATTCTTCTTTGGGAAAATCTTTGGTCATCGAATAAACATCTTTAACAATTTCTATCCCTTTCTGCCATATCCTCAATTCTTTAAAATTTTTAATCTTCTCCATCTCATCAATCCTCAGCGAAGTACGATGTACTAAATACGAAATACGATTACTAAGTTTCTTCTTTAGTGACCCTGACAACTTCTTCCGGCGTCGTTAATCCATGCACAACCTTATCCCATCCCGACTGCCGCAGTGTTTTCATTCCTTGCTCGATCGCTTTTTCTTTAATCTGATTAACGGTCGCGCGTTGCATAATCAGTTGTCGAATCGGTTCTGTCATTAGCAAAAACTCATAAATGGCTTCTCGACCAATATAACCGGTCATTTTACAGGACTCGCAACCTTTGCCTTCATAAATCGTCATATCTTTAGGAATTTCAACCTGACCTTCAAAATCTTTAAGAAGCTGATCATTTAATTTCGTTGGCTGTTTACATTTCGAACACAACATGCGGATCAATCGTTGAGCAATAAAACATTCGATGGTGCTCGTCACCAGAAATGGCTCAACCCCCATATCGAGCAAACGCGTAACGCCGCTGGCCGCGTCATTGGTATGCAGTGTTGAAAAAATTAAATGCCCAGTTAAAGCCACTTGAATCGCAATTTCCGCTGTTTCACGATCCCGAACTTCTCCGACCATCATAATATCAGGATCATGACGAAGCATCGAACGTAGTCCATGGGCAAAGGTTAATCCAATTCTGGGATTAGTTTGAATTTGCGTAATGCCTTTAAGTTGATATTCAATCGGATCTTCAATTGTGATAATTTTTCTATCTTCTGTGTTCACTTGAGAAAGACACGAATAAAGTGTCGTTGTCTTTCCACTTCCGGTTGGCCCGGTTAAAAAAATAATTCCGTGAGGCTTCTTAACTAACTCTTCAAGAATTTTGCGTTCATAATCGATCAGTCCTAATTCTTCAAAACTAAATAAGCGGGTCGAATTCAAAACGCGTAAGACAACACTCTCTCCATACGGCGTTGGCAAAAATGAAACGCGAAGATCAATATCAACATCCTTAACTCGTACTTTAAAACGGCCGTCCTGAGGCAACCGTTTCTCGGCGATGTTAAGATTTGATAAGATTTTAATCCGAGAATTAATTTCATCTTTAAAATGTTTAATGTTAGGAGGAACTTTGGCATCATAAAGGATGCCATCAACTCGATAACGAATTTGCAAATTATCTTCAAAGGGTTCAATATGGATATCACTGGCGCGATCACGATAAGCCTGCAGAAGAATTTGATTTAAAAATTTGCTAATCGAGGCCTCGGAACCTGTTTCGTCAATCTCCGCAATTTCTGTTTCCTGTTGATTCGACTTCTGCACCGAGCCCATCATTTTTTCAATCGTCTCCGCCCCAACTCCATAATATTTTCGGATGGCTTCCAATATATCTTTTTCGCTCGCTAAAACAGATTGCAGTGGATAATTAACAACCAATCCAATTTCATCCAGCAGATGAATGTCGATGGGAACGGCCGTTGCAATCGAAATCGTATTACTCCTAAAGGCAAACGGCATAATTTTATAATGACTGGCAAACTTGGCGGGAATTTTGCTTAAGACCTCGGGAGGGATTTCAATATCTTTCAAATTCACATAATCAACACCCATTTGTCCGGCTAAAACGGGCAAAAAAATCGTTTCTTCTTCAATAAAACCTAATTTAATGAGGGTTACGCCCAGCGGCTCGTTGGTTTCTTTTTGTTTCTTAAGCGCTATCTCTAATTGTTCGGGGGTAATGATCTTCTTCTCGATGAGAAGCTGACCGATAGGAAATTTTGTTTTGATGGCCATAATATTTTAAAAATATAAATCTATAATTGTCAGGATATAGATTCAATTATATAGACGGAAATTGTATTTGCAAGTTGACAGTTAAAAATCGAGTCAAGCAAAAGGCCCGCTTCTTAATACAAAGCGGGCCTTTCTAAACATTCTAGGTGTAAACAATAAAATAGCTGTTACCGTTATAACCCGTCTTTACCTGACACCGGTTATGGTTAGATTCGGCTGTCGTTTACTATAGACAAACACATCCGGACCGAAACTATACCATCCACCGGAAGGCTTCATCATTTTATAAAATCTATACGGGAGAGATCGCGTAGTGCTATTATCTGGAACATAAAAATATCCGTTAGCATCAGTCCCGAATGATGATGTTGTCCCTCTCAGATATATCTTGGCCGCCGCAATCGGCTGACCAGCAGAATCCACCAATTTCCCCACCAACAAATTATACGCCGTAAAATTCGCTGACACCGTAGGTGAACTTTGCGCAGGAATTGTGATTGGTTGAGAATTTAGAATCGGCGTAAAGCAATATTGGGCGCTTGACACAACGACATCATAAGATCCGGGTGCATAGGTGTTGGCCGACGTATAAATGCCACTAGCATCCGTTAATCCTGATTCTAAAACATTACTGCCTTGCTGAATCTTAACAACGATACCAGAAACCCCTTGATTTGAAGTGTTCTTAACCGTTGTTTGAATTTTAGTGCCTTGTGTCATCTCCTCAGTAAAGTCAACAAACGTATCATTGGAAGGAATAGTTACAGAACTAGTTGGAGGATTAAAAGTATGGTTTGAATTCTTAGCTGTTACCTGATAAGTCCCTGCAGATAAGAATGCCGTTTCATATTGCCCAAAGAGACCTGTGGTTAAAGTTACTACCCCTGAAGGACCACTAATCTCAACGGTAGCTCCTAAACTTGGATTTCCCTGAGAATCTCTAACAGTTCCCTTAATTTTTCCCTTATTCTCTCCACCCAACGAATAAACTAAGATCTTATTCGCGGAAAGACCACTATTAAAAGAACCAACAGCCAGAGTATTTCCACTTACCGCCGCTACAGGACCACTAGTGCTCTGGTCAGGAATATCTAAACTGTATGCTGGTTTCCATTGACCATTTTTATTTTGATAAACATTAACTCCAGCTGTAGGCCGAGCAATTGCACCTGTGTTAGGAGGTAAACATCCCGCTGCCCATGGATAAGTAATAACAATATTACCATCCTTAAAATCATCAATCACGGAATTGGCCTCTATTAACGAAGTTCCACGTTCATATAAACGCTGAACGAAACTCCATTGGGTTCCAGCATATTTATAAACTGAAGGAAGAGGTTTAGGTGATGACGTACAATCTCCTCGACCAGAAGAAACGACCAAGGTATCACCATTTAAAGATACCGTGTTTCCAAAATAATTGGAAAGCAAAGGATCTTGAATGACCTGTTTTAACTGACCTGTTTTAGTATAAATGTAAATACGCGCAAGACCACTATAGTCTAAAGTTCGAACAACAACGTTATCACCATCAATATCTGCGTTAATACTTGCAGTCATTGATGCTACCGGCGTTATGGTAGATATTAATTGCCAGCCCGTAGGCCCATTTTCGAAAATTTTTATATTTCGAGAACTGCTCGACAAAGAACGAATGGCTAGCATGTTACTAGTTACTGCTGTCAAATAATTATCACTTCCTGTCCCGAGATTAAGAGTTTGCTTCTTTATTTGTTGCCATTGTCCTGTTTCTTTCGAATAAATAAAAGTATAAACATCTTTGACTGTTCTTGTTTGCGTTGTTTTAAATACATATAATAAATTCCCTTCTAAGAAAAATTCATGTCCGAAATATTCTAAATTTACTCCATCGGTAGGAAAAATAGTATTGGCTAATGACCACTGATCGTTATTTTTTCTATATATATAAACCGCCCCTTGATTATACCCACGATCACCGGTATCACTTACTACCAAAATATTATCATCAATAGCTACCTTCTTACCAAAAGAAGTTTCTGTCTGAGTTCCAGAGGTTTGATCGGGATCAAGTAAAGTATTTTGAAGAACAGGAGATGCACATCCGACCCCACTCGATTGCAAAACTGGAGTATCTTTCCCTTCACAGGCTGACCAATTTTGTGCAAAATCCCAATTCTGATAAGTGGATTGTTGTTTCATCTCCACTGTTGTCTTGCCAACCCCACCAGCGCTGGTATTATGGCCACTTAATTGAATATCCCAAAAAGAACTGACTGGCATGTTATTTGATGTCCCTACCAATCCTCCCGATAACACATCAGTATCATCCCAATTAATTCCGTCAGTCTGGGTAAAGCTACCTCGTTTAAAACCATGAGTCGCAAAAGTATTCGTATTACTTCCACTATTATTGCCACCAAATCCTCCCCAAACATATTTAATGGCAGCTTGAGCCTTTAATAAAAATCCACGAACCATTGCATATGAATCCGTTACCGACCCTCCATTATTATTACCAACTAATCCACCTAATACGTCAGTGTCATCCCAATTAATTGCAGCATTGGCATCAATTCGACCATTAGCAAAACTCTGCGTAATATTTCCTCCGGCATCATTAATCCCAACTAATCCTCCCATGGTATTCCCACCCTCAACGATAACGTAAGTAGCAGACTGTGAAATTGTCGCACTATTACATCCAACTAACCCACCAACCGCCTGTGGATTAGCATCGGCCCCAAACTTAGGTCCGCTGATTTTTCCAGTTACAATAACATTAGTTATGGTTCCACCAGCAGCATTCCCAACCAAAGCTCCAACGCACCTGTTACCTACTACACTGATATTATCTAAATTCAAATTAGAAATCGTAGCCCCTGAGGTAGCAGCAAAGAATCCGGCCGGCATTAGCTCACCCGGGTTTTTATACATAGACAATGTAATATTACTGATCGTATGATTTTGGCCATTAAATGTTCCCTGAAAACCATTTGGCAATGCATTCAAGCCAATCGGCCACAAAATAGCTGGACCTTTACAATCAATATCATTGTCAAGAATAATTGTATCCTGGAGATGAGCATTAACATACCGAAGATCATCGCATTTGGTGACATGAAACTCTGCGGCCTGAGAATTTACGCTAAACAAAAGGGCAAAGGAAAATATTATAAAACTTAAAACGGGTAAAAAAATATTGCGGCTTTGGCAGCAGTTAATCTTGTTCATAAACTCTTTCTCCTTTTAGGATTATAGGGCAGCACAATTAAAAAATATATTTATGGGTATTATAAAGAAATAATCGCGGCGAACAACAAACAAATGAATAATTTAATAATCAAATTTAAAACAGATGAAAGCCCCACTTAGTCAAACTTTAAGCAGGGCTTTCATTAAACCAATAAACTACTTTCTATGAATTTCTAATGAATCAATGTCATCAACAAGTGTAATAGGTGCGACGGGGTCGTATTGGAAACCTTTGGCACTGGCTTCCACTATATATTCGCCTGGCAAAAGGTTTTCAAAGGTAAAGAATCCATCGTCATCGCTGCGCGTAATCAAAACCACGCGATTACCTTTCTTTTCCTTAAGCACTACCTGAACATCCGAAAGACCAGCATTAGATTCTTCGTCATTTGAGGTAATGGTTCCCATAATATCCAAATCCCCGGCTGTTGCAGGTTTCTTCTCTTTATTGAGCACCCCTTCGATCGTTAGTGGCGAGGCAAGATTCGTAATCTTTATCTTAGGAAATTTATACCGCGTTGTGCCTTTTTGATACTTCGCAATGACACGATATAATTTCTTTGGTTCCGTCAGATTATAAATTTTGAAATAACCATTTTGATCCGTAAGAACCCTCATCACAATATTCTTACCATCAGCGTGGCGTTTGCCGCGAACGGTAACCTTGGCCCCAACAATGGGCTTACCTGAACCATTTTCTAAAACATATCCACTTAAGGCGGCGACTAATTGATCCGCTTGAAAGTTCATGGCCTTGGGTTTAATACCGCGCGCAATATTCACATCCTGTTTCTTAGGATAAAATTTATACTTTCCTAATTCTGGCACAAATGTATAGTTACCCACCGACAGATAGATCGACTTAAAGTGTCCTTGGTCATCGGTTCTGGCAATATCAACCCGTCGACCATTGCTCATAATATTAACTTTTACGTGGGCCAGGTTCACTGTTTTTCTTAAATCTGTAATATCAACAACATTTCCTTCCACCTGATACTGCGTTTGCGCTGCTTCCAAATAAATCGGCTTTGATAATTCCCCCGCTTTCAAAACAACATTAAGGGCGGAAATGGCTTTGCCGTCTTGATAAAAACTATAATGTCGCAATTGAGGCCGAACCATATAAGAGCCATGATTAAAATAACTTGTTTTAAAATGGCCTTGCGAATCTGTTAAGACCGTCTCCAGCAATGCCCCCTCTATACTTGTAACACTAATGAAAACATTACTTAGTCCAAGATTAGCATTAAGTCCAACATCCAAAACCTGCCCTTGGATCATTTGTTGTGTTTGTATGGCGGTAAAATCGACGTGTCCAAATGATTGATCAACCTTGTATTCCACCTCAGAATACTCGACCGTTTTTCCATTTTGATAAAATGCATAATGAGGCAAAACTGGGCGAACATAATACTTGCCATGTTTTAAAAGGCTACTCTCATAATGGCCATTCGCATCAGTTTTTACTGTTTGTAAAATTTCGCCATTGTCATCTTCGATAGTCACATCTACTTCTTTTAAGCCGCTGGCACTGTTCTGAGCGGTCTTATCAAGAATGGTCCCTTCAATTTTTTCCAACGCAAATTTACCTTGTAAATCAGTATATGCTTGACGAGGTTTTAAAATATCGGCGCCATACTTAACAGGATTCAATTCAACCGACATCAAACCAAACCATTCTAAGTTAATAAAATAATCGGGGCTTCCAACGCAAACAGATGGATTTTTTATATCACAGCCTAATTCCTTTGGACCAAATCCAGAATAATCGTGTTGTAGCGCGCACTTCTCATTCTGCTTATCTTTTTGAATACAATCAGGGTCAGCTCCTCGCCACCATTCATCAGAATATTCAGCAATTGTTCCGCCGATGGTCACATCTTTGTGAGCCGCGATTTCATCCCACAAATGCGTATCCCAATTGGCTTGTGTTTTAGAATCTTCGTTCCCTTGTTTGGGATTACTGAGATTAGTTGTATTCCACCCATCTGTACCAAATGTGGCGAACCACAAAGGTTTCTTAGAAAACTTTTTATAATCATCAAATAAATTACCGAAGGAAATCCCGCGCATGGCATTCATTCCCCAAATATCAATATTACTCATCGACACATCATCTGTACCCAAAGCAACCTGATCAAGATTTCCCACCTCAAAATTAATTAATGCGACGGGGTGAACGCTATCACTTTGGGTTTCAACTGTATGCGCTATCCCAGCTAATTCGTTCATCAAAGAATAAAATGCCTTTAGCTGTTTAGGATCCGTAATATATAAATTATTTCCATCCGCTAAGGCCCACATTAAAATCGCTGAAGTATCTGTAAAACTTCTTACATATTTTTCAAAACGTGTCCTAATATCTTTTTTAACATCCTCATTCGTAAAATCAATTGGAACAGAATATTTCGGGTTATTAGAATTAAGATTCCAATCTAATACCTTCTCATTATCGACGGCAAATCCAGCGATAACTTTCAAACCATTTTTCTTTGCCATATCTAAAGTATACTGTGTCAATTTGACAGGAAAACGAGCTGGCTCACCGGCCTTAACAACCATGGACGTATCATCGCCTTTTACAATACGAATTGTATTCGCATGCATTGCTTGAAGGTATTTAAAGTCTCTTTCCAAAATAGCGGGGTCATCTAAAATATTATCTGGTCGTGGATCTTTAACGTCAGGCCATCCTAAATCACTTGGATAACGGCCGATAGGATAAGGACTATAATCAACCCCTTTGATAAAATAGGGATGATAAAGACCATCGTGATCAAAATCCGCCACTAATTGCCCACCTTCTACTTTAACATCCTGATAGGCTTGGGCGACCTGGCCTAATAATAGAGAAGCCATGACTGTCCACACAAAACTGATACTCAGTAATATTCTTTTCATTTGACCTCCTATAAAAAAAGAAAACCCATCCCTCCCTACGGAAAGATAGGTTTTAAACAAACTACTAGATTTTAGATTCGGTAACCAGGCTGTCCTCATTGGGATCCTTAGCTTTGCCCCTACTACGCTCAATTGCTTTCGCATTGAGTTTCGTAGAGCCCTACGAAGCCAAACACATTAAGTATTTGGCGAAGTAGGGGTCCCTACCTTACGATAGGTTTGCCTTTGTCGTTTAAAATTAGTTTATATAAAGATCAGCTACACTTCTCTACTATAACTATGCCACATATTTGCCTAACCGCAAGAGGGTTTATCCACCCTCAAGAAATCGGTTTCTTCTAGTAGAGACAGAACTTATTTGATTACAATGAATTAGCTATATTAAAAACTGCCCCTTAATTTTGATTAAAAAAAATCAACCCCAGAGCTAACTTCGCGCTGGGGTTGATTTTGATTTACTATGATCTACTGTTATTTATTCATCATCCATTGTGAAAATTTCACAACCGGAGTAACAAGAACAGCCCGTGCACCACCATGAAGCGCAGGATGTTTCGCCAGCACTTTGACCATTGATGGGCTTACACTAAAAACAACCCTCCCCCTTGCTTTTTTGCCTTAAACAGGGATTTACGTCAAAAAACTCTTATTTTGAGATAGTTTTTAGGTATTTATTTCCCAATACCCAAAAGGCCATAAGATAAAAATGTTGCGGAGAGAACAAAACTATTGTGTTCTTTTCTTCCAACGTATTGGATGTCGTCTTACATGTAAAACAGCAAGAACAACAATCCTGTGCTCTTCTAACCCAAGTCCTTTTTCTTGTTCTTCGTACCACTCGAAGGTATTTTGTAGATCAGCCTCTGCTTCAGGGCGAATAACAACGGAGTACTTCATGCTTGGGAAAGAATCTTTTTCTTAATTTCTCGCCAGGGAGAACCTGCCGAAGGATTTTTATGATAAGCCTCTAACCGAAGGTCAAGCGCTGCTTTTTCTTTTGACGTTAATGGTACGGCCTCAGGAATTGCAGCAATACTATCCCAAACATCTTCCACTAATTGAATTCTCTCGGCCACACTCAATTTTAAGACTTCAGACATGGAAATATTCTTCTTCATAGTCTTTAACTCCTTGTCGGTGACTATCTACGTTTATTAAAAATATACCATAAATTAGACTTTTTCACAGAACTATATTCAGGATATTCATGAAAGAACTAATATTATTTAGGTAAAGTCTTTAGGTATTTATTTCCCAATACCCAGAGGGTCATAAGATAGGAAAGAATGTTGCGAAAAGAATGAAAAAAGCTAAGCAGAATCTTGGAGTATTATTTTCCCCTATAATTTCTTAAATATTTTCTAACATCATCATGATTGCCAACTAAGACCAAATAAAAGATATCTCCTTCTAGCTTTAAAATAACCCTTAAGCGGATATTAATTCGAAATTCGTATTTATCATGATTAATCTTCTTAAATCCAAGCCCAGATGAGAATTGCCCTGACACCAAGAATTCATTAAATTTGGATAAACCATCCCTGACTAAATCTTGCTCCTTGGTATTAAGTTTCTTGAAGAATCTTTCAAAAGAGGATAGCGGGACAACGTATTTCATTTCTTAGCCAATCCTTTAAGATAGCTAGAGAATTCTCCTCCTGCTTTTAATTTTTTAGCTGATTTTTTCTCTTTTTCAACAATGCCATCGATGGCATTTAATTCCTCAACACTATATTTCGGCTCCATATGAACAGGCATCAAGATGATGTAATTATCCTTTATATCCACAGAGAATAGTTCATTGGGCTTAATACCCAGGCGCTTGACGATTAGTGCAGGAATTGTAATTTGATTCTTGGTTTTTAGTTTTGTAATAGTCATATTATTTCCCTCCTCCTTACAAAGTATGCCACAAGTTAAATAGTATATCAAGTCATACTTTCCGACTTCTTCTCTTCTATTTAGGTAAAATCTTTAAATATTTATTTCCCAACACCCAGAAGGCCATAAGATAGGATAAAAATGTTGCGGGCAGAATGCAAATAGCAATGCGAGGTTTTAGGAGTAGTGGTGCAGCAAAAGACAAGATATATCCCAACATCACAAAGGTTGGCTTAAGGCTGATCAGATTAACTTCATAAAGTAATTTAGAAAGACGGTAAAGCCGCGCCGTGATGACAATCGCAAAGGTTAAGATCAAAAATAACAGAATCAGATAATGGCCAAAAAACATATAAAAGGAAACTGAGTTAACAAACACTTCTTCTGACTGTGTAACAATAACCGCCATATACAAAATGACACTAAATATGAAAATAAAGAAACATTTTAAGATGTTTTTGTATTGGTTGACAATTTTTACATGATCAGACATATCCGCTCCCAGTTAATGAAAACATAATATCATCATCCTCATTATGCTTCAGCAAGAAAGATGAGATTTATTAATAAAATAGGGACACGTACCTTTTTTAGAAAAGGTACGTGTCCCTATTTTATCTTTCCCGTAGGTCATCGATACAATTGTCCCAAGTCAACATCTTGGGAATTCACCACGACATCTATACTAAAGCCCCCCATGACAGGAGCGTCTAATACTTTTAGCTTGTACTGTCCAGAATATACATTTTCAAATAGAAAGTATCCGTCTTTATCACTTATTATTTTTAATTTAACGGGGTTTCCATTACTATCCTTCCCAGATAGAGTTAGGTTATGTTGATATATTCCATAAAATCCACTGACAGTATTATCTCCGGCATACCCTGCGGGATTTTCAGAACGAATCAATTTCCCCGCGATATCTCCTAAGGAAGAATCATTGCTTGTAACACATAATTCCCGTTGGAATTGATAGGAAGCTCTCCCGCGTTGAGCTCTAATCTTCAAGCTATATTTTGATGCAGGAGATGGTAAATTGGTTATTTTAAAATTCCCCTGAGCGTCCGTCATCACTCGAACAGCTATTCTGTTGTTATACTCATCTTTTCCCATGACGGTAACACGTGCTCCTGCAATCGGGGTCTTAGTTTTTTCATCTATTACATGCCCGCGAACCTCACCAAAGACAAAAATAACATAAGAAGCAGTTGCACTGGCAACATGAGTTGGATTCATCAGATCCGCTGCATTAACGGTAATAGTATAAACCCCGTCAAGCGCTGTGTCCTTAGAGGTAACGTTCATATTAACTGAACCACTAGCTCCTGGCGCTAAGGTTAATTGGTTTACCGAGAATTGACCTGACCAGCCTGAAGGAACCGATGAAGTTAAATTAAAAACGCTATTACCACAAATCGATGAATCATTATTAGTAACCGAAACCGTGTAAGATAATTGTTGTCCATGACTACCACTTTGGCTTACAGGCGCGATGTTTACCGATGGGGCGAAAACATTACATTGTGATCCACCACTAAAATCGACAGAGACAACAGACACATTCGCATCATGACTTAATTGCTTAACAACAATTCCATTAGTCGGGTCAGCAAAAGTCATCCCATCTGAAAGGGATTGAAGAAAAAATGTTCGATTCCCAGGAACTCCCTTCCAACGATGAATGCTGGTTTTATCGGCATACTGACTTGCTAAAACGGTGTCAAAACCAACTGGATGTCGATAAGATAAATAATAATCTTCATTAGTATCTGATTTATGAAATTTCAAAGCCTGAACTTCACTCGTGTTACCATTTTCTGAATTATAAATTGTGTACGTATGATCAGCTGACTCCGTTTGATTGGCTATTACCGTTCTGACACGCCCAACAGGAATCCACCCTGCCTCTATTTTATGTGGAGTATTGGGTTGACGAATCCCAGTAGCACTAGATGATCCCATAACACAAGAAGTATCCCCATACTCTGAAATAGGGGCTGTCAAAGTTCCAGTCGCGGCATGATACCAACCAAGGTTGTGACCAAATTCGTGAGCCACGACAGACGGGGTCTGACAAAGATAAGTAAGTGCTCGACTAGGATTTCCGCCGATCGTTGCTATCCCAGCATAATTGCAAGTTGCTTTAGGAAGTTCATAAACCCTTCGATTATAATTGTTGAGATTAATTCCCAGCGCTGTGACAGCTTGATCAGCCGCGTCAGTCACCGCAAAAAAAGAGGGACAACTGTCCGTACTCTTATAAGGGACTGTCACGCGAGGGGCGACATCTCCCGTGATATTTATATTATTATATGAACTTTCAGAGAAATAATTCTTTACAGAATTGGCACTTGTAAAAAAAGAAGATGCAATATCTGCATCAGAACATGCCAAAACTTTATCTTGAAAATTAACAGGAATTACAATGGTTTTTTGTTCACCAGTAACGATGTTAGGAGTAACTGCTATAGGTTGAACATCCGTTGTTCCTCCTACCAGTGCAACATTGGTGTCAATTTTATTGGCATGAATCCTTACCTTAGATCCCGAAGGTAAAATAGGGGCATTATCGGCAAAATAAATTTCGTAAACCTTATTTGGTTCACTCGCGTTTTTAAAAGAATACACCACCTTGGTTGTCCCATCATTGAAGTTAATGATACTAGTTGTTAATTCCCCGGTAAAATCGACATTTACTTCTAATAATTCTCTTATTTCAGGAGGGAAACTCGATAAAGTGTTTGCCGGTAAAATATGACGCAAGGCTTGTTTAGGGTTTTTCTTCAGCAGATCAACAATCTTGGCTTTTCTTTTAGTAATTTGATTGGTGATCCTTTCGACTTGTTTTTGCCTATCTAAACCTTGGGCCTTCATCAATCGTTTAACTTGATTAAGCAGACCATTGGTTAAGACAATCATTTCTGAATCTTCCTCAGCATGGTCAGCAAAAAGCGGTTGGACATTGCTTAAGCTTGTCGTCACTAGAAAAACAATTATTGAAACAATATACAATAATGATTTATATTTATTCTTCATTTGAATTCTCCTCTATTGTTCATTGGTTGAAATAAAAACCAATCTTTTACAAGGATCGGCGATGGTTGACTTTTTCCAAGAACTAAACAAAAAAACCTATTTCTAATTTCTAGAAATAGGTTCCTTAAGAATTCTTTATTGATTACTTTTGTTTCTTTTCTCAGTAACAAGGTCCAAACGTTCATCTTCAATCCTTGCTGCCGAAAATCGTGCTTACTCTAAATACGTTTAACTAAACAAGCAATCCCAAAAAGCCGTAACGGTAAAACATTCCCGATAAAGATATATACTAAATATCTTATCTGGTGAATTAGGCTTTGAGTGATTGTTATATATAAAGGTAAACTTAACTTAGAGATAACCATGATCTTCGTATTTTGGTGTTCTGTTATTTTTTGTTTAATTTTCTGAACTGCTTGTTTTAAATATTGCACATGGGCTGGTAGAAAACAAGAGGGTAAATGCAGATTTGAGAAACCGTTTCCTTTAAATGGATAAAAAATCTTAGGATAGAAAGAATAGATCGTGACTCTTAATTACTGACTCATCGAAAAAACAGCGACGCCGCAATCATAACTTGCCGAGAAATCTTTATACTCAATATTTTTCGTGGACGCGTTATAGCGGATTTGGCAAGCGGAGTATAATGAATCTGAAGCGCCTATCGTTGTGGGGGCCGTCCAACTTATGTTCACAGGAATAACATAACACGCCTTTTTTAATGACGCGTCTGTCTTCCATGCCGACGGACTATCAGTAATCGTACAGCTGGTAGGTTGCAAATCAACTTTATAATTCGCTGTGGAATTAGCGGCTAAAGGATCTCCTGAAAGATTAACATCTAAACCCGAATAACCAGTTTTCCATCCAGCGATTACAATCTTTTTAGCTTGAGGGTCTGAAACTTTAACCAAAAATTTCCAATCAAAATCGAGTGACCGAGTTGAATTTCCATTGGCTAGCCATTTTCGAGTAATCGGCGAGATAACGCTGATTGTTTGGCTAACCGAGGTTTGATGCGCTCCACCCAAACTCGCATATAAACTATCTTGCGCAAAAGCTCGAACTTCATATGTTCCCGGATTGGTAATTGTTACCGCCCGAGAAAGAACATAAGCGGTCTGACCAAGTCCCATCCCCACATCTTGCGGCATAGCCAAATTGCGCGCTTCACCATAAACAGTCCCAGGAATATTTGTATTCGAAGGATTATTCTTATCAACCACCACCCAATATAGAGAAGACAGCTTGGCTGGTGTTGATCCCGAAACCGTTAACGAAAAAAGTGCGGCAGGAGAAGTAGAATTTGTATTTAACGTTAATAAAACAGTTGGGCTAACGATGGCGACATCAATGGACATCGTTTGTGGCACAGCGACCAATCCTTTAGAATCAACAACATTAAATGTAATGGAATAATGCCCCGCCTGACCATAATTCGCCGGCCATCTAAACATTTGTGTATTTTGATCAAAGCTAGCGCCGACCGGCAACCCGCTCGCCGAATATGTTAATGGATCATCATCAGGATCGCTTCCAGTAATTTTAATATTGATCAAATCGCCCTCTTTGATAAATTGCGGACTAATCGGATTGAGCGTCGGTCGATGATTAATAGGAGCAATAAAATAACTCATCTTCTTTGTTGCATGAAAACGATCTTTAATTTCACATAGAAGGGTTTGCCCTAAAACATTATCATTTAAATCAGGATAAATAATCGTTTGATAGGTTGGATCATATTCTGTATCCCAAATGCCATCGTTATTAAAATCCCAGCGGTATTCTAGTAACCCATCCCATGTCGTTGCTTGATCTGGATCAGAGGCACTGAGCATCTGTGCCAATTTTCCAACCCGTGAGCTAAAAATATAAAACAAGGCCTTTGTGCTGTAGTTAGGAATGGAAACATAAAGCTTATCCGTTAAACCACACATCTGATCTACATCTGTTGTAACCGTATATTCTTTCATAAAGCTTGGCTGACGGGGGTTCGACACATCGATCATTTGGATAATCTTTTTAAATTTAACAGGACAATAAATTACATCGGCTAATTTAAAACCTTTAGCAAGATCAGTGACCGGACCATAGTTTGTTATAAATTGAGGATTAATAGGATTGATAAGATCATAAATTCTCATCATATCCGACTCACGCGTGTAAAGATATCCGTTGTCGATGGAAATAATATCGTTGGGATAATACGGTGGAAAGCCAACCAACTTTGGATTCGCGGGATCAATCGTATCAATAACTTTTAATCCATAGGTGGCATCGGCTAAATAAGCATAACGCCCATCGATCCACTCATCAGAAATTTTGGCAGGCAAATTCGTTGGGCTAAATATATACGTCCCTACTAAAACAGGATTGGCTGGATTACCAACATTTAAAATCAAAAATTCCTTTTCAGTCGTTAAATAGGCGTATGCCCCTTGCACCTTAACAAATAAAACTCCTGTTTTAGCAAAAGCCCCCATCACTTGATTTGGATTCGATGTATTAAAAATCTTTAAACCATGATCATCCACCACATACACAAGATCTCCGCTGGCAAAAACATCACGATTCGCAATTGAACTAAGATATGGGCTGGCAATAGGATATGGCGAAGAAGGATTTGTAATATTAATGATTTGAAATCCATAACGAGAACCCACACTCAACAATTCTTCATAAAGGATGTATAAATAGGAACCCGTCGTAAACATGTCTCGAATCGAAAGTCGATAGTTGTTGGCATAAACACCCGCTAATTCAAATTGAACGCCGTGGGTATCGGTGGCTTCGATGGAGTCAATTTTCGGTGGATGATTATAAGTTACCGCCCAGACATTGCGTGAAGTCTTAGCGATATTGCCAGCGGTGTCCATCACCTCCATCAAAATTTTCTTACTTAACGTGGTTGGCACAAGGCCTTGTTTGGTCATATCAAAAATAGCTAAGCCACTGCTGCCGTTGGCCAGATAAGCATTTTGAGTGTTCCCATCGAGGCCATAAGCAAAAGAAACCATTTCTTTCTGACCGATTAATACAGGATTAGCCGTATTAGTAACATCTAGCATCATGATTGTTTTGCTCCCCAGCGAAAGAATGGCCGTGTTACCAACCACGACAAGACTATTAATAGCTGGTACCGGAGAAGCGAGTGCGTAGCTGCCGACAAGCTGTGGACTGGCTAAGTTACTGGCGCTAACAATCTTTAAACCAAAGTTATTATCACCAACATAAACTAAAGAACCTTTAACAAAAATTTTACTGGCAACAATAAACCCGCTTAATTTTCCTGTTAATGTTGCTGCCAACGGATTAGAAATATTAAATATTTGTAGAGAACCATTAGAAATAACATACAAATTGTTGTTAAGAGCAAAAATGTCATTAACATAAAAAGTCGTGTTAATTTGGCCAGCAATAACTGGAGCAACTGGATTAGTAACGTTAATCACCCTTACCTCACTTTGAAACGAAAGCCCCACATAAACATAAGAACCCATGGCCGTCATACTTGTTGCTAATCCCGGCATGCTTAAGCCAGATGGATTTTTTAGAACTGGAGCTAACGGGTTAGTCACATCGACCACATAAAACCGACTGCCTTGATCTATCAAATACACATAATTATTGACGACACAAACATTCGTTAATATCGTTCCGGTTGAAAGTGTACTCAAAAGCACCGGACTCGCCGGATTAGCAATGTTGACAACTTTTAAAGAATTACCCGCCACATAGGCCATGTTGCCAGCCACCGCGACATCATAAGCATTATTCGACGTCGCAAAAAGTGTATGGTCATATGACTTATCTAATAAATAATTATAATTTATCGTTTTAGTAGTCGAATAACCTGTATCCCAAATTCCATCTCCCTCAAAATCCCAACGCACTTTAAGCGAGGACACAGGATCTTCCATATCAAAAGATGTGTTGGCATCTAACGCAACAGTATACGTTGGTAAACTATCACCGTGATAATTCTCAGGAGTAACAATAAAAGAAGCTGTTAAGGCGTTAAATAGAGGTTTAATTGGCGAAGCTTTAAAAGTCGGCATCATGGTCACAGAGCTTGTCGTCACCACAATTCTTTCTTTGGCATAAGATGTTTCGATATTACCGACAGAATTGATGGCACGAATTTCAAGTGTATGCGCTGCTTTGGGTAAAGCGGGAATTGTAAGATTAAAATCTTCCCTACCAGAATTTAAATTACCGTCACTAGCCAAAACATCCACCCACACGCCGTTATCGACACGAAATTGAATTTGTGTAATCGTATTAACTGAAACCCTGGCCCTTGAAAAAGCAAAGGCATTCTCTAATTCATTGGGAATACCTTGATCCACAACCGTTCCCAAAATGGTATAAGGATTATTGCCGGTCACAGATAAAATTTTTGTTTCAGGGATTGTATCTAGAGGATCAAAGATACCATCGCCATCACTATCCCTCCATCCAACTTGTCCTCGGGAATACGTTCCAATGGTAGAACTTAATCTCGACATCATTAAATCAGATTTTCCTTCTCCTGTGCCTGCAAAAAAACCCTTGCCACTACTCGTTAAACTATTAGCATTGACGACATTTAAATATCCAGCGGTGTTCGTCGGTCCTTGGGTCGTTGAGCTCGGGATATATTGATCAAGCGCTCCAAAAATATGCATCGTTTCATGACGGATAATTAAAGGATCCAAATGATTTTTGTAAAGATGAACTGAAGGTCCATTCACAAAAGAATAAGCTGGTTTGGTTACACCGCCAGATTCATTTTTAATAACAATCAAAAATGCCCAATGGGTATTATTTAAATTTCTTAAATCGTTGGCATATTCTCTTTCTTCGAGTGGTGTTGCAGGAAAAGGTTTTGGATTACCTAATGCGTCCACTTCCTTAATATAGGTAAAGTTGATTCGTGCATTGGGCTCAATTGTTTTAAATTCATCTAAGGCGCTACGAATTTTCTGAATCGTGGATTCCATATCGGTGGTATTCCACGCGCCATCTAAGCCTGCGGTAAAGAATATAGAGACGGCAATATCTCCAGCAAAATACAAACTCGTATCATTAAATCCAGCGCCGGTTGCTTTTCCAAAGGAAGGCTGAGTGCTCACTTGAGCGCTCACCACACTTCTTGGTTGAAGCATCTGTTGCTGTTTTAGCTGCCAATGTTGTTGATAGCCTGGATCAGGTGTGGGGCTCGCCACTTGGGCGGGTGATTCAATGTCTTGGATATTAATCTCGGCGTACGATGGGAAGGAAAAGGATAAGACAATTAAACTAATAAAAAGATTTCTTCGTAATAGTTTTTTATTCATCGAGATAATAATCCTTTTTTTATTCTTGGGGAAATACGCGGAAAGTATAAAACATTATGTAAGGCTGTCAAGACTCAGTCCAGGACAGACTAGGACAAATAATGGAGCCCCACGGGCAAAGCCCGTGGTCTTCTGCGAAGGCGGATAAAAAAATAAACCCCCGAAATTTTTGTTTAATTTCGAGGGTTTATTTAAAGAAGAATAATTTCTATGCTTACTTAACCGTAGAAATATATTCAATCAGATCAACTGTCTTATTGGAATAACCCCATTCATTGTCGTACCAAGAAACAACTTTCACGAATGTGTCGTTAAGCGCGATGCCGGCATCAGCATCAAAGATTGATGTTCGAGCGTCACCGATAAAGTCGCTTGAAACAACTTGATCTTCAGTGTAGCCTAAGATTCCTTTAAGCTCACCAACTGAGGCAGCTTTCATCGCCGCCTTGATTTCATCCCACTTGGCTGGTTTGGCTAACTTGCAGGTTAAATCAACAACCGAAACGTCAGCCACTGGAACGCGAAACGCCATTCCGGTTAACTTACCATTTAGAGAAGGAATAACTTTTCCAACGGCTTTGGCAGCGCCGGTTGCGGAAGGAATAATATTTTGATAAGCGCCACGTCCACCGCGCCAATCTTTCATCGAAGGTCCATCAACTGTTTTTTGTGTAGCGGTAACGGCATGGCAAGTGGTCATGAGCGCTTCAACAATGCCCCAGTTGTCATTTAAAACTTTGGCAACCGGCGCTAAACAGTTTGTCGTACACGATGCATTAGAAATAACATCCATATCATTCTTATAAGTTTTATGATTAACACCCATAACAAACATTGGCGCATCAGCAGAAGGGGCAGAGATGATTACTTTTTTTGCTCCGGCGGCTAAGTGGCCCTTGGCTTTCTCGATTCCCGTAAAAAGCCCAGTCGATTCAACAACATAATCAGCTCCAACAGCATTCCATTTTAAGTTTGCTGGATCTTTTTCAGCTGTGACCCGAATCTTTTTGCCGTTAACAACTAAATCGTTACCGCTGACTTCAACTGTGCCATTAAACGCACCATGCGTTGAATCATATTTAAGCATGTAAGCCATATAAGCTGGATCAACTAAATCATTGATTCCAACGAATTCAACATTTTTTCGTTCAACCGCCGCGCGAAACACAAGTCGTCCGATGCGACCAAATCCATTAATTCCTACTTTAATCATGACTTCCTCCCTTTATATTTAAACTCATTGAATTGATAGATGAATGATCCTAACGAAACCCAAGTAAAATATAACCACGCGCCGTTGTTGTCAAGAGGAATTAAGTAGGAAAACTAAATAGAAACACATACCTTAACGAAAAAAGGTACGTGTCTTTATATTTACCTATATTTATTTCGCTATAAAATTCATCTCGAAGTTTTCATTATTAATAATATCTGTCTGCTCATTAAATCGATAACCCTTTTTAGTAACCACAACCCTATACCGACCATTTTTCAAATTATTAAATGCAAAATATCCATCACTACCGCTTCTGACCGTTAAACGAATCTTGGCCCCATCTAGTTGTATCAATGCAATTTCCGCGTCGGCAATCGCAAAAGTTTCATCCGAGCTAGTAACATATCCATCTAAAGTAAATTGACCGGTTTGAGAACCCTGACCAACGCCACTTAATGCTCCTTCCATAGAAATAAGGTGATTGATATCTGTAACGGTCATGGTCTTGATTTGATACTTCGCTTCGAGTCTTATCGCTTTACCCCTTACTCGATAATTGAATTTCGGAGAAGTTACGTTTCTTAAAACAACATAGCCATCAGCGTCCGTCAGTCCTTGAACTTTAATTAATTTCCCATCACTTGCTCTTACTCCCCGCAAAGATACCTGAATAAACGCCAAAGGAGTCCCTGTTCCTTTTTCGACTACTTTTACATAGAGAGGATCATTAACAGCAATCGCATCAGAAGGGTCTGATCCCATGCTGCCTCGCATAGCTCGAACACGATAATAAAGAGTTTGGTTCATTACGCTCGGTTGTACATTATAAGAGGTAGTATTGGCAGAGGCACTTCCCACCACTTGATAATTAATTCCATCCACGCTTTGCTCAATACTAAAAGAATTTTCACAATTAGAATTATCAACCCAAGTTAATCCAACAACCGGTGTATTCAATGTCCTAGCCGACAAATTACTTGGCGATAAAAGCACACTATCTATTACGGTGATCGAAATGCTGTTTGTGGAAATGCCCCCTTTTGTGTCAGAGGCCTGAAAGGTAATTTGATAAGTGCCAGCTTGCTCCAATGTGGGCGTCCAGTCAAATCGTCGAGTTACAGGGTCAAAATGCGCCCCTAAAGGCAATCCGTTTGCAGAAACAGTAAATATGTCTCCATCTAAATCATAACCCGTTACTTGAAATGAAATATTTACCCCTTCAATAACAGGAATCTGATTGGGCATATTTAATTGAGGAGGATGATTATATTTGGTAACGTTTAGTAACGGCTTTTTATAAATAAGCACACGATTCCAAACCTTGTCCCCCATATAAAAATTACCCTCGGGATCAAAGGTAGAATCAATGCCAAACATAGTTGCGTCTCCTAGAGAAAATTGCGGGATATTGACATTATCATAATCTAAATAAACCAAAGGAAAGATTGAGTCATCATAATGAGTATCTAATATCATTGATCTTTTTTCTGTCGAAATAGATGGAACAAAAGGGCTCGCATCAACATCTAATTCTGGATTCGTTCGGCGCAGAAAATCACCTCCGGTCCCATAGACCTTAGAAGCTGGAATGCCAAACACTGTTTCATGGCGAATATCATCAGAATCAGGAATCGAAATAGATGAAAACATAAGTAATCTAGTAAATTCCTCATCCTCTCCGTAAGGTTTATCGACAACCCATACATTCCCTTCCGAATCAACACGGACATCATTAGCGTTACAGATAGTACTGGCGGTTGGATTATAACCTGCCTCAGAAGAACAGACCTGATCTAACTTATTTGCCCGACCCAAGACAACATCAACATATGGACCACGACTCGCATCCTTTTCTTTATTAATATTTACTAAACGAAATACACCTTTATTGTGTGTAGCAATCCATAAAACCCCATTTCCACTTCGATCCGTTGATGGATAAAACCGTATAAAATCCTGATATTCAATGCCAGTCATAAATTTTCTTTTAGCTCGTAATTCAACTTTATTTATTGGAAAACTCTTAACTAAAGATGAGTCGGGTGCCAGAGGAAGCAACACCGCATGCAGGCAAGACTCTTCTGAACAATTTTCACCTTGAGTGGGAACATCCGAATTAAGTGGCAAAAGACTTGAAAACCACAATCTATTTTGCGCATCGACTCTTGGAGAAGCCATATTCTTATCATAACCATAAGCCCATTCCCCATCGGCTGATTGACCTGTAGAAAGAATACGGTAATCATTCCAAAAAAGAAGTCGACCAAAATCGCTAATTACCAACTGATTCCCAGCAATAGTCAACCCAGTAACATTCTTTAAACCACTTAACCCGTGATCCATCACTAATGAAGGGCCAGTTCTAAAAATATTCTTTCTATTATCTGAAGTGAGAGGGTTCTGAGCAGTTACATTTACGTTATCAATATCCGTTGCCAAAAATAAATTGACATCACGAAGGTCATCATAGGATCCTACAGTGATAAGATTTCCCCTAGAATCAACATCCACTCCCCGGGGGTCATATCCAGAGAGAACAATTTTAGTTACACTATTATTTAAAAAATTATAAAGATAATTCTTCCCCTCTGCCTGAATCCACAGGCCATGCCTTGTCGAATCATAGGATAAGCTAGTAATTCGCCAATGATTGTTTGTCTGATTTGGTAACGTAGAAGTATTTCCAAATATAATCTCTTGAGCAGTTAATGCACTCTCTCCACCTTGTCCTGCTAATGGAATATTTTCTGCAGCATACTTTAAAATCCTCGTAGGATGAGTTTCATCTCCTTGATCGCCTACATAAATGTCCCCTGATGACTCATCGCTGACAACAAATTTTGGGTAATACAAATACTTAAGACTATCAACAGGGATGTTTTCTTTGATGGTCGTAAAATTATCCTGACCCAAAACCAAATCCGCTATCTTAGAAATTTCATTGCCAATTTTTGGGTATCTTAAAACTCTACGATTACCTAAATCCACAACCCATAAATTACCATTTCGGTCGATATGAACACTGGCCGTCATATGATCCATAGGAAATCCTTTAAGCAAACAAAGAGACGAAGCACTGAGCCCTTCTTTATTACAAGTATTGGATGTAAACTTATCCACACCTTCTCCTTGCCCCCAAACCTCATCTGCAACCATATTTGTTTCAAATGGCTTTACATACTTTAAAACACGTTGATTTAAGAAGTCTGCGACATACAAATTACCATCCAAATCAACACTCATGATTGACCAAACCACGACTTCTCTAGGACTCTTTTCGCCCGGCTCAGCAAAACATAAAGTATCTTCTTTTGGATTTCTTTTAGTAGGATAACCGTCGTAGGTCATATCGCCATTACATGCTGCCGATTCAAAATTTGGTTGCCCTAAAACAATCGTAGCTGAAGTAGCACCAGAATCCGGATTGATTGAAGGCATACCTAAAACACGATTATGATTTGCATCAAGTATATATAAACGATCTTGCCCAGGAATTGATTTATCAACGACAACTCCTCCGATATTGACGCCACCATTGGCATTTGGTTGAAGCTCATTAAACTCAAGAAAATTAGGTTGCCCAAGGACAATATCAGCTCGAAGATCTCCTTCAATAACAGGTCTCTGCCCTGAAGCATCTGTTAGGGATCCAGCGTCTGGCTTAGCAAATACAGACGTACTTTCCGCTAATAGATTATTATTAAGATCATAAGCGAAAACCCGATAATAATAATCCACCTCAGGAGACAATAATAAGAGTGATTTTTCCCTTTCCTTAAACCGCATAGGCTCAGCTGGATTACTATGGCCCGTGTCTCCATAAGCTAAAATTGTTTTGGAAAACTGAAATTCAGCATCCACAGGATTAAATGAGGAACTGGTGCTTCGCTGTAAGATGTATTTCTCTGCATTAGAGACCTGATCCCAACTGACAACAATTTCGATCGGGGTCGAGCCAACATGACGTAAGTTAAATGTGCTTACAGAGGAAGAAACCCCTGAATAAATTAATAAAATAAATACCGCCACATTCATACTTAAGATTCTTTGTAACTTAGTTGCGAAATTTTTTCTCATTTTCCCCACCTTAAACACTTTTTTAATGCTTTGATTCTAATTAGCCCCTCCTGCCAATAAAAAAACCTACTCCTTAAAAATATAAGCTCAGCTCATATAATTAAAAAATAGGTTTATATTGTATTCTAAACTTTTCATATCTTGATTCGGTAACTAGGCTATCCTCTTTAAAAGGACCCTTTGGTTTTGCGTCTTGTCATTACTGACAATTTGCCTTTTCGTCAAAAATAATTATTAAAAGATCGATAAATATTTCTAATAAAAGATTACACTACATTAAGCTTTTTACAAGGGTGTAAATCAACCTTCGTGAAAACCCTTTCTTAAAAAGGCTCTAAAACCCTCTTCTATTATTTATGCTCATATTCACTATGATCAGGCATGAAATAAGAAATAACCCCGGTAAACATTTCATGATCACTCGTGGGGCCGTAAGACACTTCCTGCGAAGGATCAGGATTGGCGTAATTTTGAGCAGAATTATCATATGCGCCATCGACAACAATCGCCGTCCCTGCTGGCAAAAATTTGGGATGTTTTAAAATATATTGTCTTTGCCATCCAAACTTGTAATGCGGCACAGAAAGAATGACTTCCTGTTTCCCATTGGGATAACGCAGCGTAAAGCTCATGCTTTTGCCGCGATAATGCACATGCGGCTGAATTGCGGTTAGCATAATGGCCTTTGGAAAAGTCTTTGAGGCCGTCAGCTTATAATCTTTTGCTCCAGGAGGAATTTTAATATCGCGATTTGAAATAATATCAACCGAATGAATATAAGCCGGTTTCTTTTTATGAAAATATAAACCTAATTGTGTTTGATCAGTCTCTGGCTTGCCGGTTTTTATATAATGAATACGAAACTCGAACAAAGAACCTTTGGGAATAAAGAGGCCCGTATTCGTCGGCAAAACATATGGGCGATGTCCGGGCGAATACCCCATAATCATCTGACCTTCATCCATCCCAGCACCGGAGTTCTTATACCATTCTGTTTCTTGATCAGCGTCATCCTTATCTTTGGGTGAAGCGACAAGCACATTCGCGTGATGGATAACCGCCGCGTTGCCCGAACGAAAATCAATGGCGCGTATCCAAACATCTTTATCGATGGGATGATCACTTTTAATGAAACGAAATTCATCAGGCCCTGATGCTGAAATTTCTTGCTGGGGAACTGTCAAAACTAAATCCGGTTGGCCTAAAGGCCACTGACGATCTTTAATCGAGGCCGTGGCCGTGACTAAAGGATCAACTCCATTTGTTTTTTTAAGACCCTGATCGATCCAGTTAATCAAGGTTCGAACTTCTTGCGGCGTTAAGAAAAGATCCTTTTCAAATTGGCCGTAATAAGGATCGGCATGCCAGGGCGGCATGCGTTTTGTTTGAATGACCTCGCGGATCATCGGCGCCCACTTCATTATTTTTTCGTAACTATTCATGCTCCACGGGGCAACGCCACCCGGCGAGTGACAAACAAAACATTTTTGAATTAAAATAGGTGCGACATCTTTTTTATATTCATACAAACGCCCTCGATCTTCCCAACTCAGTAAACATCCTTTGACCGCACTCGAAGATACAGCTACAGGCTTTCGCGCCAGCACGGCATCAATAGCATCCTGCAAATAATAATTTTTAATGTCATTAAGCGCGCCGCGATAAATAATCTGCCAGGTCGATGGATTAATGAGAATCGCCTCAGCGGTTCTAGTTAACCCAAGAGCCTTTGCCACCGTTTGCGACTTGTCTTCAAAAATCGGCATGTTGATGGAAAAGGCGCGGATCTCTTCTTTAATCAAATCGCGATTCTCCGAAGGATTGGAATTAATCATTAAGAAAACAACATCTTGCGGTGCGTATTTTTCCTGCAATTCTTTTAAATAAGGAATACTTTTTCTAACAATCGGACAATTGTTTCCTTGGACAAATAAAACAATCGCTTTTTTATCGCTGTAGTAATACAGCTCATGAAATTTCCCCTCATGATCAAGAAGCGCAAAATTAGAAACAGTATTATTAAGGAAGGTACTCGTGTCATTCGAACTGAAAGATCGGTGAGGAAAAACTCCCAACAGCAGTATAAAAATAAAAAAAAGAATACTCGGCTTTTTAAAATCCATTAATACGTGTTCCTATTTATTTCTTACCCAACACGCATTCATCATGTCGGCTTACATAAAGCCCAAAGCAAGTAATAACGAGATACGTATAAATACCCGCTGCCGTTTGTCCTTGCCCCGCGACCATCATGCCAAAGGCCAAACTAACTAACGTCAGCGCCGTCAAAATCCACGCCTCGCGCAATTTAATCCCAGTCACAAGTAAAATGACAATAAGCGCCTCAATAAAGGCAATGGCATACGCATAAGGCGTGACTAAAAATAGCGGCAGCCACGTAGCTTTAAACATTTCCTGAAAACCATGAACTGTTGTACTAATTCCACCGACAAATTTACTAATGGAAGCCACCGCAAAAAGTGTTGCCATCGCTAATCGCAAGATTAAAGAAATCCAAGCTTGCTCAGGATGATTTTTGTTGATGCACATATCCGCCTCCCTTGGTTAAATTTATCTTTAACTATTTATTATTCTTCAACCTCAACTGTTTCCGTTTGGAAATTATCCGGCAAGGGGATTCGTTTATTATGCTGACGACGTTTTAATCCCTCGCGCACCAAAACCTGCCCGCGTTTAAAAATTTTAAGTACTGCCGTCTTTAGTGCGGCTTCGTCATCAGCACATCGTTCGTTAATCACAATGTCATCAAAATGCGAGACCTTTAAATCCAGCCGCGCACAGGCCATGTTCGCTTTTTGATGATGTTTGCTGAGCTTTTCAACAACCACATGACATTTGATAATGTCAGGACTGACAATCTTTAGCTTCTCAAACTTTTCTGCAATGATAATCTCGATTTCTTCGTTGTGCGGCATGTCATGGAATGTAACCTGTAGTGGATTTTGCATACTTCCTCTTTCGTAATTATGTTAATCTCCTACTTGAGTTAAATTTATTTCATATTTCTTCGAGAGAAGATCTCCATTAACCGCTTTAAGAAAGGCGACAACTTTCTTCGATGGGATGTTGATCTCCGTTACTTTTTCGTGCGTCGCGTCTTCAAAAACAATTTGGATATTTAGTTTATCATCTGGCCCGCGATAATGCTTCACATATATTCTAAACTCGCTGCCGAATTCCTGCCACTCGATGATTTCATTTAGCTTTGACATCGTTTCTCCCTTTTAAATTTTCCTTAAAGCCAGCCGGCCAAGGCCAAACCGCAGATCGTCTTGCCGTCTTCAATTTTTCCCCTCTTAAAATACTCCTGCGCTTGCCGACGTGTTAAAACAATTGGCTCAATCATTTCATCGTCATCCATCTTGGCCTTTTGTGGAAAAAGTTTTTGTGCTTTGAAAATATGGATGACTTCTGTGGAATATCCGGGAACAGGATAAATTTTCCCTAGCTTCTTCCAGCTCTTTGCGCCGTAGCCAATCTCTTCCGCTAATTCGCGTTTGGCGCAGGACAGAAGATTTTCTTTGGGGTTAAGCGTGCCGGCGGGAAGTTCATATAAATATTCTTTCAAAATTGCGCGGTATTGACGGATAAAGACAAGCTGATTCGCATTTAAAAACGGAACAATCAAAACTGCCCCGGGATGATAAATCACATCAAGCGTCGTCGTTCGGCCGTCCGGCATCCGCCGCGTTTCTAGTTGATAAACAATTCTCTTCCCTTTAACTTTCATTTGCGACTATCTCCTTGCCAGAAACCTTTGAAGTGCCAATTCTCGGTGGCCACCGAGAATCGTAGTGGAAATTTCATAAGGCTGTAAACGATTATGTATTAAAAAATGTCTGTGCTTTCTGTTTATAACGTAATTGGTTGTGGTTGTCAATTTTATCACTTCACATGAAATCCAATTGGTGTTTTTGGTTTCTCTGGTGGCGGCGCCATGAGCTGCCGAATAGCTTCGAAAACAACTTTGAAATTATTATCATGATCTTTAAACTTTCTTTCCAAAGTCTCAATCTTATATTGTAAATCTTTGTGCGAAACCATACATTCGCGCAACTTAACAAATGCCCTCATGATTTGCACATTTACCACAACAGCTCGCTCACTGTTTAAAACACTCGATAGCATCGCTACACCTTGTTCACTAAAAACATATGGGGCAACTGAAGAGTGTTTTAAACTCGTGAACCGGTCGCAATTTGCGACCAGTTCACTCGCCTCACTTTTACCTAATTGAAACATAAAATCTTCTGGAAACCGTTTGGGGTTTCGTTTAACCTGCTCATTCAATCTTTTTGTGGAAACACCGTAGAGCGCTGCTAAATCTCGATCAACCATAACCCTTTGCCCACGAATAATAAATATCCGATCGGCAATGCCTTCATTAGTAATTACCCTGCGCATAAAAAATCCCCCTTTTAATTTTTTGGGGGATCAAGAAAGGAATTATTTATTTTTAATAATAACTTCTCAAATAAATGAAGGCAACAAAAAATTTCAGGAACAACCAAGACTTAGGAAATTATGAAAGCGAAACTTCTCGTAGATGTTTGGCGGCGACGTGCGGCGGAGTTTTAACGACAAAAAATCCGGTTCCCCATTCAAAACCGGTAACATTGGTGAGCTTCGGCACGATTTCAATATGCCAATGAAAACTTTCTTGTTTTTCATAATTAACGGGTGCAATGTGCAGATAATAATTGTACGACGGGTTCGATAAACAAATTTTTAATCGTAGCAGCGTTTCTTTCAAAATCGCGGCCAAGTGATGTTGGCTGCTCTCTGAAATCGTGGCAAATTCGCTGGTGTGTTTTTTAGGAATGATCCAACATTCAAAAGGGTATCGCGGTACAAACGGAGTGAACACCAAGAAATCTTCATTCTCAGTGACGATTCGTTCTTTGTCTTTGTATTCCTGTTCGATCATGTCGCAGAAGACGCAGCATTTGCATTCATTGAAATATTGCTGAGCGCCTTCAAGTTCTTCCAAAACATATTTGGGAACCATGGGAAGCGCAATGATCTGGCTGTGCGCGTGCTCAACGGTAGCGCCCGCTGACTCGCCAAAATTCTTAAAAATAATAATGTATTTAAAGCGCTTATCGCCGGCCAAATCAACTAAACGACTGTGATATTTCTTTATAACGTGCCCAACTTCTTCGACGGAAAGATCCGCCAGATGTTTGTGGTGATCTGGTGTTTCGATCAAAACCTCGTGGGCGCCGATGCCGTTGGATAATTCTAGTAGACCACTGTGACGCGCATCCAAATTTCCTTCGATCTTAAGCGCTGGAAATTTATTGGGCACAACGCGAACCTGCCAGCCAAAGGCATTCGGTAACGATCCATTTAAACGTACGCTGTCCACCTCTGACGGTGTCATCCGTTCTTTGCCCGGACAAAATTGGCAAAGATCCGGCGCGCGCACAAATCGTTCTTCTTTTTGAAAATCTTTGGGGCCCAAGGGATTACTCGTGTGAACGAGCGTCCACTGGCCTACGATAGGATCACGTCTGAATTCGGTCACTTATAATTTCCTTTTCTAAAATAAAATCCCAAATTCTAAGCACCAAATTACAAACAAATCACAATTTCCAAACATAAAAAAATTTTTGTAATTTGTTAATTGAAGTTTGTATATTGTTTGGTATTTGGAATTTGTTTATTGGTATTTAAATTATTATTTCTCTCAAATATTCCGCCATCTGCTCCGGCGGCACGGCACAAATATAAAACCCAGTTCCCTTTTCAAATCCGGCCATTAAGGTCAACTGTGGCATGAGCTCCATATGCCAATGAAAATCCTGTTCGATCGTTGCCCAACGATTCGTATTTAACTGCATTCGACGAAACGGTGCGGTGTGAATGACATAGTTATACGCGGGATCATCAAGTCCAACTTTAAATTTGGTCAATAACGTTTTCATCATAAGCGCCAAATCGCCTTCAACACCTTTAACACCACTGGCATAATCGCAGTGATGTTTCTTCGGTAAAATCCATGTTTCAAAGAGAAATCGAGCGGCAAAAGGAATTACCGCTAAGAAATGTTCGGTTTCAACGACAATGCGGGACTTTTCCTCCAAATCTTGTTTGATGAGATCACAATAAATGCAGCGCTTTTTGGTATCAAAATATTCTTTGGCGCCCGTCAACTTTTCATTAACGCGAACAGGATTAACCGGGGTCGCAATAATATGCGAACGTGTGTGGCCGATCATGCGACTACCCGCCATTTGACTATAATTTTTATAGGGAAGAACATATTGCAGCTGCGGATTTTTTTCTAACTCCGTAATCCGCCCAGCATAGGTTTCAAAGATAAGACGGATCTGTTCCAAACCTAAATCAGCCATGTTTGCAACGTGGGTGCTGGTCTCGATCACAACCTCATGTGTTCCAACTCCATTAACGACTTCATAAAGACCATGGCGTTTGTGCGCAATTGGCTCATTCATGTTTAAAAAGGATTCTTTAAAATCTGTGACGCAAACATCCCAGTTAGATGAACTCGCAGATTTCTTGGCTGAGTAAATAATTTTTTCGGATGGATGGCAAAACTGACAATCTTTTGCGCCGCCCTGAGGACGAATGTAGGTCGTGTCGACAAAATTTCCTGGCCGACGGGCACGTTCGGTTGCAATAATCACCCAACGTCCAACAACCGGATCTTTACGTAATTCTGGCATTTTGAGTTCTTTGAGTCTATTGAGTTGAATGAGCTGATAAAATTATTTCGTTGTGACAACACAATAACCCTATCAACTCAAGAAACCCAATCAACAATTAATCATTCAAATTTAAAACCAACGTCAATCCGATGCCCCAACAAAAAAATTTTAGCACCCATTGGTTTGGAAGATTCCAAATGAACTTCTTTAATTAAAAGACAATTTTGCGCTGTGGCGACGAGTAAACCCTTTTGATTAATATCGACAATCACGCCGGGCTTACGCGTAGAAACATCTTGCATAATAACTTCAGTCGAAATGATTTTCAATAACTTTCCCTTAAATAACGTGTGGGCGCACGGCCAAGGAAGAAGTCCGCGCACCAGATTATGAATCTCGATAGCTTTTTTGTTCCAGTCGATGCGGCCTAGTTCCTTCGTTAATTTTGAAGCGAGTGTCACCGCCCTAGAATCTTGAACAGTGAGCGTGTAATTATTATTTTCCAGAGAATTAATTGTCTTTAAAAGAAGTTCTGGTCCAAGCGCGACCATCTTAGCGCGTAACGTCACCGCGGTATCGACCTCTTCAATCTTGATTTTCGTTTGAGCAAAAATATCTCCGCTGTCCATCAATGGACTCATCTTAATAATCGAAAGCCCAGTTTCTTTTTCTCCATTAATAATGGCCCAGTTAATCGGCGCAGCCCCGCGCAGTTTTGGCAAAAGCGATCCATGCACATTCATCGCGCAGACATAAGGAATTTGCAAAAGCTCCGGTGGCAAAATTTTTCCGTAGGCAATGACCACAAACAAATCTGGATTAAAGGCTCTGAGTTTTACGATTAAGTCGTTATTTTTAATTTGCTCCGGCTGCAGGACAGGAATTTTATGCTGGGCAGCCCATTCCTTAATTGGGGAACTAACAACGGCAAGCCCTCGCCCCTTGGGTTTATCTGGCTGAGTCACGCAAGCGACAATCTCATGTTCCGACTTAAAAAGGTATTCCAAATGTGCTTTCGCGAAATCATCACTACCAAAAAATATAATTTTCATAGTATTTTAATAAACATCACGCCTGTGACCTATATGCAAAATAAGGACTGTTTTATTTTTATCATGAATCTCATAAATGACGCGGTATGTTCCAATACGAATCCGCCAACCTTCTCTGGCAATTAATTTCTTACAACCTATTGGTCGAGGATTTTGGGCAAGGTGTCGAATTTCAACACAAATTCTTTCAAAAATATTTTGAGGAAGCTTGGCTAGTTCTTTTTGAGCCCCACGGAGAATCGAGACACTGTAGCTCATCAACGTTCTCGTTGGATTTCTTTAATCGCTTGATCAAAAGGGATCACTTCATCCCCGGAAGCTTTAGCCACGTCATACGCACGAATCGCTTCTAATTCTTCAGCTTGTTTTAAAAGTTTTCGATATTGTTTAATATCAAGAACAACACTGATCGGATGCCCTTTAGAATCTTTCACATACTTTTCTTTAATCTTTATCATACTTCTCCTCCCTATAATTTCATTTAAAGTATATCATAAGAAAAAATTGATGTTTATTTTTTTAAAGATTTTAGAGAATATTTGATTGATATTTTATGTTGGAAGATTATAGAAATCTTATTACAATGAACCCAATGAAAACTTTACTTATTTTACGTCACGCCAAGGCTAGTAAAGGCGATCCGAATTTAAAAGACCACGAGCGACCGCTTAATGAAATCGGTCAGGTGCAAATTCCGAGCGTTGCCAAGATGCTCACGAAAGAAGGCCTTAAACCGGATCTAATTCTTAGCTCAACGGCACTGCGTACCCGCCAAACGGCGGAACTGATGGCCAAGGTAATTGGATTCTCGGGAAAATTTATCTACACTGATGAGCTTTATGAATCTAACATGAAAAAATATTTTGAAGCTCTACAAGATCTTCCCGATGAATCCCAAACAGTCATGATTGTTGGCCACAATCCTGCGCACGAAGAATTTCTTAGCTTATTAACGGATAAATTCGAATCCTTGTCAACTGGGGCACTCGCCTACGTGGAACTTTCCACTAATCACTGGCGGGAACTACAAATGAAGCCTTGCGGAAAACTCATCCATCTTTGGCGGCCCAAAGAAATGGTTTAAAACTTTTCTACATTAGAAGCTTGCCATCGCCTGCAGATAAAATTCCTTATCCTTCTTATGCGTAAGTAACTCAGCAACTTTCTTTTTATCAACCCATCGCGCCTCAGGATTATGAGGATCAGTCGGTTTTAGGTCTTCTTGCTCTGTCTTAAACAAAAACATATAAATTTTTTTAAGCTCTGAACGATCATCACCGCCATTTAATCCAATTCGATATCGTTCGTAAACTCCCAACTCTTTAATAAGCTTTAAGCTGCTAATTCCTGACTCTTCCAAAATTTCTCTTCGAGCTGCGGTTAGCTGATCTTCTCCTTGATCAATATGGCCCTTGGGTAATGACCAAGACGTTCCGTGCTGACTGACAACTAAAACCAATCCTTTAGAATTAAGAACAATCCCGCCTGCTGTTTCTGTTTTTTTCATAATCGTTTTCCTTATTAATCTTGATTCTGTAAAAATATTGAATTATTTCTTCCGGGATCGCTCGCTTGCCCCGGCGAGGCAAGCTTCGCTCGGTGGTCCTTCCTCGCCTGAATCCATGCGGCTCGTTGGACCAACGTCCCTTCAGAAACAATTCAATATTTTTTATAAATTTCTGGCACTATTTTAAAACAAGTTCAATTGGGCAATGATCGGAGCCCATGACATCAGGATAAATACAACTCGTTTTAAGTTTTACTTTTAACGATGATGAAACACAAAAATAATCAATACGCCAACCGATGTTCTTCGCTCGACATCCACCCATCGGGCTCCACCACGTATAATGCCCGCCGGCGGTTTCAAATTCGCGAAAGGTATCAATAAACCCAGCCTTAACAATGTTATCAAACCCCATACGCTCTTGCGGGGTGAATCCGTGATTATTAACATTGGCTTTGGGATACGTTAAATCAATCTCCTTATGCGCCACGTTCATATCGCCGCAAAATACAACCGGTTTTTTCTTCTCTAAATTTCTTAAATATTTTAAAAAATCCACATCCCATTCTTTTTCACGATATGGTAAACGTTCCAACTCTCGTTTGGAATTAGGAACATAAACATTCACCAGATAAAAATCCTTAAACTCCGCGGTCATGACTCGGCCTTCTTGATCATGTTTCTCGATGTCGATGCCATTAACAACCGCTATCGGTTTAATTTTTGTAAAAATAGCTGTTCCTGAATAGCCCGGACGCTTGGCATTGTTCCAATACAGCTCATATCCTTTTAAATCGATATCTACCTTTCCATCGGCTGGCGCTTTGGTTTCTTGCAGACACAAAATATCGGGATCATATTTCTTAACAAAATCGACAAATCCTTTTTTGAGCGCCGCGCGAATTCCATTTACATTCCACGAAATAATTTTCATGCCCCTTTCTCCTGTTTTAAATAAACTGTCCGTGTCGGATAAGGCATCATGATGCCTTCCTGGGCATAACGTTCGACCAATTTTTTAATAAATTCATGTTTAATCAAATACTGATCAGTAAACTCTTTACATCTTAAAACAACCGTAAAATTAATACTCGAATCAGCAAGTGTATGATATCGAATAAATGGATCGAACCCAGGAACTCCTCCGGCGGCCTCTTTCATGACTTCTTTAGCAACCAGCGATGTGATCTTTTCCACTTTCTTCAAATCACTTTCACAAGCAACACCCACCTCAACTAAAACGGCCATCTCGCGATCTGGCAGATAATAATTAACAATGATTGCCTGGGCAAGTTTTGCGTTGGGAACAAGAATAACACTGTTAGGAAGCGTGCGAACTTTTGTTGTTCGCCAATTAATATCGGTAACATATCCTTCTTCTCCGGATTCCAGTTTAATATAATCACCAATACGAACTTGGCCGCTAGCTAGAACATGAAAACCTGCAAACAAATTAGATAAAGTATCTTGAAGCGCCAACGCCACCGCCAATCCACCAACACCTAAGGTGGCTAAAATGGGGGTGATTGAAATCCCTAAACTGTTTAAAACAATAAGAATGCCTACCCCAAAAATGATGATCCTAGAAATATTTTCCGTCAATGATGTTACCGGTAACGCTGAATCTATTTGCGCAGCATATTTTTTTGCTAGACGGGAAGTCATATTCGCCAAAACTAACGTTACAGAAAAAATTCCTAAGACTAATAATACTTTCCCTAGAATCTCAACTAAATTGGTAGGAAGAGATGAGATGGCAAGGGCCAAATAAATGGCCAACATTAAACACCAAATAATTGATGGTCCACTAACAGAAGAAATAACAATATCATCTATTTCGGTTTTAGTATTCTTCGCCCAATGGGAGAAACTGCGAAACAAAAGGGCGCGAACAATCATCCCCATCAAAAAGACTAAAACAAAAACAATAACTGGGAATAAGGTCTGAATGATTGGACTGATACTCATATAATTCTTCTCCTATAATTTTGGCTCAATGATACTTTTTTAGTTACACGTTAAAACCATACGATATCGGACTTCATTAGCTTTGACTTTTTTAATGGCGACATTAACGTCCGCCAAAGGCACACTTTGTGTTTTTGCTTTAATCTTGTGTTTCGCAGCGAAGGAAAGCATTTCTTTAATCATCTTACGACTGCCAATAACACTCCCCACAACAGTTTTTTGATCACCCAAAATAGCATCAAAAGGAAACTTTATGTCACCGGGTAAAGCCCCCACCAAACAAAGTTTTCCATTGGGGCGTAAAATTTTTAAGAATGCCGCCCAATCTAAATGAACATTAACGGTAGAAAGAATAAAATCTAAAGAACTTGCCGCCTCTTTCATTTGTTTTTTATCGTTGATCAAAACAAAATGATCGGCTCCTAACTCTTTAGCTTCTTTTATTTTTACCGCTGAGGTAGAAAAAGCGGTGACAGAAGCCCCCATCGCGTGCGCAAATTGCAGCGCCAAGTGACCTAACCCGCCTATGCCAATCACACCAACTTTCATCGCCGGACTAACAAACCGTCGCAGCGGTGAATAAACAGTAATACCCGCGCACATAAGCGGGGCCGCATGTTCTGAGTCAAGCGCCTGTGGAATGGCAAATGCAAAACGGCTGTCGGTAATAATGCGCTGGGAAAATCCGCCATGTTTTCCAACACAGGTGGCTTGATAATTATTGCAAAGATTCTCTTCGCCCTTTTTACACCACTCACATTTTAAACAAGAAGCAGACTGCCAACCGACGCCAACGCGATCACCCTTTTTTAATTGCGTAACGTTCTTTCCTCGCGCGGTCACAATCCCAATAATTTCATGCCCCGGCACTAGCGGATAAATATCCTTACGCCAATCACCATCAATCAAATGAATATCGCTATGACAAACTCCGCAATGGGTGATTTTAATATCCACATCCCACGGCCCCAAGATCTTAGGCTCATAAGAAAATGGTTTTAACAAATCTTTGGCTTTATAAGCAGCGTAACAGGCCGTCGACATACAACCTCATTTTATGGGTCGGGGTTTTAAATTATTTTTTCGTAAATTCTCATTACTACTCGATGTCATTGAAGGAACTGTTTTCTTTCTCTCTTCCATTAATTTCATTTTACGTTCATATTCCTGTTTCATTGACGATTGTGGAGAGTTGTTCTTAATTTCTTTTTTTATTTGCTCGTTTTGTTTATTTAAAAATTGTATGCGCTTTGCGCCATTCAATGTATTATCGCCTTGCTTACGAGCTTTCTCAATATTTTGATTTGGCAATCCACTGGCGTTTGCGCGATGAGGAAGATTTTGTTGCTTGCGTTCTGGATGACCTCTACGTTTTCTTTCAGCTTCTGTACGGTGTCTAACTTCTTGGCGTAGCGCCTGCCACCTTTGTTGTCGATGAACTGGAATTTGTTTAAATTCTTTGGGCCGCTCAAAACGTTTAACGGATGTCGCATAACCAGTTTTGACCGGTGTTTCTTCTTGGCTTACTTGCCCTTTTTCATCAATGGTTTTAACAAAAGGATTGTCATCATAAGCCTCTACTTCTGTCATATCGTTATTAAAACGTGTGACCCATTCTGTTCCCCGTGCCCCTGCCACAGCCGTGGGCGTTTTTATTTCAAAAGACGTGCCCGAAGGCAATTTGTGAATAATCGCAAAGACTTCGCCCTTTAGTAACTCAATTTTTTCATTATCTTTAATGATAACAACAGCGGTTGTATTTTCTTCAACACGCACAATATTTTGATCATCCTCATCAAAACTCAGTTGCGCGTAACTGCCAGCAGATGTTCGAATCACAGCGCCTGTTGAAAGCAGCATCCCTTCCTTGGCCATCTGAAATCCGTCATGGCCACTAGGATCAACCTCAACCGCCCCCGAAGAAAAAACGACCTCAACTTCTGTCTGGGCCAATGCAACGATTGGACACACCAGAAACATTATAAGAAACAAAAACCTTTGAGCGAGAATCATCATTTTTACGGATCCACATTAATGGTTAATATGACTTTGCCTCTTCGTTTAAAATCTTTCAATACTTTCTTGGCAAAAGCTAATATACCTTTAACCGATTTACCTTTCAACATTATAGAATATCGATACTTATCCCGCAGCTTTGGCAAAATGTCAGGATGAAGATCAGAAACCTCAATGGCCGACGGTGTTTGGGCTGTTAAACTCTGATATAAAATCTTACTTTGCTCAAAGACAACATCTTCTTTCGCCCCGCGCAAATTTATCGCCACCAAATGTTTATACGGCGGCAATTGCAATTCTTTTCTAAAGACTAACTCTTTATTGTAAAAAAGGTTGAAATCAAACTTTGAAATCGCTGGAAAACAATAACTATCAATCATCCGAGTCTGGATGACAAATTTTTCTTTGGCGAGTAGTCGCAAATGAACCAACAAGGAAAACGCCTTTTGTGCTGATCGAAAATCTAGACGATTGAGCTCAGCATCAAAATTCATCATCGCAACCAAATCTGCGCGGATATTTTCTTTTTCTCTTAATATAGCCTGCGTGGCAATAATAATATTCGACATCTGTGGAAACTGTGTTGTATCTTGATCATAAAGGCTGACCTTCGCATACGGATAAAGCCGCGCCAATTCACTTTCTAATTTTTCCATCCCTGTTCCCATCGAACGCAAATATGATCCGTGACAAGATGGACAAAGCTTTGGGAGTTCTTGTGTAAAATTACAATGCCGGCAAACCATCATCTTCTTTGAATAAAGATACGTTAAGTTAACATCACAACGTTGACACTTAACGGTAAAGCCACATTGATTGCACCGCGTGAGGGTCGAAAATCCTCGCCTATTCATAAAAAGAATTATCCGTCCTCGATTTTCCAATATCTTTTGAATGCTATTTTGTAACGGGAAAGAAAGAATCGATGTTTTTTGCGGATTGTAATTGGTCATATCAACCATCTGCACAGCGGCTGGCTGATCATTACTAAAGTCAACGCGTGTCCATTTTTCTTTCTTAGCTTCACCCCATGTTTCTGCACAAGGGGCCGCGCTGACAAAAATAATTTCACATCCCTCTAACTCTTGTCGCATGAACGCAACTTGATGGACATGGTAATGCGGGATTTGTTCTTGTTTATAACTGCCATTCTCCTCGTCATAAATAATAATTAATCCAAGTTTTGAAAGGGGTGTAAAAACAGCTGATCGTGTTCCCAAACAAAGATACGCATTACCATCTTGCACTTTGCACCAATGTTCCAAATCTTTTTTATCGTTCGTTGGACGTTCTGAAATGATCATAGCCGCATCGATGGATGTTTTAAGTTTCGATTCAATCGCACCCGCTAACGATATCTCAGGGATAAGAAAAAGAACACTCTCTTTGTTGGTTAACCGCTTTTTAATTTGCTCAATCAAAAATGGCCAACGTTTATCTAAACTAACATCATGCAAAAGTGTAATTTCTTTTGACGACGTAGATAGGGAACTCGCTTTAAGAGGCAATGAAAAATTAAATTCTTTAACTTTGCGAAGCGGCGTCGGCAAATAAGCCTCGATGGCCTCTCCCCAACTGCAGCTGTAGTATTCGCTTAATTGTTTGGTAAGTTGTAGGGCTCTTTGATCGAGTGTTGGCGCAGAATCAAGTAGCGACAAGATAGGATTTAGTTTCGGAAAAGAACTTTTCTCTTTAAAGCCAACGATATATCCAATCGAAATCCGCCTAGCAAAAGATACGCGGACGCGCTGACCAACGGCTATCTGTTCTTTTAAATTTTCCGGAATGGAATAATCGAAGGGGCCTTCAACCGGAAGGCCGACGACAACTTGGGCAATGGCGGGGTTCATTTTATTAACGCAATAATATCACGGACAGCATTTGGGCAAGCTAAAAGCTGAGTCTTTTTAACGGCCGTTACAAATAAATCGGGTGATGATCGAAACTTTTGAAGTTCGTCAGCTATCTGTGGAATCGTGCAATCACTAATACCGATGCCATATTTTTTAAGAACCATTATATTATTCGTCTCTTGTCCAGGAATGGGATTAAAGAAAATAAGTGGCAAAAAACTGATCAAGGCCTCCGAAATAGATAATCCACCCGGCTTGGTGACCATCACATCCGCCGCAGCCATGATATCTGGCATATTATTAACCAAACCCAGAATCTTAACGAGTGGTCTTTGTGTCTGACTTAATTTTTCATAAAGAGCTTTATTGTGTCCACAGACAACGACGACCTGGAAACCTTTGAGGGCTTCTAAAATTTCTTCAAGTGGTCCTGTTCCAAACGAACCGGTCGCCATCAAAACTGTAAAGGCATTAGGCTCGAGCCCAAGCTTCTTCTTTGCTTCTAATTTATCAAATTGTCTGGCAAATTTCTCATCCGTTGGAATGCCGGTGACAAAAATTTGTTTATCATCAACGCCCAAACTTTTTATCTTTTCCTTTGTCCATGGACTGGCGACAGTATAAGAATCTGTGCCTTGGGCTAACCAAATTCGGTGGACATCAAAATCTGTTACGATTGTTACAATCTTAGAAGTAATCAGTCCCTTGCGTTTTAACGCCGGAGCGACTTCACTGGCCAAAAAATGTGTAGAAAAAATGTAATCAAAATTTTCTTCCTTAAGAAGTTTCTCTAATTTCCCAGCATTACAACCATTGTATATCCGACGACCAAGCTTGACCAACGGCTGCAACCAGTCCTGATCGAGAAGCCAAAAACAAAATCCCCACACCCCAGGAATTTTCGTAACAAAAAAAGTATAACTGCCGCGATATAAATTCTTAAATGACGGACTTGTGTAATCAAGAGAATCAATAATGGTTACTTTATTGGCAGGATTTTTAATTAAGCCTTGATAGAGCGCCTCTGCAGCTTTCGTATGACCGGCACCAGCACTGGCATGAACAACGAGAATTTTCATAAATAGTGAAGAGATTTATTTTCTTGAAGCTCGTTTTCTACTTAGCGCAGAACGCGATGAACTTTCCTGATTAATGATCAGCGCCGCCTCTAAAAGATCTTTGGCAACGTAATCTGGTCGCACTTTCCAGCCGCGCATATGACGATAATCTTCACGGCCCGACAAAACAAAGATTGTTTTACATCCAGCGTTGTGTCCGGCTAAAATATCGACTTCGGTGTCACCGACAAAAAAGGCCTTCTTTGCCGCATGGATACTCTTGTTCATTGATTCAAGTGCCCGGCGAAGTAATCCAATCCCTGGCTTTCTACAATCGCAGCCTGCGCTAGATGGATGCATACAATAAAATACTTTCTTAATCTTAGCCCCAACGCTTTTAACTTCCTTAAGCATGTTACGAGTAATATGATTTAATTTTTGTTTCGAGTAAATGCCTTTGCCAACGCCAGCCTGATTTGAAATGACAAAAATCGAATACCCTTCATTAGATAACAGACGCAAGGCATCAAGCGATCCAGGAATAAAATGGAACTCTTTTAATTTAGTGACGTAATTTCCATTACCTGGAAATTCATTAATGACGCCATCTCTATCTAAGAAAACTAGTTTCATCTTTTTTGAAAACCCTAAATCCAAAACTCTAAACTCTAAATAAACTCAAAATACAAAACTAAAAGTTTAAAACTTTAGCATTTGGATTTTAAGTTTATTTAGAGTTTTGTGTTTAGTGTTTTATATTGTCCTGATGTAAATTTTTCATTTCCCAATATTTGGCGTAGCTCATGATTTGATACAACGACGCAAAAAAAGCAATCATAAAACCAACAAATCCGTCTTTGTAACCTTTCTTACCGATGAATGATCGTGGAAAACGATCAATCGTGCGCCAGATCGCTCGACCTAAACTCATCTTGCGTCCGGTTTGAATCCATTTTCGTGCTTCAAGTGTGGTCTGCCGATTTAAACTTCCCAAGAAATGTTCAAAGTCTGGATAGCCTTTATGAACAATATCTTTGGTCAAATGACCCGTGTCGCCTTCTAGAAATACGCGTGGATGAACTTCGACTTCTTCATATTTAAACCGGCTTCTCATGAAAAGTCGCAGCTTCCCAGCGGGATACCAGCCAGAATGCTGAACCCAATATGTTCCAATGTAATTACGAAGTGGAATTGAAAAGGCATGAAATTTTGTGTTAGCCAGCGTCTTTGCGATCTCTTCTTTTAACTGATCGCTGACATATTCATCGGCATCTAAACTTAAGACCCATTCATTCTTCGCCTGCGCGTAGGCCCAATTGCGATGCTTGCCTTCATTATCCATCTTGCGATGAAAAATTTTATTGGTATATTTTTTGCTGAGCTCAACTGTGCGGTCGCGGCTTTCATCATCAACAACAATAATCTCATCCGCCCAACCATACACACTTCCTAAGCACATGTCGATATTGGCTTCTTCATTTTTAGTAATGACAACAACTGCTAACGGGACTTTACTCATATTATTTAACCAATTCTTTTAAAGAGTCACAGACATATTCAATCTGTTCTTTTTTAATATGTGGATACATCGGTAATGAAAGAATTTCATTAGAGATTTTTTCAGAAACAGGAAAATCGCCGCGTTTGTAACCCAAATCTGCATACGCTTCTTGAAGGTGAAGTGGAATCGGATAATGAACCAAAACGCTAATTCCTTTTTTCTTAAGCGATTCCACAACCTTGTCGCGATTTTTCACACGAACTGCAAACGTTTGAAAAACATGGGTTCGATCTGACTTAATCGTTGGGGTCGTAACGGCCTTGACGCCTTTTAATAGCTGACAATAATAAGCCGCTGCGTCGTTACGCATCTTGTTCCATCCATCCAAATGTTTTAATTTTTCCAAAAGGACAACCGCCTGAATCGTATCCATTCGAGAATTGTAACCTTTAACCTTGTGATCATAGCGACTGCTGCGACCATAATCGCGTAACATCTCGGCGGTCCTGGCAATCTTTTCGTCGTTTGTAACTAACATGCCCGCATCACCAAATGCGCCCAAACTTTTCGTTGGATAAAAACTAAAACAAGAAATGTCGCCAAGCGCGCCTACTCTTTTCCCCTGATATGTTGCGCCATGCGCCTGAGCGGCATCTTCAACAACTGTGATTTTATTTTTCTTGGCCAAAATCATAATCTCTTTCATATTCGACGGCTGACCGTAAATATGAACAGGAATAATGGCCTTTGTCTTTTTGGTAATAATTTTGCTTAATTTGACAGGATCAATGTTGTAGGTCTCATCTTCAATATCAGCAAAAACAACAGTCGCACCAGTATAAGAAACACAAAGTGCAGTGGCAATAAAGGTAAATGAAGGAACAATTACTTCATCCCCCGGTTCAAGATTAAGGGCGGCCATCGCCAGATATAGCGCGTCCGTTCCAGAGTTTACCCCGACGCCATATTTGGCATCGCAGTAACGGGCGAATTGATTTTCAAAATCGACAACTTCTTTGCCGAGAATAAAATTTGCTTTTTCAAAAACGGTTTTTAAACCGCTATTAACTTCATCTTTAATTAACTGATATTGCTCAGTAAAATCTATAAATGGAACGTTCATAACAATTGCTCTACCTTTCCTATACCGCGCTTCAAAATATTTGCAACATTTAATTTTAGAAGAGCGCGGTATTATCCCTCGTCTTTCTAATTTATTTTATATATTACAAATCTAATGAAACGAGGGATAAAACATCCTCTACGGTTATTTGTTGAAGACAGCTGATATGTGTACAACTCGCGCGGCGAAACTGCCTATAACAGGGTCGACACGGCAAATTTTTAGTAACAACCACATGCCTTCCTTGACTTGAATAAGGACCATACACTTTTTCATCCACCGGTCCAAAAATGGAAATAGTTTTAGCGCCAGCGGCCACCGCCATGTGCAGCGGTCCACCGTCGTTTAAAACCATCAAAGAACTTTTTTTAGCAAGCGCCCCGAATTGACTGATAGTGGTTTGTCCACAGACGACCAACGAAGGATGCTGCATGAGGCGAGAAACTTCACGACAAAGCGCCTCTTCTTTCTGATCTCCAACCAGTATAATAACGGCCGCATATTTTTCAATCATTTTGTCGGCTAATTTCGCATAATTAGCCGGCGCCCAACGCTTGTAGATCGCATCCTTTCCCCAACTTGCGCCGCCGCCAGGAACCAAACCAATAAGATATTTTTTATCCGCTATTTTATTATTCTTTAAAAACGACCCGACCCATTCCTCATCTTGGATAGAAATAGGAATTTCTAAATCTCTTACCTTACTGGCAACACCTAAATCATCGAGCAAGCTCAAATAATAATCAACCACATGCCGACCTTCGTATCCTTCTAAATTAATTTTTTTACTCAACCATCGACTACGATTTTTGTAATTAAATCCAATGCGTTCCTTAATACCAATGGCCCACGTAAAAAACGAAGTAAAACTACTTAACGAAACATCAATCACCACATCATAACGTTCTCTTTTAATCGTTCGCCAAAATTCAAGCATGGCTTTGACGAAACCAATTTTGGACTTACGGTAAAGCTGATTAAACTCATCGCGCTCGTAGACAAAAACCTGATCAACCTTAGAGTAACTTCGCAGAACCGATTCTGTCCGACGATTACAGAGATATCCGATTTTGATATTTGGATACTGAGCCTTTAAATTGCTGATAAGTGGCGTGGTAAATAAAACATCACCAATACCAAAAATATTGATAATCAAAATCTTCTGAGGGGGATTTTCTTTAAAACTCATCGTCAAGTTAACGTTGGATTATCACGCTGGAGGGTTAAAACAATGTCCTTTACTTTTTGTGAGGCATTTTTGGGGCAAATAAGTAACGCATCTTTCGTATCAATGACAATAAAATCTTTCAGGCCAACCGTGGCGATGAGCTTTTCGTGTCCAATAATAAGTGTGTTTTGACAGTCGAGCGCAAGCACTTCTCCACGATGAATATTGCCACATTGATCTTTGGCAAGCACATCGGCCAACGATTCCCAGCTTCCCACATCTGACCACTGAATATTTGGGGCGGCAACCGCGGCGACGTTGGTGGCCTTCTCTAGAATAGCGTAATCAACTGAGATGCTGGGCAGCTTGGGCCATACACGTTTAACGTTATTAATATTTTGGTCCATCAAACGATAAGCCTGCGGCAAATATTTTTCAAATGCGCCAAGAATCGCAGAAGTCTTCCATATAAACATCCCACTATTCCAAAAATAGTTTTTATTCTTTAGAAATTGCTTGGCCTTGGCTAAATTTGGTTTTTCTGTAAACTTTTCAACGATCAAAACTTTTTTATCTTTTGATTTCTTCGTCTTTAGATATCCAAAGCCTGTATCCGGCCGCGTTGGCACAATGCCAAGCGTCACCAAATAATTTTCCCTGGCCAACGCATCAGCCTTACCTAAAACCTGAAGAAACTCAATACTATTTAAAATCAAATGATCAGAAGGCAGAACGACCATCACCGCCGATGGGTCAAGCTTATGAATCGCGGTTGCCGCCCATAAAACTGCCGGGGCAGTATTCTTTCCAGAAGGTTCCCAAAAGATATTGTCATCAGGAATACCAACATTGCGGGCATGACTGAGAATATCTTTCTTATACGCCGCGTTGGTAACGATCAAAATTTGGCGAGGATCAACAATGGGCAAAACACGTTCGATGGTTTTCTCAAGTAACGTCCCATCCGCCATAATATTCAAAAACTGTTTCGGCTTATGACGCCTGCTCAGCGGCCAAAACCGCGTGCCCGACCCACCCGCTAAAATAACAACATATAAATGATTATTTTTACTCATAATGTCCTAAATTTTTAGCTTCTTAGAATGTTCGATTTTAGCTTGGGTTGGGGCTTTATGCAAGATTTGATTATTTGATCGCAGCCACGACCATTGACGATGATCATTTTAAAACTTCCAACAAACCTGCAGGAACAGCCATCCCTTTTTGCTGCATTTGATGAATATAAAATTTGGCCTTGTCCAATTGACCGACGCTTGCGTATAATTTTGCCAAATTAACATACGCATCGATAAAATTCGGGTCTAACTCCAAAGTTTTATTCCACAATTTGACGGTGTCATTAGATTTATTTTCAAAATACCGCATTAATCCTAAATTATAATAAGAATTTGGATAGCGAGGATTGTTGTTAATCTCTAAAACATATTCTCGTTCAGCTTCTTTAAACATTTTCTTCCGTGCATAAATAAGTCCTAAATTATTATGAACCATGGGCTCTGTGGGATTAACTTCTAAAGCTTTCTCATAAGTTAATTGGGCTTGATCTAAATCATTCGCCAAATAATACATCGCCCCTAAATTACGATGAGCCAAGGCTAAATGTGGAGAATTCTTAGCTGCATTTTGCCAATACTTAACTCCATTTTCATAACTATCACTATAGTTAAAAGAAACAATCGCACACGAAATAATGATGCAGGTTAAAGCGCCCACGCAAAACAATTTAGCCTTTTGAAACCAATAAGTTAACTCTAGCTCAAGAAATACAATTAATAATCCAATCATAGGAAGATAAACTCTATATTCATATTTCACATAGCTGATCACAAAAGATGGAACTAAAAACACAACAAACCAGCTCATGCCAAAAAGGATATAATTGTTACGTTTATGTTTTGATACGATTAACAGCGAACTCAAAATAATCACAGCAATAACGCCATAGATAAGGCTCATATCGACCGGAATAGGGCTCACCGAAAGATTGATAGGAAAAATAATTTTTCCTAAATAGGTAAGAAATGCTGACCCATTAGATAAAATTGTCTTAATCGCCAGACTCGGACTTACTCCATTTCCCAAGGCGTGTTTCAAAATTAATGTTCTAACCCAAAGCCATCCGCCGACGCTTAAGATCCACCCACCTATTATCCATTTATTTTTTGTAAAGATGCTCCCTGCTTTTTCAATGAATACAATGTACAGAAAACAAATGACAGGAAGAATAACGGCCAATTCCTTTGTTAGAAGGGCAACAATAAATAAAAGAAAATGACCTAACAAATAAACAATCTTCCGTTTTTCCACATACTCCATAAACAATATAAACGACGATAAAAGCGGCATAGCTAAAAGCGAATCTGTTCGCCCTGGAATCCAGACAACAGCATTGGTTAAAACCGGATGGACAAGAAAAATAAGACTCATCAAAAAACTTATCTCTTTGTTGTAATGCAATTTATTTAAAATGATAAAAAGTAACCCCGTACTAATAACGTGCATCACAATATTGGTAAGATGATACCCCAAAGGTTCTGTTCCATAAAAATGTGCATCTACCATAAAGGAGAGACAAAGGATGGGACGATAAAAAATATGTCCAACGAAATCGGGCTGGGTAAAAAACTGCGGAAGATAAGAAAAATCTTTAAGGATAAAGTAATGATTCAATATCCAAATATTGTCGTCTGAATAGCTATAACCAAAAAATAAACTCTTAAGATAGAGGGAAAAGGCAATAACGATAATGGCAAGATAATAAAACATATAAATGACCTTTTTAAGAAATCCTGAAGACTGATATTATCTGATTTCCAAAGAATTGACAAGTAGTCGATGATATACTACAGTCCTTAATTACATTATGACCGACACTAACCATCACCCATTAGCTTCTTTAAGACTTCCTGAAGTAAAATTATTTTTAGGATCCATCTCCCTCTTTACCTTGGCCAGCCGTGCCGTCGCTGTGGTCATCGGCTTTCAAATTTATCAATTAACCAAAAGTCCACTGGCCTTAGGATGGTTGGGATTAGTTGAGGCGATTCCAGCTATTTCTTTATCGCTTTTAGGTGGCTATGTTGCGGATCGCACTGATCGGCGATTAATTCTTTTGCTTGCTCGAATAGTTTCCGTAATCTGTGCCTTGTTGCTCGCGATAATTTCGCGTGATGCCGATGCCGCAAGCGTCTTAGCGCTGTATGGTGTAATTTTTTTAGCTGGAATCGCCCGAGGCTTTGCAGATCCCGCCACAACCGCCTTTGAAGCCCAAGTTGTTCCTCGGGAACTCACCGTCAACGCCGCCTCTTGGATCGGCAGCACCTGGCTTTCATGTTCTGTCATTGGACCGGTTTTAGCTGGTTTCTCTTATGAACTCTTTGGACCAATAATCACGTACATGATCATCGCCTTTGTCTTTGGTCTTTCATGGTTTTGTATGCTCTTTATTAAACCAAAACCGACACCAACGATCACGCGTGGTGAATCCATCTTTACCAGTATCGCCGTTGGATTAAAATTTGTCTTTGGCGAACAAATTTTGATTGGCTCAATGGCGCTTGATTTATTTGCTGTCCTTTTCGGTGGCGCGATGGCCCTTCTTCCAATTTTTGCCACCGACATTCTTCATGTTGGAGCCAAAGGATTAGGAATCCTTAATGCGGCTCCAGCGATTGGCGCACTTGTTATTATGCTTGTCTCAACTCACCATCCACCAATTCGCCGTGCCGGACGCAATCTATTAATTTGTGTAGCTGGTTTTGGAATTAGCATCATTATCTTTGCCTTTTCCAAAAATTTCTGGCTATCATTTGTTGCGCTATTATTTAGCGGAATTTTTGATGGGGTTAGCATGATAATCCGACGATCATTGGTTCGACTTTTCTCACCAGATCATATGCGAGGGCGAGTCGCCTCAGTCTCATGGATCTTTATTGGAGCTTCAAATGAAATTGGGGCCTTTGAGAGTGGATTTGTTGCGCATCTCATTGGAACAATTCCTTGCGTTTGGGTTGGAGGCGTTATAACCTTACTTGTTGTTTCTGCAACAACCATCCTTGCGCCGAAGCTACGCCAACTAACGCTCGATCCACACAAATTTCCATTACGATAATTTTGTTCTTTATCCCAAAAAACGCGAAAGTCCTAAAAGTGATTTAATCCATCACTTTAAGCTTATCAATATTCTGCACGATAATTGTATCCGAAGGGATTATGAACTCGGTGAACATTTTGATTTATCCAAAGCGCTTAATCGTGGCCTTCTTCCTTCTATTTATTTTTCAGAAGACCCGCAAACTGATCTTCAAAGCTATGCAGGATCTTACCTCCAAGAAGAGATTGTTGCCGAAGCCGCGGTGCGCAATATTCCCGCTTTCAGTCGTTTTTTAAAAACAGTGTCTTTTTGTAACTCAACGATTGTCAATTTCACTAATCTTGCCAATGACGCCCAGGTCAAGCGAACCACCGTTTATGAATATTTTGAAATTTTAAAAGACACCTTGATCTTGCATGAACTTCCCGCTTGGGATAAACCTAAAAAACGGAAGCCCATTGTATCCTCAAAATATTATTTTCTTGATATTGGCCTGGCGAGGATCTTACAAAACCGCACCTTTACTCCGGGAAGCCCTGAGTTTGGCGAAGCCTTGGAAACATTCTTTATGCATGAACTGATGGCCTATCGGGATTACAAAATAGCTGAGCCTCTCCACTACTGGAGATCTCTTTCAGGATTTGAGGTGGATTTTATTCTGGGTGATCACACGGCCATTGAAGTCAAGGCCAAAAATAATATAACTTCTCAAGACCTCAAGTCATTAGCCATTCTATCAGAAAAAAAATTTGAAACGTTACGTGTGTGTATCCCTAGAAAAAAACGACGACGTATTAAAAATATTGAAATCATTCCCTACAAAAATTTTCTGCAGGAACTTTGGAGCGGGACGTATCGCTGAGAAAAAATCCCGGATCTCCTATTTTGAATCTTTGTAGACATCGAGCAATCACTTTTTACAATGTTATACTTCTACTTACAAAATCGCTTCCATTACCTACCTTATCGATTGCTCGTACTCTCAAGGTGTAGGCTCCTCGACTTAACCCTGTAAAGATTTTTTGATTAACACCTATCGAGGTAAGAGGTATGGCCCTGGTTGACCCTTTATACAATTCATACTCATACCCGGCAATGCCCGAGCCATTTGATGGCATATCCGTGGGAATTGTCCATTGGGCAGTTATTGAAGAAACACTACTAGGTCTTAACGTATTAATCAGGGGAGCATTTGGCTTAACGGCGTCAACCTTAAACGCTGCGGAGCCAACACTGCTATAAATCCCCATACGATCCTGCGCTTTGACGGAAAGATAATAAGTTTTACTACCCGAAACAAGATTAGAAGTAAATCCTGATGCAGTAATAGCTATATTTACGAATTGGGACGCGTTTCCTGGAAGGCTTGTCCAATTTTTAATAATCGCACCATCAGGGCTACCTTCTGTTATTTTGTCGGAAAACCCTTGAAAACCAGTCGCAACTTTAGTAGAGGTAATAAAACTACCCCTCACAGTCACTGTGCTGGCTGTAAACTTAGTTCCATTAACGAGCGTTCCATTAATAGTCACCTCGGGTGTTTTAGGAGGATTAGTTACAGTTACTGTAATGGTTGGAGAAGCCACACTTAACCCACCAGGATCTCTCATAAGAACCTTAAAGGCGTAGTTTCCAGGATTACAAGCCAAAGTTGATGGTGTCCAATCAACTTTGTATTGAACCGGCGTCGTTGCTGATTTGCTAGATACTGGGAATAAGCAATTATTAGACGGGACCGTTCCTACTGGAGAATATTCCACAAATTCTAAGATGTCCCCATCTGGATCACTAACCGGCAAGATAATGGTAGCCATCGGTTTCCCAGCCTCTACCGTTCGAGAAATAGGAGTAGAATCTGTAAATTCCGGTGCACGATTAGGTTGTGTGACCGTGATTGTAATATCTGGAGAGGTCACAGGTAACCCACTTGGGTCTCTCATGAGAACCTTAAAGGTGTAGTTCCCAGGATTACAAGCCAAAGTTGATGGTGTCCAATCAACTTTGTATTGAACCGGCGTCGTTGCTGATTTACTAAATATTGGAAATAAGCAATTATTAGATGGGAGCGTTCCTACTGGAGAATATTCCAAAAATTCTAAAATGTCTCCATCTGGATCACTAACCGGCAAGATAATGGTAGCCATCGGTTTCCCAGCCTCTACCGTTCGAGAAATAGGAGTAGAATCTGTAAATTCCGGTGGGCGGTTGGGCTGTATGACCGTAACTGTAAAAGGATTCGATGTTGCGGATAACCCGCCAGCATCTGCAGCCGTTGCCGTCACATCCCATACTCCAACTTCGGCTGTTGCAGGCCAAGGAAACTCCTTCGCAGTCGTATAATATATCCTATCCAAAGCCGGTAAATCAGTTCGTGTACGGTGACGAGCGGTGATATTTATAGATAATCTTGAATCCTCATCACTCACCGGTATAGAAATTACACTGCCCTGCCCAAATATACTGGTTTGATTCTGCACTGTACGCCAAACTGGGGCTGCATTAGGTTGTGTGACTGTAGCTGAATTAATAGTCACCGTATGCATGGATTTTTTATAAGTTTGATTTTCTCCAAAACCGCCGACCGCTAAAAGATACGACGTATAAGCAACCCTTTTAGAATCAGGAGAAATGCTAAAATCAGATGCAATTCTCATATCAGGATGTTCAACTGCGTTGATTTTAGTTTGAAAACTTCCATCTATCTCGGCCGCATAAAGAACATTTCTACTTGTTCGATAAACAGCTCTTTTGGAATCCGAAGAAACCTGAAAATTTAGAATACTGCCTTCTATATTAATATCTCCACTAATTTTTTGTTCTGCCGAACCATCTAACCCTTTGGCATAAAGACTATACCCTGCCGTCGTCCCTTTAACGTAAATAATCTTGGATGAATCGGCGGTTACAACAATCTTTGCGTATTGCGCGACACTAGCCAGATTCCCTAATAAGAAGACCTTAGTTGTTCCGGCTGTATCATCGAGATTTCTTACATATAAGGCATTATTGTCTTGATAAATTATTCTCTTTGAATCGGGCGTAACAACCCACGCATCAAATTTCTCTACAATATTAGTTGCGGCGGCATTGAGCCTAAATTGAGGTGAACCTGATACATGGCGAACTAAAATATCAAATTTAGTTGGATCAGCCAAATTTCCTTCCAACATAACAAGTCTTGAAAGATCAGGAGTCAGCGCAAACTTTTCAACTCTTCCTGAGCCATTAATTAAACTGCTTCCTGGACCATAAAACATATATAAATTATTACCTCTACCATCGACAGGGTCCAAGGACATGTAATAAATGTTTCCATCTTTTATAGAATTATCTAATTGGCACGCGACTGTTTCGCTGTTTGGTGTAAGTTGTAACTCATTTAATATTTGAAACGGTTCCCGTAATGGTTCTCTAAAAATTTGATTATTAAGACAGAAATACATAAAAGGTGTTTGAGGCACATCAGAAGGAACTATTTTAAAATCTGCAACATACCCAGAATGGTTATTGATCAATCTTTTATTCTCGCCTCCTTCTAATTTAACGGCAAAAAGATTATTCAGCGACTTAAAGATAGCTTGATCCTGTGCCAGCGTAAATTTGGCTTCACTAGTTCTTTTATCGGTATCATTAATACTACCAATATATTGGCCATCCATATTGGCACTCTGTAACCCAAGATTACTATCAATAAAAATAAGCTTTTGCGAATTCTCCGAGATTTTAAAAGAATCAACGTTAACGACTACAGAAGGATTCACCTGGATAGGATTCAATTGATCAAGACTAGATACAAATAAATTTTGTGCGGTATCGCGTCCTTTTCGATAGACAACTTTACTGGAATCTGGAGATATTTGAAACGATGTGATATTTTCTAAACCACCTATAGGAATATCAACCAGTTTAAGCGGCTCACAGGCATCGCCATAGGCGGTTGAATTGGTGTTCTCTATGATATGTGTTATGGACCAGGGGGCAATTATCTACCATATTAACGACCCCGTCTTTATCAATATCATTATTAGCAGTAGCCTGGGCTTGGGCGGCCGGAGCCAAAAAGCATGTCATTAAAATTGCGATTAACAAACGTTGAATGAATCTGTTAAGTAAAAAATTTGTAATGTTCATTCTTTCCTTTTAGTTATCCCTCGCCTTTTTGACGGGGGGTAAGCTCAAATAAAAAAACCCACTCTTTAAAGAATGGGCTTTGTGTGTTCATCCGAATTTTGTTCACCTGATTTCTTCGGTAGCTAGGCTGCCTTTTCGGGCCCTATAGCTTTGTGCCCCATTCTTTCGAATGCTCTACTTCGCTCCAAAACTTTCGTTTGTGAGCTTCGTAGGAGCATTTCTGCGAAGCTCACACATAAAAATGCTTGAACGTAGCAGAATGGTTTACCTTTTCGTGAAATCCTAAATTTTAAAGAGCAAATACATGCGCTTAAACCATAACATGTAAATTGCCTGCGTCAAGGCCTCCACATCAAAAAATATTTATTTTTTAAAACACACATGTCTCTTAATTTGTCCATTTATCGACGATAATTATGATTATTAAACATTTCAAAGGAAACGGTTCCTTAAATCCAGCGATTTTATTGCTTTTGGGGATGGCGCAATGATTTATTTGATTATCTCCGAATTAATCCCGGAATCAATTGAAGAAGTCGGGAAGAGCTCAATTTAATTCCACATTAAGCCACCAGGCTGTTAACTGCCGGCTGTAAGCTTTAACATATATTTAACATATGTTTGACAAATGCATAACATAATGTTATCCTTTTTCTAGAAAGGAGACATCTCTTATGGTATCTATCAATATACGTGAATTGACCCATAACTTTTCGTCCTACCTAAAAAAAGTAAAAGTGGGCGAGCGCATCGTGATCATGGAACGCAACAAACCCATCGCTGATCTCATCCCTCACAATGAAAATATCGCTCAGCCTGGCTGGAAAAGAAATATTGAACCCATTAAGATTAAAGGCGAAGCGTTATCGAAAACGATTGTTCGCATGCGCGAGGAAAACAGGGCCTGATGCGATCCTTTGTTGACACCTCAACCCTGACTAAAAAATATATATTGGAAGAAGGCAGAGACAAATTCCTCCGCTTGCTCGAACAAACATCCAATATTATTGTCTCCCCCATCTGCTGGCTGGAGATCAATTCTGTCTTGTATCGACGTCTTTACGAGAGAACTTTAACCCGGGAGCAATTAAATTTTCTTAGGGCTGAAATAACCAAGGATTTCAATTTTTTTGAGAAAGTCATCTGGGCGGATGCTGTTGAGGAAAAAGGGTTGGAATTGATTGAGAGATACAACTTAAGAAGTTTAGACGCCATTCAATTGGCTGCCGCGTGTGTGGCCAAACCGGATGTTTTTATCACGTCTGACAAACGGTTATACGCGCCTGCCAAGAATGAGCTCAAGAGTGTTGAATTGATCATTTAAAAAGGAAATCGGGACACAATACATGATTCCAAAACTAGGAATTAAGGAATTGGGTATCGTGTCCAAAAATTATTTTACAAAAAAGGCCCGAGATTACTCTCGGGCCTTCTTCGCTAATTGGTGATTATATTTTTACTACATTTTGGGCTTGTTCACCTTTAGGGCCGTTTGTAATTTCAAACTCAACAGCCTGTCCTTCATCTAAAGATTTGTAACCATTCCCTTGAATTGCGCTGTGATGAACGAATACATCGTTGCCAGATTCAGGTGTAATAAAACCATAACCTTTTTGATTATTGAACCACTTTACTTTTCCTCTAACCATGTTCTTGACTCCTCCTTTTCCTAACATTAAAGCAAACATTTTTTAAGGGAAATAAAAAAACCGCAAGGCAAATATACTCGCTACCGTTGCGGCTTAAAGCTTTCTTTCCCTCATTTACTTCGTGATAACTATGCCCTATTTTATCTCTCCTGTCAACTATATTTTTTGTTTTTATTTCAACCTCTTTACGCAATCACTGATCCTGAAAGCAGTTCCCGCACACCCTTCCTATCCTGAACATAAACTTCTGGTGGAAATTCGATCGTATTTGGTATTTGGGCCGCAATTATCTTCTTTAAACGTTCCTGCTGAAGTGCATCGTTGGGATCAAAAATCGGTTCTTGACTAAGATCATTTAAAAGAAGAATTCCCGGATCATGCGCAAATTCAAAATTCTTCGTAAGTTGCTTAATTAATAGGTCCAAATAACTCGGCTTATCCTTAAAAACCTCGACTGAAGTTTTAAAGGCGATTTTCCCCCAGTCTTCGTGTACAAGCTTCTGTAACAACCCATAAAGGGTTGAATATTTAACCAATCGTGTGGATCCTGGGGTTAGCTTCCGCGAATGATTAACAATCACTTCTGATAGTTCATTGATGTTAAAGGTTTTTATTTCTTTATGAATGTCTATTGTCAGCACATCAAAAACATAAACGCCATGAACAAGCGAGATTGCTTGCGTGACCGCGCGCTTGATCAAATCCTCTAACCCATCCCAAATAACATCTTCATCTTTTCTAATTACATTTAAGGCGAGAATCTGACAAGGCTGATCTTCACGGATGGCTTTATACTTTCGGACCTTCCCCTCTAAGAAGCCTTGATAACAAACCTCATCAAACAAAGGCATATGTAAGAAGAGATTGGAATGTTGTATACCACCGTCAATCAAGTTAATCATTTATTCTTTCATGTACGCTTTAATAATTTTTTGATCAGTAATAGGACGGTCGCCGGGGCCAACGTTTGTCTTTTCAAGAGCGGTCACAAAATCATAACCACTAACTACTTCACCGAAAATGGTATGTTTCATATTCAACCACGATGTTGGAACTGTTGTAATAAAAAATTGGCTGCCATTGGTGTTTGGGCCAGAATTAGCCATCGCCAAAATTCCAGGACGATCAAATTTAACTTTGGCACTAAATTCATCTTCAAATGGTTTTCCCCAGATGCTCTGTCCACCACGTCCGGTTCCCGTTGGGTCGCCACCTTGAATCATAAAGCCCTTGATAACACGATGAAAAATAAGTCCGTTGTAATAACCCTTTTTAACAAGTCCGGTAAAATTTTCAACCGTTTTAGGAGCAACGTCATTAAACAATTTAATCTCGATATTGCCTTGCGTAGTTTCAAGAACAACGATCATACTTTCCTCCGATTTTACCTGCGGTTGATTTTCGTTAACTTGCTCTTCTTCTGATCCAACAAATACTGGGGCTGCCACAACAAACAGAAAACATAATACACCAAACATCATTTTTCTAACCATATGTTTCTCCCGCCTTTTATTATTTTGTGTGGCGAGGCTCGCCAACTTCCAAAAATAATAAGTTGGCGGCCTTGGCCATATTATTTGTATTAATTAATTTAGAATTTCAGAATTCTAACAATCTTTTCCCATTTCGTCCAGTGTAGGTTTCCATTCCTGCGAAGAAGCTCTCTTAAAACTTCTAACTTAAAATTAATCTTCCTTTAATCTTGCCTTTGCTATAAATGAAACAAAAAGAGGACAGGGTTGAAGGATCCCTGTCCTCTTTACGGTGAAGCTAAAAGACACATAAGGTTAATCTCCTTTAGGGCTTACGAAACCCATAAGTTTGTTTTCCATAGCGTCCCTTAACCGTCTTAATGTGTGCGTCAATTGCCTCAGAAATTTCTTTCTGATCGGCGCCATTATCTTTGGCGACGGCAATCAGCTGCGCACATTCTTCGTAAGCCTCATTAATTAAGGCCTCTTTCAAATACAGTAAAGAAGTGGCCTTAACCATTTGGTTGGCTCCGTCTTTCTGTACTTGATTCTCTTGCGGCACTAAGGAACTTTTCATTTTAATCACCTCACTTTCTTTTTATTTACCTACTTTTTTCTTTCTTCCTGGAATTCTCCAGCGCTCTCTTATTTCCAAGAAAATTCCTCCCTTCGGTCATCATATCTTCTTTGCTGTGTAGGAAAGGAATTTTAAGCAGTTAGGAAAGGTTTATCCTTTCCTACACTGTAAAAAATCCAAACAGAGAAACCAGACTAACAATGTTCATAATTTCTGTCATAACGTCACCTCCTTTCCTTACATAACAAGCCAAGACATTTAAAATTAAAAAATCCTGCCCAAAAGCAAAGATTCTTCCTGGCATTGGTTCTGCTTCTTATCGTTGACTATTTTTAACTGGGATTAAAACAGAAGATTAAAGCAGATTATCTTTTATCAACGACTTGGGAATACAATGCGTCGATGTCCATGGGGACCTTCCAACGCATGAGTCGTTGATGTAAGATCTCAATGATGTCGCTGTGAAGACAACATGAGCTCTTAAGGACGCTTCGGTGGGTGCGTCCTTCTTTTACTCTCTCTAAGATAACCTCTTTGCGATTCATGGTAACTTCCTTCATATATTAAAATTTACTATCTTTCCAAAAACATTTTGATGAATCTGGCGTAAATGCCGCTGACGCCTTTTTTCTTTCTCCAACGGTACAGATACGTTTCCGGGATCTCTAGCTGATGGGCCAGTTGCGCGTACGTCAAACTATTTTGGAGCCGAAATTCTTCTAGCTGTTCAATAAGATCTTGAGACATTCACCTAACCCTTCTGTACACAACGGCGCTAAATATATCAATTGTCATGACAATTGTCAACACTAAATTTGGGATGTGGGATACATAAAATTGAAATTAAACTTTTTCAAATTACTCTAAGAGACTCTCTCGATCGCAATGTCATAATTTAATTCTTCGTAATCTTAAAAAATTTCCGACAAGATTAACCCAACTAACGGCCATCGCTATGCCAGTAACCAAATCGGCAAAGATCACTTTTAAACCAACTATCCTACTTCCCTATCAGATGTCGCAAGCCTTGCATAACAACCAATAAACCAATCAATATTAACACAATCGAACTCGCGTAAGGAACTTTACGGGCAAATTCTCCAAATTCCTTAAATCTTTTACTTGCGTGCTTCACAGAAATGGCGGCAATCGTTCCAATGGTGACCAATGTAATGGCTAAACCAATACTAAAACCGAGTACCAATGCAAAACCCAAGGAAACTTTCTTCAGCTGTAAACAAACCAATAAAACCGCAAAGGCCGAAGGACATGGCAGTAACCCGCCGGTTAAGCCAAACAAAATAATCTGCCAGGTTGTGATCTGTTGATTAATCAATTGCTTCTGCATTTCTGCAGCGTGCGCGCGCGCATGGGCATCTCCGAACTCGACGCCTTCCAATTCATGATCATGAACATGATCATGTTGATGATGAATTTCTTTCTGCGCCTGCCGAGTCCGAAAAAGCATCCAACAGGCTAATCCAATGATGACAATTCCTATCGCTAATTGAAAATAGGGCCCCAATTCCTCTACATTCAAACTGGAAGAATAATGTAGGCCAATAAAGGCGAGGATCCAAATGATAGCTGTATGGGAAATGGTAGCAGCCATTCCCAAAAGAAAAGCCTGCCAAACTGTGCCGCGGATTGCGATGATAAAAGCTGTCATCATCGTTTTACTATGCCCCGGCTCTAATCCATGTAAAGCACCGAGCAAGATGGCCATAGGGAAAAACAACCAGCCCTGCCCCTGAGCTATATATTGATTAAATACATCCATAAAAAAAATCTCTAAAGTTTAATAGTCCTTAGTCTTAACGAATTCCCAATAACATTTACTGAACTAAACGCCATCGCCGCGCCAGCAATAATAGGGCTCAAAAGTATACCAAAAGACGGGTACAAAACTCCCGCCGCTAGAGGAACACCAAAAATATTATAAATAAAAGCAAAAAAAAGATTCTGCCGGATATTCTTCATGACAGCCCGACTTAATCTTAAAGCTTTTACAATGCCATTGAGATCACCTTTAACCAATGTTATACCCGCGCTTTCGATGGCCACATCCGTACCCGTTCCCATGGCCACACCAACTTCTGCCTGCGCTAAAGCTGGAGCATCGTTAATAC
>JAHFGL010000054.1 GCA_023247445.1 Candidatus Omnitrophota bacterium | reverse complement strand
AAGAAAAATACACTAGTTGTTTTAGAAAGTACGACCTATCCAGGAACAACTGAAGAATTGATTAAGCCAGAGCTTGAGAAAAGTGGACTTAAAGAAGGCAAAGATTTCTTCTTGGCCTTTTCCCCGGAGCGTATTGATCCTGGTAATAAAAAATATGATGTAACAAGCATCACTAAAGTCGTTGGTGGATTAAATAAAGAAGCGGGAGAGTTGACCAAGGCGCTTTACGAAAAAATTATTAAACAAGTTCATATGGTTTCATCCGCCAAAGCCGCCGAGATGACGAAGCTTTTAGAAAATACATTTCGTATTATCAACATTGGCTGGGCCAATGAAGTCGCGATGATGTGTCAAAAGATGGGCATTGATGTCTGGGAAGTCATTGATGCAGCCAAGACAAAACCTTTTGGGTTTATGCCGTTTTATCCGGGCTTAGGCGTTGGCGGACACTGTATTCCCGATGATCCTTTGTATTTATATTGGAAGGCTAAGCATCATGGCTTTAGCTCTAAGTTTATTAAACTTTCTGCTGACATCAATTCGCACATGCCGTTTTATGCGGTTGATTCTTTAGGGAGCATTTTAAAAACAAGGAAGAAGAAATTAAAAGGGGCTAAGATCCTCGTCATCGGTGTAACTTATAAAAAGGATGTAAAGGATTTACGCAAATCGCCATCGCTTAAGCTAATTGAGATCTTACAGAAGGAAAATGCTGTGGTCGATTACATGGATCCAGTTATTCCTTATTTAAGGATCGATGGGCTTGATTTAACCTCGATTGAATTGTCGAATAAAAATTTACCGCAGTATGATTGTGTCGTTATTGCGACAGATCACACCAATGTAAATTATCCCCTTATCCTAAAGCACGCGAAGTTGATTTATGATATCCGCAATGTCTACGGCAAAATAAAAAGCAACAACGTCATTAAATTCTAAACGAAAGATATTTATGGAAATGAAAAAGAAAACAGTTATTGTCACCGGCGGCGCTGGGTTTCTTGGCAGCCATCTTTGTGATCGATTTATTCAGGAAGAATGTAAGGTTTATGCGATTGATAATTTAATCACGGGTAATTTAAAAAATATTGCTCATTTAGGGAAGAATAAAGATTTTGAATTTATCAAACATGATATTTCTAAAGAGCTGCGTTTTAAGAATAAGGTCGATTATATCTTAGATTTTGCCTCGCCGGCCAGTCCGGTTGATTATTTAAACTTTCCCATTGAAACGTTACAGGTTGGATCATTTGGAACGTATCACATGCTAGAGCTAGCGAAAGCTAAGAAGGCTCGATTTTTTCTAGCCTCAACATCTGAAGTTTATGGCGATCCGGAAGTTCATCCGCAAAAAGAAGATTATTGGGGGAATGTCAACCCCATCGGTCCGCGCAGCTGCTACGATGAAGCCAAGCGTTTTGCTGAAGCGATCACGATGGCGTACCATCGACATCATAAGGTCGACACGCGGATCATTCGGATTTTTAATACGTATGGACCACGGATGCGGATCAATGATGGCCGGGTGGTTCCCAATTTTATTCATCAAGCGCTTCATGATAAACCGCTGACGGTTTATGGTCACGGAAATCAAACAAGATCTTTTTGTTTCTACAGCGATCTTGTTGAAGGCATTTATCGACTACTTCATGGAAAGATTCACACCCCCGTTAATATCGGTAATCCAAGAGAATTCACAATCTTGGAATTTGCTAAATTGGTCATCAAAATGGCCAAGACCAAGAGCAAGATTGTTTATAAACCATTACCTACAGATGACCCTAAACAGCGTAAGCCAAATATCGGGCTGGCCCAAAAACATCTTGGATGGAATCCGAAGGTTCCATTAGAACAGGGCTTAAAAGAAACCATTGAATGGTTTGAAAAGAATTAGAGTCTTTACAATATATACTAGAGAAAGAACTATTTGCATTTGTAAGGTATTTTGATATATTGGGAATGTTTTATTATGAAAATTGACGCGCCTTCCAATAAAATTACCAAAGAAGATTTGGTCAGCTTTGAACAAGAGATAGCCGCTATTTTTGCGACCGGGGCTATCCGTGCGCCGGTGCATTTACGCGCTGGCCGAGAAGATGCGCTCATCAAGATTTTTCAAGAACATAACATCGGCTCCGATGATTATATCTTTGGCTATTGGGATTCTCATGAGATGGCCCTTCTTAAAGGTGTTCCCCGCGAAGAATTAAAAAAAGCTATTGTCGATGGAAAAAGCATTTCATTATGTTTTCCTGAATATAAAGTTCTTTGTTCTGGCATCGTTGGTAGTTTGATGGGCACCGCCGTTGGGGTCGCCTGGGCGCTTAAGAGTCAAAACAAAAAAGGGCATGCCTATATTTTCTGTGGAGATATGTCAGCGGAAACTGGCATCTTCCATGAATCTGTTAAATATGCTTTGAACTTCGATTTGCCCGTTACCTTTATTGTCTGTGATAATGGCGTCAGCGTCATGACAGATACTCGGGCTACGTGGGGCTCCCAAGATCCATGGTTTAAAGGAACAAAATACGAAAAGAAAATTATTTATTTTAAATACACTAATGGTTATCCGCATTCGGGGTTGGGAAAGTTGATTAAATTTTAATATGAAATATTTCGATGAATTAAAACGCACGATGGAATGGATCGCCCAGCAGCCCAAAACAGTATTTATCGGGCAGACGGTAGCGGGCCCTGGGACTTTTATGTTCCAAACCCTGCGCGACGTTTCCAAAGATAAGACTCTCGAGATGCCGATTAATGAAAGTTTTCAAATGCAGTTTACAATTGGAGTTGCGTTAACGGGGGCTGTTCCTATTTCCGTTTATCCTCGTCAGAACTTTCTTTTGCTCGCAACCGGTGATATGTGTAACATGCTGGACAAAATTCCAGCCATTAGCAGTAACGAGTGGTTGCCTAAGGTTTTAATTCGTGTGGCCACAGGTCCTGACAGTCCTGTTCATCCTGGGCACCAGCATGTTGGCAATTATGCTGAGGCCTTTCGCAAATTGTTTCACTGGATTGAGGTTGTAGAGTTAGAGGAGCCTGAAGATATTTTTCCAGCCTATAAACATGCGCTCGAGCGTACCGACAACAAATCAACCCTTCTTATCGAACACGGAAATTATTACAATCTGAAATAAAATATGAAAGTTACCTTAGTCGTTCCCACATTAAATGAAGTTGATGGCGTGCGAAACATCATGCCATTGATTAAGCCTGAATGGTACGATCAGCTCCTTTTTATTGATGGCCAATCAACCGATGGGACGCTTGAGCTTATTAAGGAACGAGGATACCCTTACGTTGTGCAAAAGAAAAAAGGGATGCGTCATGCGTATACTGAGGCGTTACCTTTTATTAAAGGTGACGTTATCTTAACCTTTAGTCCCGATGGCAATTCGATTCCAGAGTTAATTCCAGAATGTATTAAGAAGATGAAAGAAGGTTATGACATGGTTATCATCTCTCGCTACGCGCAAGGAGCGAAGAGTGATGATGATGATTTCTTGACGGGAATTGGCAACTGGTGCTTTTCAAAATTAATCGGCATTTGTCATGGATATCCTTACAAGGATGCCATGGTTATTTATCGCGCTTACAGAACTCAGATTATTCATGATTTGGATCTAACTAATGATAAACATTATCAGTGGGAAGAAAAATTATTTAATACCGTTGTTAGCTGGGAGCCTTTATTGTCGATTCGTGCCGCCAAATGTAAGTTAAAAATTGCTGAGATTCCAGGTGATGAACCTGCCCGCATTGCCGGTAAACGAAAGTTGCAAGTATGGAAGTGGGGAGCTGTATTTTTAGTACAAACGATTCGAGAAATATTTGTTTGGCGTAAGTAACGGTTGAAGTGCGGCCATGATTAATAAAGATTCTTGTATTTTAGTCGTTGGGCATAATGACATCATTGAGAATTCTCTCTGGCAACATTTTAAGGCCCAAGGTTACACAAAAATATTTTCTTCCTCAGCCATTGGATTAAATCCTACCATTCAACCTTCCGTTTATGATTTTTTTCAAAAACATCGTCCGGAATATGTTTTTTTAGCCTCGACCCGTTCGGGCGGCATTGAAGCCAATCAAAAGTTTGCGGCTGAATTTATTTATCATAATTTAGAGAGTCAAAATAACATTGTGTACGCCTCCTGGAAGTTTGGCGTTAAGAAGCTTTTATTTTTTGCCGGCTCCTGTGTTTATCCCAAAGAATGTCCACAACCGATTAAAGAAGAATCGTTATTAACCGGTCCCTTAGAGAAAACGAGTGAGCCCTATTCGATTGCTAAAATCGCTGGAATAAAATTATGTCAGACGTTTAAAAAGCAATATGGATTAAACACGGTTGTTATGATTCCATCAACTATTTATGGCCCTGGTAGTGATGTCGATTTAGAAACCGCGCATGTTATTGGCGCTTTGATTGGCAAATTTGTTCGTGCGGTTGCCGAGAATCAAAAGGAAGTTGTTGTCTGGGGAACGGGTGAACCCCGAAGAGAATTTTTGTATGTTGATGATTTTGTGGATGCTTGTTTATTTCTCATGGCAAAATATGATGGGGAAGAGATGGTCAATGTTGGCTGTGGCACGGATGTTGCGATTAAGGAATTGGCTGAAACGATTGGAAAAATTTCGGGCTTTAACGGACAAATTGTATTTGATAAGACCAAGCCTAATGGAACGATGAAAAAGTTGATCGACAATTCACGAATCACTCAATTAGGATGGCGGCCAAAGGTTGCGTTAAAAGACGGCATTGCTTCAACGTATCAGTGGTATAAAAGTCAAATTAAATGACGATTGGTCGTTTAAAAATATTTTTTGTCAGCTTGTTGTTTGTTATTTTGATCTTTGAAATGATGGTAAGAGGTTTTAAGCTTTTTCCAAACTATGGTTATCCTGATGGGATGTATGTTGCTGATAGTTTATTAGGCTATCGGTTACAGGCAAACTTTTCAGGGAAATTCATTGGCCCAGAGTTTCAAACGGCAATTAAAACGAATTCAGTAGGATTAGAAGATGTCGAGTTTGGTAAGAAAGAAATTGGTGAGTATCGCATTTTAGCTTTAGGCGATTCATTTACGTGGGGCGCTTATGGTGTAAGGCCACAGGAGAATTTCTTAAAGGTTCTCGAAAAAGAATTAAATGCGAAGTATCCACAGCATCTTATCCGAGTCATTAACTCTGGCGTCCCAGGATACGGCACAGCGCAGGAATTATTATATTTAAAGAGTCGCGGAATCGAACTTCTTCCCGACATGATCATTGTTAATTTTTGTGTTGAAAATGATTTCTTTGAAAATGCGGCCATTCGAAAATTAGGCGTTAATGCGCGAGGCCAATTGACGCTCAATAGTGTCGGTTCTTGGCGGGCAACACTTCTTGAATATTCGCATGCGTATCGTTTCATTGATCGGGGCATGGGAAGCCTGGTGGCCCGGTTAGCCCCGGAAAAATTTATTTTTAATCAACAGCCTTGGCCAGCGGCTAAAGAATTATTTACACACAGCGAAGACCCCCATTTTGAACAAGCTAAGACAGAGACTTTAAAAGCGCTAGAAGACTTGAGGCGATTTTGTGAAGATTCGAAGATTTCGTTGGTTATTGTCTTAATTCCAAGTAAATATCAGGTCGATCGACATCTACAAAAGATTTTTATTACGAAAGCAAAATTAGATAAGACGAACGTTGATTTTACAAAACCGCAGCGTATCATAAGTGCTTGGGCATTTGATCATCACGTTGTGGTGATTGATCTTCTCCCTGGATTGAAAGAAAAGAATAAGAACAATGATTTTTATTGGCCGCTTAATGCACATTTTAATACGGCGGGCAACCAGCACGTTGGGCAGATTTTATTTAAAGAATTAAACACGCTAATATCATTTAAACAATAAATAGAAACGGAGTTGTAATGAAAATTCTTGTCACAGGAGCAGCCGGGTATATCGGTTCAGTATTAGTGCCAATATTGTTAAAAGATGGGCATAAAGTTGTCGCCCTTGATAATTTTATGTATAACCAATCATCGCTTTTAGATTGTTGTTACAATGACAATTTGACAATTATTCGTGGAGATACGCGCGACAGACCGCTTATGGAAAAGTTGGTTAAGCAAGCTGATGCGATTTTTCCTTTAGCTTGCCTTACTGGGGCGCCATTGTGTGCGAAAGATCCAGTTGGCGCGCAAACAATCATTGTCGATGCTGTTAAAATGATTTTAGATTTATCAAGCAAAAGTCAGATGATTGTTTATCCAACGACAAATAGCGGTTATGGCGTTGGGGAGAAGGGCAAGCATTGTACGGAAGAAACACCTCTTCGCCCGATTTCGATTTATGGAAAAGTAAAAGTCGAAGCGGAAAATTTGATTCTTAATTCTGGGCATGGAATTACGCTGCGTTTGGCGACTGCATTTGGGGTTAGCCCACGGATGCGGTTAGATCTTTTGGTTAATGATTTTACGTATCGCGCTGTTTATGATCGATTTGTTGTCCTTTTTGAAGCTCATTTTAAACGCAATTATATTCATGTGCGCGATATCTCCAAAGCCTTTGTTCACGCCGTGAATAATTTTGACAAGATGAAAAACGAACCCTATAATGTGGGCTTAAGTGACGCCAACCTAAGTAAGTTAGAACTCTGCCAGGAAATCAAAAAACACGTCCCAGAATTCTATTTTGTTGAAGCCACAATCGGCGAAGATCCCGATAAACGCGATTATATTGTCAGTAACGAAAAGATTGAAAAAACCGGTTTTAAGCCCGATGTTTCGTTATCGTTGGGCATTAAAGAACTAATTAAAGCGTATCAGGTTATTAAACGTAATCAGTACGCTAATATTTAGCTGTCAGTCTTCAGCTGTCAGCTATCAGTAGCTGTAAGCTGCTGAAAACTGCAAGCTGATAGCTGAAAGCTTTTATAAATATGAAACAATTAGACATCCTATTCATCCACCCCAACGCTTCCGAGCGGATCTACCAGGAATTAAGCAAAGAATATTCTGCAATTGAGCCTCCCATTTGGGCGGGAATGTTGACTTCTCATTGTCTTAAAAAAGGTTTTCATGCGGACATCATTGATTGCGAAGCGTTGCGGCTCAATGATTCTGCGGCGGCCAAACAAATCTCGACGATGAATCCAAAGGTCGCGTGTTTTGTGGTGTATGGTCAGCAGCCATCGGCTAGTTCGCAGAATATGGAGGGCGCAGTTTCCTTAGCGGAGGAATTAAAGAAAGTTGCGCCATCCATTAAAATTCTTTTTGTCGGAGGACATGTCGCGGCGCTTTCTTATGAAGTATTAGAAAATCATTCATGCATCGACATGGTTTGCCAAAACGAAGGCGTTTACACCATTTCGAATTTACTACGAACGAATCTTAAAGATAAATTGGATCAAGTAAATGGACTTGGGTATAGGGACAATGGCCAAATTGTTTTAAATAAACCATCACCGATTGTCGCGAAACAAGATTTAGCAGAAGATTTGCCTGGCGTTCCCTGGGATATGTTGCCGATGGAAAAATATCGAACGGCTCTTTGGCATGCGTTGCCGAACAAATCTCAGCGTCAACCCTTTGCGGCGATTTACACGAGTTTAGGTTGTCCAATGAAATGTTCGTTCTGCATGATTAATATTATTAATCGTCAGGAAAATGAGTATTCAGATGGAAGCGCGGTGTTTCGTTATTGGGATCCAGATTTTATCATCAAAGATTTTGATAAATTTGCCCAGATGGGAATTAAGAACGTTAAGATTGCCGACGAACTATTTGTTCTTAATGCGAATCATTTTATGCGTTTATGTAATCTGATCATTGAGCGCGGGTATGATTTTAATATTTGGTGTTATTCCAGAGTTGACACGGTCAAAGAACAATATTTAGACACCCTAAAAAAGGCTGGGGTTAATTATCTGGCGCTGGGCATTGAAAGCGGCAACACTAAAGTTAGAAAAGATGTTGTGAAGGGTCGATTTGAAGATGTGGATATTCGCGATGTTGTGCGTAAAATTCGCAGTCATGGGATTAATGTGGCCGCGAATTATATTTTTGGACTCCCCGAGGATGATTATGACAGTATGAGTGAGACCCTTGACTTAGCTTTAGAAATGAACACAGAAATGGCTAACTTTTATTCGGCGATGGCTTATCCGGGCAGCCCACTATATGGCATGGCGAAAAAAGAAGGATGGACTTTACCGGACACGTATGCAGGATACTCTCAGCATTCTCAATATACGCAGCCGTTACCAACTAAGCATTTAACCGCTGATCAGGTTTTGGAATTTCGAGATGAAGCGTGGATGACATATCATACGAATCCAAAATTTTTAGATTTGTTGCGCGAGAAATTTGGGCAAGTGGCCGCGGATGAGACACTTAAATCGACTAAGATTAAATTAAAACGAAAAATTCTTGAGAAACAGAAAGTAAATTTGTCATGATCATTAGTCGCACACCTTTTCGCGTTTCGTTTTTCGGTGGAGGAACCGATTACCCTAAATGGTATGAAGAACACAAGGGAGCAGTTCTCGCTACAACGATTAACAAATATTGTTATATCACTTGCCGTTATCTGCCGCCTTTTTTTGAACATAAGTCGCGTATTATTTATTCCAAAATGGAACATGTTCAAAAGACTATTGATGAAATCAATCACCCCGCTGTCCGTGAATGCCTTCGCTATTTAGATGTGCATAAAGGTGTTGAAATCCATCACGACGGAGATTTGCCCGCGCGGACAGGATTGGGATCCAGCTCATCTTTTACAGTCGGGCTTCTTAATAGTCTTTATGCGCTTAAGGGAAAGATGGTTAGTAAAGATCAATTGGCCAAGGAAGCTATTCATATTGAACAATCGATGTGCAAAGAAAATGTTGGATGCCAAGATCAGATGTTAGCTGCTCATGGTGGATTTAATTTTATTGAGTTTGGTGGAAGAAATCATTTGCAAGTTAGGCGCGTTACGATCTCCGAAGAAAAATTTCAAGAATTA
>JAHFGL010000024.1 GCA_023247445.1 Candidatus Omnitrophota bacterium | reverse complement strand
CCAATTCTTTTTATCGTTGTGCCACTTGAGTTTATGGGATTATTTATTAAATCATTTGCGCTAATGATACGGTTGTTCGCCAACATGTTGGGAGGACATATTGCGATCGCTTCGCTGTTGGGACTCATCATTGTCCTCGGGATTTATACATTGCCGATTTTATTGTTAGCTGTTTTTATCTATATGCTGGAAATTTTGGTTGTGTTTATCCAGGCCTATGTTTTTACATTTCTCTCGGCGATTTTTATTGCTCAGACATTTCATCCGGAGCATTAATTTTTGATTTAAAGGTTTACAAGCAAATAACATCCGATATAATTAGCGCGGGTTAAAAATTAACTTTTAGAAAAGGAGTGTTGTATGGAAATACCCATATCATTATTTTCAACGGTTGGAGTTGGGCTTGTCACAATTGGTGCCGGTATTGGCATTGGATTAATTGGTGCTGCCGCCCTTAATGGATTATCTCGCCAACCAGAGATTATCAAAGACATTCAGAAGTTTATGATTTTAGGAATCGCCTTCGTTGAAGGGGTTGCATTTTTGGCCTTAGTTGTTTGTATCTTAACCATCTTCTTGAAATAAGAGAAACGCCATGGCCGAACATAATACAGAAACACAAGTTGCGTCAACTGAAGTGGCTCATAAAGAAATAGGGTTTATGAGTCCCGAGATAAATTTGCTCATTCTTACATGGGTAACATTTATTTCCGTTCTTATCATCCTCCATAAGTTTGCCTGGAAACCAATCCTGGCCAATATTAAAGATCGGGAAGAAAGTATACGAAAATCTGTGGAGGAGGCCGATAAAATCAAAGCTGAATTAGCTAAGATTGAACAAAGTCGTAAGGAAGTCTTAGATGAAGCCGCACAAAAGTCACGTGATCTAATCGAGCAATCCCGTAAAGCCGCCATTGAAGCGGCCAAAATTATCAATCAAAAGGCGCAAGAAGAATCCCGCATTCTTTTGGAAAATGCCGTACGCGAAATTAAAGATGAAAAGGGAAGAGCGCTTGCCGAGTTAAAAGAAACCAGTGCCAACATTGCCATCACACTCGCCGGTCGACTCATTGAAGAAAATCTCGATGAAGAAAAGAATCGTAAACTCATCAATCAAATGATTAAAGAAATATAATCATGATTCTAACCGCCAACAGATACGCCCAAGCATTATTTGATCTGTGTAAAGAAAACAGCTGGTTAGAAATCGTTTATGAAGATTTCAAAAATCTTTATAATCTTCTCGATATTGAAGAAGGATTTGAAGAGCTCCTGCAAAATTCATTTCTCTCTCACCAAAATCGTCTTGATATATTGAAAAGTCTTTTTGAGGGAAAACTCGATGATGTAACGTATCGCATTGTTGTTTTCCTTGAAGAAAAGAAACATCTAAACATGCTGCGGGCAATCATCAAGCTTTTTATTAACAGCTATCTCGAATACAAAAACATTATTCGCATTACAATCATCAGCAGTGTTTATTTAAATACGCAACAGATTAATGCCATTTCTCATCATCTGAAGCTTAAATTCCGTAAAGAAATTGAACCTGAGCTTGTCATTGATCCAGCTTTGTTGGGAGGGTTTAAAATTCGTATCGGAGATATTATTTATGATTACAGCATACAAACTCAATTAACTCGATTCCATAAACAATTATTGAGTGCCTAAGGGGGATTTATCGTGTCAAAAATTAATTCTGATGAAATTTCAGCGATTCTAAAAAATCAACTGGATGAATTTGAACGCAAAGCTGATGTGTATGAGGTCGGCTCTGTCTTAAGCGTCGGTGATGGAATTGCCCGCGTTTATGGATTGGCCGGTGTCATGGCGGGAGAGTTAGTTGAATTCTCAAGCGGCATTCGCGGCATGGTATTAAATCTTGAGAAAAATAACGTTGGTATTTCTGTTTTTGGTGAAGACAAGTCTATTAAGGAAGGCGATCAAGTTAAGCGTACAAAAACAATTGCGGCCGTTCCTGTCGGTGATCAATTGGTTGGACGTATTGTGGATGCGCTTGGAGTGGCCATTGATGGTAATGCGCCAATTAATACCAAAGAATTTAGACAGATTGAATTAAAAGCTCCGGGCATCATCGATCGAAAAAATGTTCACGAACCTCTTCAAACCGGTATTAAAGTTATTGATGCGCTGACACCCATTGGACGTGGGCAACGTGAGCTTATTATTGGCGATCGTAAAACTGGAAAGACGTCTCTTGCCATCGACACCATCATTAATCAACGCGGTCAAAGTGTGTTTTGTTTTTATGTAGCGATCGGTCAAAAGCGTTCAACTGTTGCGCAGGTTTATGAAACACTCAAGAAATATGGCGCAATGGAATATACAACTATTATTGCCGCAACCGCTTCAGATCCAGCGCCCATGCAATTTTTAGCACCCTATTCAGGGACAGCGATGGCTGAATATTATCGCGACAGCGGTCGACATGCACTTATTGTCTATGATGATTTAACGAAACAAGCTCAGGCGTATCGTCAGTTGTCTTTAATTCTTCGTCGACCACCAGGCCGAGAAGCTTATCCAGGCGATATTTTTTATTTACATAGCCGTCTACTAGAGCGTGCCGCTAAATTAAGCGACAAAAAGGGGGCCGGCAGTTTAACCGCCTTGCCAGTCATTGAAACACAAGCTGGAGACGTTTCCGCTTATATTCCAACCAACGTTATTTCTATTACTGACGGTCAAATATTTTTGGAAACCGATTTATTTAATGCTGGGCAGCGTCCGGCGATTAACCCTGGACTATCAGTTTCGCGTGTTGGAGGCGATGCGCAAACCAAAGCGATGAAGCAAGCCTCAGGCCGACTTCGTTTGGATTTAGCGCAGTACCGAGAACTAGAAGCTTTCTCACAATTTGCATCAGATTTGGATGTGACAACACGTAAACAATTGGAACGTGGCCAGCGATTGATGAGAATTATTAAGCAAGGAATCCATCTTCCACTGCCTGTTTCAAAACAAGTGGCGATTATCTACGCTGGGGTTAATGGTTTTCTTGATGACATTCCATTACCACGGATTGCTGAGTTCGAACAAAAATTATGTGATGCTCTTGATTCTTTGTATGTCGATTTTGTTAAGCTCTTCGATAAAGAGAAGGCCTTGACGCCAGAAGTTAAAGAGCAGTTAGAAAAATTAATTAAAGATTTTAAATCAAGATTTTAATTATATCGTCATTCTGAGCGTAGCGTACTGACTTTTCAATATTTATATTTAGATGAAGTCAGTACGTACCAACTTCATCTAAAATATTTAAAGGAAAGTTGGTGCGAAGAATCTCAAAGTAATTTAAGAAATGTTGAGATCCTTCGTCCCTACGGGACTCAGGATGACAGACAAAAATATATGCCAACCATCAAAGAATACAACGTTAAGTTAAAAAGTCTTAAAAATACAAAGAAGATTACCAAGACTATGAAGATGGTCTCGGCAAGTAAGCTGCGCCGCGCGCAGCAGGCCCAGGTCAATGCCAAACTTTATGCGCAAGATATCACCTCAATGATTTCACGTATTTCAGCCTCAGCAGAATCAGCCTCACATCCACTTTTAAAAATTAATGACACAACGAAAAAAGCCTTAATTCTTGTTGTTACTTCTGATCGTGGATTATGCGGGGCCTTTAATACAAATGCCACGAAGCAAGTTATGTTATGGGTCAGTGAAAACAAAGAAAAATATTCTCAAATTGATGTCAGCTGCTGCGGGAAAAAAGGATTTATGTTTTTAAAGCGCCGTTTTACGCTTAAATTAAATTATGAGAATGTGACGATTAGTCCAAAATTTGATAATGCCGTGCGTATAGGCAATGATTTAAGCCAATCGTTTATCACCGGTGAATATAGTGATATTTTTATTGTTTACAATCATTTCTTGAGCCCGATTTCCCAAAAGACTGTTTTTGAAAAAATTTTACCGATTGACCCAACGGCCTTAGTTAAAGAAACGGTTGCCAAAAGAACTCCTTATGTCTTTGAGCCTAAAGAGAAAGAATTACTCGGATTTTTAATTCCACATTTTTTATATTTCAAAATTTATTTTGCGTTACTTGAAAATTCAGCAGGGGAGCATGGCGCTCGAATGTCAGCGATGGATAATGCGACAAAGAATGCGTCAGATTTAATTGATCGAAACACACTACTACGTAATCGTGCTCGTCAGGCGAGCATCACCAAAGAATTGATTGAAATTGTTTCAGGTGCAGAAGCTTTAAAGTAATAAAAGGAGAACTGACTCATGAGTGAACAACAACCATCAGGAAAAGTTACACAAATTTTAGGCGCGGTTATTGATGTTTCATTTCCGCATGGAAAACTTCCGCCCATTTATACATCCTTAAAAGTAAGCAACCCATCCATCAGTGCTGAAAAATGGAATCTTACTCTTGAGGTCGCTCAACATTTAGGTAACGATGGGGTGAGAACAATTGCGATGGATACAACCGATGGCTTGGTCCGCGGCATGGAAGTTTTAAATACCAATGCTGAGTTACTCATGCCCGTAGGCGAAGGAACCTTGGGCCGAGTTCTTAATCTTCTTGGGGCTCCAGTTGATGAGGCCGGACCCGTTAACGCCACTAAATTTTTGCCCATTCACCGTCAAGCACCAGAATTAAAAGATCAAGATACACGCGATACAATTTTTGTTACAGGAATTAAAGTTATCGATCTTTTAGCGCCCTATCGAAAAGGTGGAAAGATTGGACTCTTTGGTGGAGCAGGTGTCGGCAAAACTGTTTTAATTCAAGAGCTCATTCATAATATTGCCAAAGAACACGGTGGATTTTCTGTCTTCGCTGGAGTAGGGGAGAGAACCCGTGAAGGAACAGCGCTTTACAAAGAAATGAAAGAGTCCGGCGTACTTGATAAGACTTCTCTAATATATGGACAGATGAATGAGCCGCCTGGGGCGCGTGCACGTGTTGCCTTATCTGCGTTAACTGTCGCTGAATATTTTCGCGATGAGATGAAAAAAGACGTTTTACTTTTTATCGATAATATTTTTAGATTTACGCAAGCGGGATCAGAAGTTTCCGCCCTTCTTGGACGTATCCCATCAGCGGTTGGATATCAACCGACACTGGGAACCGACATGGGAGAGTTACAAGAAAGAATTACATCAACCAAATCAGGATCCATTACATCCATTCAAGCAATTTATGTTCCGGCCGATGACTACACTGATCCTGCGCCTGCTGCGACGTTTGCGCATTTAGATGCGACAACAGAGTTATCACGTCCGATTGCCGAACTTGGAATTTATCCAGCGGTCGATCCTTTATCATCAAGCTCAACAATTCTTGCTCCCGAAATTGTCGGTGAAGAGCATTACAAGGTTGCTCGCGGCGTACAAGAAATTTTACAGCGCTATAAAGAATTACAAGACATCATCGCGATCTTAGGGATGGATGAGCTTTCGGAAGAAGATCGTTTGACGGTTGCCCGTGCGCGAAGAATTCAAAAATTTTTATCGCAACCATTTAACGTCGCCGAACAATTTACAGGGATGAAAGGTAAGTATGTTCCGATTGAAGAAACGATTCGATCATTTAAAGAAATTTTAGAAGGTAAGCATGATGCTGTCCCTGAGCAAGCCTTTTATATGGTTGGTAACATTGAAGAAGTATTAGAAAAAGTGAAAACATTATAATGCGAACCTATCAATGTTCCATCGTTACACCCAGTGGAAAAGTTTTTGATGACCAAATTGAATCCTTAACCGCCCCTGGACAGGAGGGATTCTTTGGTGTCTTTGCACACCACACCCCCATGATATCGATTCTTAAAAAAGGTGTTATTCAAATCAAAAAAAATACTGAGCAAAAATATTTTGCGATTGATTCCGGTATTCTGGAAGTCGCTAAAAATAATCAGGTTCTGATTTTAGCAAGTAACGCGACGCCAACCGAAATGAACAAACTAAACTAGTGGTGAGCTTGTCGAACCACTAAAAAAATTATCAAAAATACCTTTGTATAAAAATATTGATTGTTATAATTGGTTAGAATTTAATGACTACGGAACAAATCGAAGCGCAGAAAGACGAAGAAAAAAAATCATTTTTTAGTGTTATTGTTCATTCGTTCTTTATCATACCATTTCTAATTGCTGTTTTTTGTGTGATGCTTTTTGCCGCCATTAATCTTTTGACGCAAGAAAAAAGAACTGCCAAAGATTATTTAAATGATGTCAAAATTGGTGGAAGCACTAAGCGCTGGCAAGCCGCGTTTGAATTATCAAAAATTTTGGCCAATCCAAAACTCTTGCCAAAACAGGAAAATTTTTATGATGAGCTTATCAGCACCTTTGAGCACGCAACAACCGATGATAATCGCGTTCGTCAGTACTTGGCCCTGGCCATGGGGCGTACGGGCAAAAAGGAATTTGTTAAACCTTTAATTAACGGGCTAGTTGACGAAAAAGAAGAAAATCTGGCGGCTTTAATTTATGCCCTAGGAATGCTCAAAGACAAAGAAGCACTGGAAGCGATTAATCCTTATGTGGATCATCCCAATGCGCGTATACGTTCGACAGCCGTCGTTGCCCTTGGTAATATTGGGGATGGTGAATCAAAAAATATTTTAATCAAGGCGTTAGCTGACCCTGAACCAAATGTAGAGTGGGGGGCCGCGATATCGCTGGCGCAATTAGGGGATAATTCAGGAAAACAAACTTTGCTACAATTACTCAACCGTGATTATTTATCAAAGTTTTCTGAAGTAGATATGGACGAACAAACAAATTTGATGTTAACAACGCTTGAAGCAATAACGCATTTACAGGATTCCGATTTAACTAAACGCATTGAAGAATTATCTCGAACTGATCAAAATATGAAAATTCGATCAGCAGCGTTAAAAATTCTAAAATAACTTTTTATGAGCGACCCAATACAAAAACCTTCCAATCAACCAGCTCAAACAACACCACCGAAGCCTGTTAGTTTAAACGAACCAATGGATCGTCGATCTTTTATCAAATGGTCGGTTATTGGTTGGGGCGCATTTGTGGCTGTTTTGGGCGGTTATGGCGCGATGATCATGCGCTATCTTTTCCCAAATGTTTTATTTGAGCCAAAACAAAGCTTCCTAGCTGGTTATCCTGATGAATATACAATTGGTGAAGTTTCAGAAAGGTTTAAGGATAAGCATGGGGCGTGGATTGTCCGTGATACGGAAAAAATTTATGTGCTTGCGACTTTTTGTACTCACTTAGGGTGTACGCCCAATTGGATGGGTAATGAAAATAAATTTAAATGTCCCTGTCATGGAAGTGGATTTTATAAAACAGGAATTAATTTTGAAGGGCCAGCCCCACGGCCGCTGGAACGATATAAAATCACCTTGACTGATGATGGTGAAATCTTTATCGATAAAACAAAAAAATTCCAGCAGGAAAAAGGGGAGTGGTCGGATCCGGAATCGTATTTGAGTGTATAAAATTGATACCGTCATCCTGAAGGAGCGAAAGCGACTGAAGGATCTCTTAAGCGATCCTTCGCTTACGCTCAGGATGACAAATTACTAAAGAGGAATACATGAGTGAAGGCAATAATAAATTTTTAGAGAATTTTAAAAAAACACAATTGTATCGCGCGATCTTTCGTACCGGTGGGGCACCCATTTCCACCCATAAACAGCGCATCCTTGTTACGCTCAATAATGTTTTTCTGCACTTACATCCGATCCGTCTTCCTAAACATGCCGTCAAAGTTAAATACACCTGGTGCATGGGCGGCTTATCCTTTTTTGTATTTTTGGTCTTAACGATTACAGGAATTTTACTGATGTTTTATTATCGCCCAACGGTTGAATATGCCTATGGCGATATCATTGATTTAAGTGAACAAGTACCACTTGGTCTTATGCGCGAAATCCATCGTTGGGGCGCGCATTTAATGGTCATCACCGTTTGGCTGCACATGTTTCGCGTTTTTATGACGGGATCGTATAAACCGCCCCGTGAATTTAATTGGATGGTTGGGGTTATTCTTTTGGTTTTGACGATGCTTATGAGTTTTACCGGATATTTGCTTCCTTGGGATCAGCTTGCAATTTGGGCGATCACGGTTGGATCCAACATGGCCGGCGCAACACCGCTATTAGGGGCATCTGGTCCTGGCGCATCATTACTTGCCATCGGCGATGTTAATTTTGTTCATGCCGCCAGTGACGCGCGGTTTGCCATGCTCGGTGGACGATTTGTCGGGGAAGGGGCGCTACTACGATTTTATGTCTTACATTGCATTGGGTTACCTTTTGTTATTATGATTTTTATGATTGTTCACTTCTGGCGTGTTAGAAAAGACGGCGGGATTTCGGGGCCAACTTAAAATTTATGGAATCACTTAAAGCAATTATTAACGCAGCTTGCGCACCAGAGATAATGTTTACAGCCATTCTCTTGGTATTCTTCTTTTTATTTCCCCCCAATGATTGGTTTTACAAAGCAAGTAAAAAGTTAGGCCTTAATAAATTATGGACCAAGAATGGCGGCATTGGCATTTTTGTCGTTATGATTTTATTTTTCGCGTTTGGATTAAGCGATGATAATTTTCGTCTGATCGTTATTAAACCCGACAATGTTCCCATTGTTGGACTTCTATTTTTGGTTGTTTTTTTCCTGTGGCTAAGTTTAAAGCAAGCCTGGGAGAATGATAAACGTATCGAAGAAGGCAAGCCTCCCGCTGAGGCGGATGATGCCAAAGAAAAAGTTTTAGTCTGGCCAGATTTAGTTTATATTGAATTAATCGCCCTTGTCGTAATTTCGGCGCTTCTTTTGGTATGGGCCATCGGTCTTGGCGCACCACTTGAGGAACCAGCCAATCCAACCGTTTCACCTAATCCTTCGAAGGCACCCTGGTATTTCTTGGGGTTACAGGAAATGCTAGTCTATTTTGATCCTTGGATTGCTGGGGTCGTTTTCCCCACGGTTATTATCTTAGGATTTATGGCGATACCTTTTCTTGATAATAATCCCAAAGGTTGTGGCTACTATAGCGTTAAAGATCGAAAAATGGCTGTGTCGATTTTCTTATTTTTCTGGCTTGTTCTTTGGATATTTTTAATTTCAACAGGGACATTTTTACGTGGCCCTAACTGGAACTTCTTTGGACCCTTTGAATATTGGGACCCCCATAAACTTGTTGCCTTAACAAACCTTAATCTTTCTGAATTAATTTATATGATAATCCTCAAGCGTCCATTGCCCGAGAATATTTTCTTACGCGAAGCGGGAGGTTTTATTGTAATGGGAATTTATTTTGGTTTAATTCCACTTATTTTAGCCAAAACATTTTTAAAAGATGTATACCAAAGGTTAGGACCGGTTCGCTATAGCATTTTTATTGTGTTTTTACTTCTGGCGATTAGCCTGCCGATCAAGATGTATTTGCGCTGGGGCTTTAACATTAAGTATATTATTGCGATTCCCGAATTCTTCTTCAATATATAAGGACACGTGTGAGTAAACAACCCGAAAGTCATTATAATCTTAACAGTCTGCACTTTATCTTTGCCATCGCGTCATTGATTCTGTTATTTTCTTTAGGATCATTGTTTTTAAAAGATTATTCTCGCCAATGGAAGGATTATCAAAAACAATTTAAAGCCTACGAAGTTGAAAAAGCAAGGACCAAGTATGACGAGGCTTCGCATAAGCTAGAAAGTAGCGAAGAATATCAATTTTTATTAAAAGAAATTAAAGCCGCACAAAAAGATTTTGATGGGAAATGCACAAATTTCAAAAATTTTGAAAATGAAATAAAGACACTCACAACCGCCAATACACTTTCTGAACAGAAACTAAAATTTACCAATGCGACGCTTGATGCGGCACGGTTTCGCTACGAAGAGGCTAAAGCTCATGATCCAAAACATAGCGAGAAATCCCGGCAAGAATATGAAAAGCTTCTTAGCGAAGCAACCAATTTAAAAGCCCAGGTTGAGCAATCGGCCGAGGCGATCAATGAAAAAAATAAAACCATCGAAAGTTGCGGCCAACAATTAAAAGACTTACAACGAAAACTAAAAACATTCACGAAGCAGACGAGCATTCTTGAACGCAAACTTGGCAAAATCGATGACACTAAAAAAAGCCTGTCTAGTCAAATGGCGAGCTTGGTTCGCGATTTACCGGTTATTGATCTGGCCAACCCCAGTGTTAAAATCGAACAGATTGTTCTGGCTGATATAACCGATGACGTCAATTTTAAACAAGTTCCCAAAGTGGACCGCTGCATCAGCTGCCATTTAGGAATCAGTAACCCTGACTACAAAAATGCTGCTCAGCCCTATCGAACACATCCCAATCTTGAGCTCTATTTAGGGAAAGATTCTGCGCATCCCATCGAAGAATTTGGTTGTACCGTTTGCCATGGTGGTCGAGGCCGAGGCACAGGCTTTTTGTCAGCAGTTCATACGCCATCATCTGAAGAACAAAAGAAAGAATGGACCAAAAAATATAATTGGCAGGAATTCCATCATTGGGAAGAACCGATGCTGGCCAAACAATATGTTGAAGCTGGTTGTTTTAAATGTCACGCAGGACAAGAAACAATTAAAGGGGCGAAAAAATTAAATTTTGGTTTAGCGCTTATTGAGCGCGCTGGATGTTATAACTGCCACACCATTGATAAATACAAGGATTGGCCCAAGTCAGGTCCTGACTTAACAAAATTATCATCGAAAACTTCAGCTGAATGGATTTATCGTTGGATTGAAGATCCCAAATCTTTCCGTCACAATACATGGATGCCAGCCTTTTTTGATCAATCGAATAATAATGATCCCGCCTCGCATCAGCGCGGTGAACAAGAAATTCATGCGATTACTCAGTTTCTCTTGGCCAATACAACGGAATACAAAAAAGATCCGATTCCACTTGTTGGTGATGTGAAAAAAGGAGAAGAGCTTGTCAGTTCGATTGGTTGTTTCGCCTGTCATCAAGTGCAGCCACAAAAAACGGATCAAGCACGAAACGCTGAAAACCTTCATCGCGAACATGGACCAAATCTTATTGGGCTAGGAAGTAAAACATCAAAAGAATGGATTTATAGTTGGCTAAAGGATCCAAATCGTTATCATCCACAAACGCGAATGCCTAACTTGCGTTTAAGTGATCAGGAGGCGGCGGACATTGCGCAATATTTGTCAGAAGATAAGGCCGAGAAGTTTGATAAGAAACCCATTGCTCCGGTTAACGAAAAAATCATTGATGATATTGCCTTAGATTTTCTTAAAAAAATTGATCCAATGCAGGTCGCTGTGAAAAAGTTAGCGTCAATGAACCTTGATCAAAAATTAGTTTTTGCGGGTGAAAAATTAGTTGGTCATTACGGTTGCTACGCCTGTCATAACATCAAAGGTTTTGAAAGTGCGAAGCCCATCGGCGCGGAATTAACTGAAGAAGGAAGTAAATCAGCGTCAAAGTTAGATTTTGGATTCATTCACATCGATCACAGTAAAGAAGCATGGTTTATGCAAAAGCTTAAGAATCCGCGAATCTTTGACCAAGGCAAAATTAAAGAAGCAAACGATAAACTCATCATGCCTAATTTTAATTTTACCGAAGAAGAAGCGGAGGCTATTACAACAGCCATTGTTGGGTTTACAAAAAATAAAACCGTGGTCAATAAAATTAAACCACGAACGCCAGAAAATCTGTATATTGAAAAAGGCGAAAAAATTATCCGTCAGCTTAATTGCCAAGGATGTCATATTATTAGTGGAGAAGGTGGTGCTATCGCCCCAAGTGTTAAAGAATGGTTAAAGAAATATGACAACCGTGATGAAGCCAAGGCAACAATCATGGCATCCAACTTTAGTCCGCCCAATTTAGAAGGCGAAGGGAAAAAAGTTCAGACACAATGGTTATTTGAATTCTTGCATGAGCCTGTGACAATTCGTCCATGGCTTAAGGTTCGCATGCCCACCTATAGCTTTAATGCTTCTCATTTAAACGCGTTAATTAAATATTTTAATGCCCTTGATAAAGAAGATTTTCCTTTTATGGACAAAGCGAATGTATCATTAACTGAAGAAGAATACAAAGCAGGGCAAAAATTATTCTCACCAGATGGCCTGGACTGTATGAAATGCCATGTTGTTGGAAACATTGTGCCAAAAGGTGACGCGGAAGTTTTAGCTCCAAATCTTGCATTGGCCAAAAATCGTTTAAAGCCTGACTGGATCATTAAATGGATTACAAATCCTCAAGATGTATTGCCTGGGACTAAGATGCCAACTTTCTTTGACCCTAATGATTTTGATAACGCGGGACCTAAAGACATTTTAGGCGGCGATGAGCATGAACAAATTCGCGTGTTACGCAACTTCTTAATGTCCTTGGCTGATCGTCCTATTGTTGTCGTCCCAGAAGGTGAAAAAACAAAGGAAGTAGCACCAGCACAACCTCCAGCACCTGCCACTGATAAAACTCCAGCTGTAACTTCTGATGCGAAATAATATACGTGAATCGTTGTTCGTGAAGCGTGAAACGTATGATACGCTTCACGCTTCACGCTTCACGAGGAACACACCACATGCTTTTTAAAATTTCCATCCTAACGAGCCTAATCTTTTCCGTCATCTACCCATTATGCTTCTGGATCAGCTATAAAGACCCACTTAAAAATAATTTTCACAAGTTCCACATCGGCCTTCCCAATATCGTGGGAGGGATCACGCTTGTTTTTCTACTCCTTCTTGATATTCCGTCACCCATAAAAATCTTAGCGGTTCTTTGGAAATTGTCTTTTCTATCCGTCTCTAGTTATTCATGGAAAAAAGAATATCCAAAACCGCTGTTGATGACCGTTCCTTGCGCTCTTGGAATCATCACCTTTGCCAAAGTTCAAGAAGCCTTGATTGGCCCAGGACTTACGCTGACAATAATTTCCATTTTAGCGGGGCTCATATTTTGTTCATCGCTATTTGCCATGAATTTAGGTCATTGGTATTTGAATGTCCATGGACTTCCCATGTCACATCTTGCTCGCGCCACCTATACATTTTGGCTGCTTGTTCTGTTGCGCTTTATTTGGGATGCATATGTGCTTCTAACAGGGCATATTTTATATTCCGGCGATTCTCTTTATATCTGGCAGTTCATGATGAAAACCGATGGATTCTTTTTACTCATCGCCATATTCTTTGGGACGATGTTTCCACTGGTGTCGTTATACTTTGCTACTGAAACATTAAAACTTAAAAATACACAAGCAACGACCGGTATTTTATATGTCATTTTGTGTGGCGTTATTTTAGGCGATCTCACCTATAAATATTATTTAATTAAATTTGGTATCGCGTTGTGACCCCAACCATTGCCCGGCATTGTGATAAGTGTAAACAATATCATATCGTGGACATAAAAGACGCGACCCCGATTGTTTGCCCACAATGTGCTCATCCCTGGGGCACAATCACAACGCTTGATAAAGTTTTTGATTTCTGCCCAGCCTGCCAAGCCCGCCAATTTTATACGTCAAAAGATTTTAATCAATTTATTGGTTGTTCCATTATGGCCATTGGAATTATTCTTGTTCCCTGGACATATGGCTTGAGCTTACCTGTCTTTGCCCTAATCGATTGGCTCCTGCACAAACGAGTGCCTACGATTGCTAATTGCTATAAATGCGGCAGTGAGTTTAGACATCTTCCAATTCCAAAAAATTTAAAGCCCTTTATGCATCATATTGGGCTTAAATACGATAAGTATCGTAAATAAATCTTGTAACTTTTCCCGAGTTCATTCGTTTAAATGAGTGGAAGCCAAACATTCGACAGGGCTTTAGGGTTGCTCCGGAGCATAGGTCGAAGGATTTAAAAAAATCTTATGGAACAACGCGACGAAGACATAATGGCGGACTACCAGTCCGGAAATGATGAGGCGATCACGATGATTTTTGAACGCTACAAACATTCTATCCTTAATTTCAGCCTGCGCCTATTGGGCAATAGGGCGGATGCTGAGGATGTTACCAGTGAAGTCTTCTTGGCGCTATTTTCTAAAAAATATGTCTTCCAACCGAAAGCAAAATTTTCCACTTGGCTTTTTACCATTGCCCGTAACAGTTGTATCGATCGAATCAGAAAACGAAAAGGTTTTGTTGCCACATGGTTTCCTTCTAAAAATAGTGAAGGAGGCTTTGAGGCGTGGGACATCGAAGATTCCAGTGATCTTTCCCGGGAGAGCCTGGCAAAAAAAGAGATGGCCAAACGTGTTCGTGATTCAATTCAAAAACTTCCTTTAGAACAAAAAGAAGCGATTGTTCTTCGGGAATATCACAATCAAAGTTATGAACAAATTGCACAAATCCTTAACTGTACTCTAGAGAAGACAAAAATTCTGATCTTTCGCGCGCGCGAACAGTTAAGGGAGGACTTATCATCCTTCGTAACGGAGGGACAAAATGAATAATCATGACGAAATAAAACAATTAATCTCCAGTTATTTTGATGGAGAAATTACTTCAGATGAGAAAGCTGTGGTTGTGGCCCATTTAAAAGAATGTGCCGCCTGCCAGGCTTACTATATAGAACTTCATAAACTTTCCGCCGCCCTTAAAAAATGGCCCGATGAATCGTTATCCGCGGATTTACAACAAAAGCTCTATACGTCTCTTCCTGAAGTGAAAAAGGAGACATATAAAATGAAAAATAAGAATTTTAACCGATTGGCAGGGACCGTCGCTGCCTTTGTCATTATTGGCGGACTTGTTTCAGTTCAGGTCTATATAAACAGAGGAATGCAAGGTAGATTAAAAGCAGCTGCTGATGATATTGGTGATAGGATTTACTCAATAACACCACAAGGTGCTCTACAATCCAGAGTTCGTGATGCGGCGGTTTATCAGGCGCAAGGACAGGCCCAACAATCAAAATCCAGTTTGCAATATGAACCATATTATCTATCCACCTTATCTGGTACTGACGGAAAAAAGCTCAAAGAGAATATTTCTTCTATAGCCGGATATTCTGCTCCAGAGCAATTAGCTAAGGGAGAGTTTGGCGCACAATCCGCTAAAATAATGGGAAGAGGATTTGTTTCTGCAAAAGCTGTGTCATCGCCTGCTCCTGAAATTGCTTTTCAAGCAGCTCGCGCCTCTGAAGGTTTACAAAATCAACCGTATTATCAATCAACCGATTATTCGAGAGTAGATTATCTTGCTAAAAAAGACCAACAACTACAACAGCGATATATCAGTGGAGGTGAAGCCCTATATAATGGAAGGCCCGCTGAATTTAACACGGAAGAATATAAGCACATCTATGAAAATCAATTCTTAGAGGCGAAATTAAATCCGTTGTCGACTTTTTCAATTGATGTCGATAATGCATCGTATAGCAATATCCGACGATTTTTAAGCAATAATCAAATGCCACCGGAAGATGCGGTGCGCGTTGAAGAGATGATCAATTATTTTAGCTATGATTATCCTGACCCAAGTTGGAATGATCGCTTTTCAATTACTTTAAAAGGTTCCGCATGTCCATGGAATCCCAGTCACAGTTTGGTTCAAATTGGAATTCAAGGAAAAAAACTTGATCAAAACCAAATTCCACCCAGCAATCTTGTCTTTTTAATTGACGTCTCTGGATCGATGAATCAGCCAGATAAACTTCCTTTATTAAAAGAGGGATTGCGAATGCTGGTCAATCAGCTAAACGATAATGAACGTGTTGCAATCGTTGTATACGCTGGGGCAGCTGGATTAGTTTTGGAGTCAACGCCTGGAACACAAAAATATCGAATTATGCAAGCGATTGATTCTCTTCAAGCTGGTGGCTCAACGGCCGGTGGGGCTGGCATTCAGTTAGCCTATCAAGTGGCCAAACAAAATTTCATTCGAAATGGAAACAATCGCGTAATCCTTGCCACCGACGGTGATTTTAATGTCGGGGTCAACAGCGATTTTGAATTAGGCCAAATGATTGAAGAGAAGAGAAAAGATAATATCTTCTTAACCGTTCTTGGATTTGGAACAGGCAACCTTAAAGATTCCAAAATGGAACAGTTAGCGGATAAGGGAAATGGTAATTATTTTTACATCGACAATGATGCTGAGGCCCGCAAAGTCCTCGTGCATGAATTAGGCTCAACGTTATTTACTATTGCCAAGGATGTCAAAATTCAAGTGGAGTTTAATCCAGCACAAGTCAAAGCCTATAAATTAATCGGCTACGAAAATCGTATGCTAGCCAAACAGGATTTTAATGATGACAAAAAAGATGCCGGAGAGTTAGGGGCGGGGCATACCGTTACCGCGCTTTATGAAATCATTCCAACGAACGATACCAGCTATCCAGAGCCAGGCGTTGATCCATTAGTTTACCAACAAAATTCTGTTTCAATGTTTAAGAGTAGCGATGTCATGACGGTAAAATTGCGATTCAAAGAACCCACAGGCAATATCAGCCGGCTTGTTAAAAAAGTTTTTCGGGCAACCGATTTAACAAATACGCCTGATACTGATTTTAAATTTGCCGCTAGTGTGGCTGAATTTGGACTTTTACTTCGTAATTCACCTTGGAAGGCCGCCGCCAATTATGAACATGTTTTACAAACGGCGATGCAAACGCAAGGCGTTGATAAATTTGGTTATCGACAGGAATTTATTGGTCTGGTTGAGCGCGCCCGAGCGCTTGATCATCGCTATACACAACCCTATGTTCCATATGAACAAAATGAAGAACCTTATTTCGATAATTCTTCGTCAGGAATTAATTTTAAAGGGAAATAGGAGCGGTTAAAATAAAAAATTAGCAATATTGATGATCAAAAAGGACTATCATTTTTAGAAAAATTGAAAGTGATGGTCCTTTTTGATTTTAAGATGCAAAATATCCTAAACCCTTCTTGACAAACAATTTTCTCTATAGTAGTTTACTCACAAACCTATTTTAGATAAAAAGGAAGGGCTATATGAGAAGCAAAAATTATTTTTTAACTTTAATTTTTTCAATTGTTTTGTCAGTTCCTGCTTTTGCCGCCACCATTACCGGAACCGCCAAATTTGATGGAGAAGTGCCAAAGTTTAAAGAAATCAAAATGGATGCTGATCTTATTTGTTTAAGCCATCACAAAGAGGCTGTTTATCCACAAAAATTAGTTTTAGGGGAAGGGAACACCATGGGCAATGTATTTGTTCGCGTTGCAAGTGGCCTTGCTAAAAAAGATTATCCAGTTCCAACGCAGGCGGCGGTGCTTAGCCAAGTCGGATGTATGTATGATCCTCACGTCATTGCTATCATGCAAGGTCAAACCTTAAAGATTCTTAATCCTGATGGAACGCTTCACAATGTCCATTCCTTATCTAAAATTAATCCCGAATTTAATCTTGCCATGCCAAAATTTAAAACGGAGACAACAAAGGTCTATGATAAAGCCGAATTTATGTTCGCGATGAAGTGCGATGTCCATCCTTGGATGGAGGCTTGGGTTACCGTAACGGAGAATCCATTCTTTAATGTCACCAAGGCCGATGGAAAATTTACAATTGATAATCTTCCGGCCGGAACCTACGACATCGAAGCCTGGCATGAAAAATTAGGTACACAAAAACAAACAGTCACCGTGGCTGAGGGTGAGACGAAAGATCTTGCTTTCACATTTTCGAAACCTGGTAGCAAAAAATAAAATAGGATTACCGCATGAGCGAAAGCCATTCTCACGATTTACCTTTCTGGCGTAAATATATCTTTTCAACCGATCACAAAATGATCGGACTGCAATATGGACTTACCGCACTTTGCTTTTTGTTATTTGGATTCTCATTAATGCTTCTGATGCGTTGGGAGCTCGCCAATCCTGAGACAGCGATTCCATTTATCGGAAAATTTCTGGGAGAATCTTTCTCTCCAATGACTCCCGATGCCTATAACGAATTAGGGGCGATGCACGGGACAATCATGGTCTTTTTAGCGATTGTTCCTTTGGTTGTCGGAGCTTTCGGTAATTATGTTGTTCCTCTACAAATTGGTGCACCCGACATGGCCTTTCCAAAACTTAACATGGCCAGTTATTGGGCTTATTTCGTTGGTGGGGTCGTCATGTTTGCAAGCTTTTTTATTCCTGATGGAGCAGCAAAATCTGGATGGACATCGTATGCGCCATTATCCGTTCTTTCAATTGGACAAGGACAAACATTTTGGCTGCTGGGGATGGTTTTTTTGATTACGTCATCCTTACTTGGATCAATCAATATTATCACCACGATTTTTCAGTTAAGAGCCAAAGGGCTTACCTTTATGCGTTTGCCATTTTTTGTCTGGGCACAGCTTGTGACAAACTTTCTTTTACTTTTAGCTTTTCCGCCGCTTGAGGCCGCTGGCATCTTGCAGTTAATGGATCGATTGGCGCACACCAGCTTTTTTATGCCTAGTGGACTCGTCATTAGCGGACAACCTCTCGAAGGTTATAGTGGGGGAGGAAGTGTTTTGTTATGGCAACATCTTTTTTGGTTTTTAGCTCACCCAGAAGTTTATGTTTTAATTTTGCCTGCCATTGGTATTATCGCGGAGATTTTAGCTAATAATATTCGAAAACCATTATGGGGTTATTATTCAATGGTTTGGGCATCCATTGCGTTAGGATTTTTATCCTTTGTTGTGTGGGCCCATCATATGTATTTAACCGGTATGGGAACAGCCATCAGTTCTTTCTTTCAAGCAACAACGATGATTATCTCCATTCCATCGGTTATTATTTTAACGTGTTTATTTATTTCATTGTGGGGAGGATCCATTCGAATCAACACCCCAATGTTATTTGCGTTAGCATTCTTACCGATGTTTGGTATCGGAGGTTTAACGGGGCTACCTTTAGGTTTATCCTCACCAGATATTCATTTGCATGATACTTATTACGTCATAGCCCATTTTCATTATATTGTTGCGCCAGGAACTATTTTTGCCATTTTTGCCGGTATCTATTTTTGGTTCCCGAAAGTAACGGGGAGAAGAATGAATGAATTATTGGGACATCTGCATTTCTGGCCATCGCTGTTTTTGATGAACTGTATTTTTATCCCGATGTTCACGCAAGGAATGATGGGAATGTCACGACGGCTATATGATGGGGGAATGCAATATGCGCATGTTCAAGGTGTTTTAAATCTACATGGAATGATTCTTTATTCTGCAATCGGTTTGGCCATATTTCAACTGCCTTTTATTATCAATCTTCTTTGGAGCATCTTTAAAGGGCCTAAAGTCACCTCAGACAATCCTTGGGATGCCACAACATTGGAATGGAGCACGCCAACACCACCGCCCCATGGAAATTTTTCGCATGAACCAATTGTTTATCGTGGTCCTTATGAATATAGTGTTCCTGGGGCAAGTAAAGACTTTGTTCCCCAAGATCAGGAGGTCGTGAAATAATGGATGAAATTCCTTATACAATAAAAGCACGCGAAGATTCTGGATTATATAATGCCAAATTAGGCATCTGGTTGTTTTTATCCTCTGAAGTTATGCTCTTTGGGGCATTATTCTCGACGTACATTATTTTACGCATCGGATCCGTTGATTGGCCGCTAGGATCATCCATCCTTCATGTTCACTTGGGCGCCTTAAATACACTTATTCTTATTTCCTCAAGCATCACCATGATCATGGCCTGGGTTTCCTTAAAGCAAAAAAAGTTTGATACGTTTCGTCTTTTTCAAGGGGCAACAATTCTATTAACACTTGTTTTCTTAGGAATAAAACTCTCTGAATATTCGGCAAAATTTCATCACCATCTTTATCCAAGCCACAGCACTTTTATGGCCATTTATTTTACGCTGACAGGTGTTCATGCCTTGCATATTTTGGGAGGGCTCGTTGTCAATTCTTACAATCTGGGGCCAGGGAGCAAGATGTGGAAAACAAATCCAGAACAATTTACCAATCGTATCGAAATCTCTGGACTCTATTGGCACTTTGTTGATTTAGTTTGGTTATTTTTATTTCCAGTTCTATATTTGACTTAAAAAAGGGAAGGTATCATGTCAAACGCGCAAGGTCAAAATTTCCAACACGAAATCAAACAATACCGATCGATTTTTATTTCTTTAATTATTCTTACCGCAATCTCGGTGGGCATTCACCAGATGCATTTAAACTTAGCCTTAAGCATTACACTTATTTTAAGCATTGCCGTACTCCAAGCAACACTTTCGGTTTGTTATTTAATGCATTTAATCTCAGAAAGAAAACTTATATTTCTCGTATTAATGCTAACTGTCTTTTTTGTTTTTGGCATGGTCACCTTAATTTTAGGTAGTCATGCGAGCCACCCACACGGAACAACGTATGTCTCTTAAAACTGTTCACTTACTTTTGATTAGTTTTTTTGTTTTAACCCTCGTATTTTTCGGTTGCTGGGGAGTGCTCCAGTATCAAAATACAACGGCAAGCCAATTCTTATTTTCAAGCGCCATATCATTTGTATTGGCTATTTTTTTTGGTATTTATGGAATGAAGTTTTTACAAAAAATAAGGTCACTTAATCTCTAATGATTCTAAAAATATCTACCATTGCTTTATTCGCAATAAATTTTTTATATAGCTCTGAGGCTTTAGCCTGCAGTGCCTGTTTTTTTGGATCTCCTAAAGACCAATCGAACATCGCTCTTCGGGCAGGGGTTATTCTGCTAATGGCTGTACTACTATGTGTTCTCGGAGGATTCATCACATTCTTTTTAGGACTAAAGAGACGAACGAAATTAAGGCAACTTTCATAAAGGGATTCTATGGATCTTATTAAATTACTGCATTTACCCGTCATGGCATCTTCCCATGGGCACGAACTTGATTTCATGATTTTCCTTGTGCATCTACTGATGATTGCTTTATTTGTCGGGTGGGGGGCATTCTTTCTTTTTACCTTAGTCCGTTTTAATAAATGGGCGAATCCTAAAGCAAATTATTATGGGGTGAAATCCCATGTCTCGAGTTATTTAGAAATCTCAGTTGCCGTTGTTGAAACAATTTTATTGATTGGATTCTCGATTCCTTTTTGGGTCAAACAAGTTAATGCTCTGCCTGATCGACCTGACAAACTTGAAATTAAAATTATTGCTGAACAATATGCCTGGAATATCCATTATCCTGGAGCTGATCAAATTTTTGGTAAAACGGATATGAAATTTTACGATAAACAATCAAATCCATTAGGGCGAGATCCATCTGATCCTCATGGCAAGGATGATGTCTATTCACTTAATCAATTACACTTGCCGCTGGGAAAACCTGTTTTAATCCATTTAACGTCACGCGATGTTATGCATTCCTTTGCCTTGCCGGTTATGCGCGTTAAGCAAGATGTCATCCCTGGAATGAGTATCCCCACATGGTTTACACCGACAAAAACCGGATCCATTACAAGAAAAGAACTCAGCGAAGTAGCTAAAGATGCTGATACCGTTTGGGCTAAACTTGTTGAACTAGGATATATTGATGCGGGAGGGACTTTACAAACAAAAGCACGGGCCTTAGAAAAATTTGAAGATATGGAATTGACCGATGTTTCACCAAAAGAAAAGGAAGATATTTATAATTTTATCCAACAATATAATTTTCAAATTGGCTGTGCACAACTTTGCGGCATCGGTCATTATAAAATGAAGGGATTTCTTACGATCGAACCGGAAGAAACCTTTAATGCCTGGATTAAGAGTCAAGAAGAGACCTCCTCATCGGATAGTGAGGGAGGGGATAGTTTCTGGAATTAATATATTGCTTAAGGTAATCTACTATCCAATTCGCCCTACGACCGTATTTCCTTCCTTAATTAGCTTATGAAAACTTCATCTAATACTTGGCTACGACGATTTTCAAAACTCACCTGTTTTTCAACATGGGTTCTTATTTTTGTTGGAGGCATGGTAACGAGCACTGGCTCAGGATTATCAGTTCCTGATTGGCCACTGTCCTATGGATCATTTTTCCCACCGATGGTAGGTGGAGTTTTTTATGAGCATGGGCATCGCATGGTGGCCTCATTCGTTGGGTTTCTAACACTGTGCCTCGCCATTTGGTTATGGCGGACAGAAACTCGTCTGTGGGTTCGCAATTTAGGATTTGCTGCTTTAGGGGCGGTTATTGCCCAAGGACTTCTAGGGGGACTTACGGTATTATTATTTTTACCGCCGCCTGTTTCAATATGTCACGGGATTCTTGCTCAAACATTCTTTGTCTTAACAATTTTTCTTGCGTATAGCCAATCGATTGAACGCCAAAAACGTGAAAACGAATCCTACAAAAAAAATTCATCATTTATCACTATATCTTTGATCGTGATTGTACTCGTTTATATCCAATTAATTTTAGGCGCAATTATGCGACACACAAAATCAGGCTTAGCCATTCCAGATTTTCCCACCATGGGGTGGGACTTGCGTCCGCAATTTGACGAACTCATGCTAAACCGCATCAATAGCTGGCGCTTTGATCACGACCTAGATCCCGTGACAATGTTTCAAATCATTATTCACTTTATCCATCGCCTTGGAGCCTTAATTATATTTCTTACCTGTTGCCTTTTAAATTTTATCGGATTAAAATACTACCAAAATTCAAACAAACTTATTTACCGAACAATCCTTTGGCTTAATTTTGCCATCGTCGTTCAAATCACACTTGGAATATTAACCGTGTTAACACTCAAAAGCCCATCGATAACTAGTTTGCATGTGATGACAGGGGCCACAACACTTGGGCTATCAGTTTTATTATTATTGCGAGTTGCGCCGCTTACGTGGCAAAAATCTGTAGAAAAATAAACATATGATCAAACAAAAATCTGTATTAAACGCCTATATAGAGCTGATGAAACCAAGCATTCTAACACTCGTCTTGGTGACAACAACGCTTGGATTCTATTTAGGTGGACACGGAATTTCCTCATGGAGCTTACTCACTTATCTTTTAATAGGGGCCGCTTGTGTGTGTGGTGGATCAGGGGTTCTAAATCACTATTTAGAACGAGACATTGATTGCAAAATGGTACGAACTCGCAATCGTCCAATTCCATCTGGCATTATATCGGCGGCCAACGCCCTTAGCTTTGGCATTCTTCTTACACTTATTGGGTTAACGATTCTTTATATTAAAGTTAATCTTTTAACCGCGTTCTTAAGTCTCTTAACATCGTTTCTCTATATTATCGTTTACACTCCGATGAAGCGTATCAGCTGGTTAAATACGACCATTGGCTCTATTCCTGGCGCCATTCCGCCAATGGGAGGTTGGGCGGCGGCCACAGGAAATATCGATCTTGGCGCTTGGATTATCTTTTTAATTTTATTTTTATGGCAGCATCCGCATTTTTATGCGATTGCCTGGATGTTTAAAGAAGATTACAAGCTTGGGGGTTTTAAAATGCTTCCTGTCGTTGAGCCTGATGGAAAAAGCACCTTCAATCAAATCCTTCTTTACTCAATTATTTTAATTCCTGTATCCTTATTACCAACGTTGATTGGCTTATCCGGATACATTTATTTTGCTGGCGCTTTAATAGCGGGGGTTCTTTTATTTATCGTTGGACGCAATTTAACTATGACCAAATCACTTATTGATGCCCGCAAACTTCTTAAGGCTACAGTTTTTTATCTCCCGATCCTATTATTACTGATTGTCATAGACGTTAACTTCTAATCATTCGATGAATCCACGTAAAATATTTCTTTTTGTTTTTATTTTCGCCACTGTTTTAGCGATAATCTTTGGATATTTTTCATTCCAAGCTGAAATAAAAAAACCTCGTTTACCCGTCTTAGGACAAATTCAAGAATTTAAACTTAAAAATATTGACCAGAAAGATATTACCCTTAGTTCACTCAAAGGTCGTGTGTGGGTTGCAGATTTTTTCTTTACTAGCTGTAGTGGTGTCTGTCCAATGATGACAAAACAGATGGCTGCACTCAATCGATCATTTGAGCTAGTTCCTGAGATTGCCCTTGTATCGATCACCGTAAATCCAGAGAATGATTCAGCTGAAGTTTTAAAGCAATATGCTCAAAAGCAAAAAGCAAATCCTAACTGGTATTTTCTAACCGGAACAAGGGAAGATATTACAACCTTGGCTGTTAAAAGTTTTAAGCTAGGGGATATTAGCGAACCAATTTTTCATAGCACTTATTTCACTCTCGTAGATAAAAATGGTCTAATTCGAGGATATTATGATGGGACAAAACAAGAGGACGTCAATAAGCTTTTTAAAGATGCGGCTATGCTTATAAAGGAGAAATATCATGGCCTCCTTTAATCAACCGCTTCTTAATGCCACACTCAATGGCTTAGCGGGGCTCATGCTTCTTTGTGGTTGGTTCGCAATCAAGCGCAAAAATAGACAACGCCATAAACAATTTATGATCATGGCGTTTGTATTCTCAACACTCTTTTTAATCTCGTATGTGACTTATCATGTTCTTCACCCTGGTGTAACACGTTACCAACATGACGGGATACTGCGTGTCATTTATTTTACTATTCTTCTTACCCACACACCGCTTGCGGCGCTGATCGTGCCATTTATCTTGATGGCGCTCTATCATGCCTACAAACAAAATTTTGATAAACATACCCGCATCACACGGTGGCTACTGCCAGTTTGGATATATGTATCAGTGACTGGTGTAGTTATCTACTTAATGCTTTATGTTTTTTAAGTCGTACGTTGACGTGTGATCGCCTGCCAAAGAAATCGACCTAATCTCTTTTCTTTTTCCCAAAAGAAATCAAACTGTCCAAAGAGAAATCCATAAAAAAGAAGATTGATTTGATAGATGGGGGGAATAAGCGGGATATAAGCGAGGATTTTAATCCAAAGAGGGGTGTGTGCGGTGATGCCTAACCAGTGAAAAACTGGCCGACGGAAGAATCCAATCGACATCCCGGCCAGTGAAAAGACGATCATAATTAAAATAAAGTCGCGGTTACTTTCAATGTTCCATTTCTTCTTTAATTTTTGTAGCATATTCTTTTATTTTTTCCGTCATCCTGAGTCCGAAGGGACGAAGGATCTCAAGATTACTTAAGTGCTTCTGTGATTCTTCGGCCGTTGGCCTCAGAATGACGAGGAAGCTGGGAACGTAGTTATTAAAAAGTAAACTCCACATACTAAAACAACGACCGCCATAAAAGCCAAGACATAAATCATCTTCTTAAATCCATCCGCACCGGTATCAAATTTTAAAATCGTTCTCATTGATCTATTTTTTTAATAAGAATTGATTAATAACCCATCCAAAAACAAAAACTAAAATTCCAACGCCAAAAATGCGCGGACTCATTAAATTTGGAAACTTTCGAATATATTCAACGAGTATGATCGTTAACCCAGTGGCCTGGGCAATCTTGGCTAAATAATACATTACTTTAACCCAGACATCTCTAAAATAATTTGTGTATTATAGCGAAAACAATCATTTTGAACAATTTTTATTCTAGCGTAATCAATTAAACAAAATAGAAAGAAAAGATCGTAAACGAGTAAAGGGATCCGGTGTGTGTCAACCGCGCCAACCAAAACAAATAAGACGACCATAAATAGCATATTAAGAAGTAGGGGAGGATACACTTTACGCTTAATGGCAATGGAGCGTTTGTGGAATGAATGATCTAACTTATGCTCTGCGGTATATTCTTTAATACTAACTCCTGTGCCAACGTAAAAAAAGATGACAAGCGTTTCAGTAAACGCATAGAGAATACTGGTTAAAATCATAAACGTCACATGATTTGCATTAATCACATGAAAATTAAGGAAGCTTTGGAAAAAAGCAATCACAAGAGCGAGGAAGGTGACAATGCTCATCAAGTAACATGTGTTCATGAAAAACCACATATGATTTCAACCTTATAAATTACAAATCCCAAATACCAAACAAATGCCAAATCTCAATGCCAGAAATTCTTGGTTATTGGATATTGTTAATTGTTTGGAACTTGGGATTTGTGTATTATTTCTTTTCAGGACCGAGAGGTGTTTTCTTTTCCGTAATGACAGGAAGTTCTTTTGATTTATCTTTGTTTAACGCAGTATAGCTTTTCCATTTCTCTGGAACATCTTCTTCAGTATAAATCGCCTGAACAGGACATTCGGGAATGCAGGCGCCGCAATCAATACAAACTTCTGGGTCAATAACCAGCATTTCTTTATCTTCATGAAAACAATCAACAGGACAAACGGTTACACAATCCGTATACTTGCATTTAATACATGGTTCAGTAACTATGTGTGGCATTTAATCTTCCTCCTCGTTGAATTAATTAAGAAACTATAATGAAACTGTTTCAGTCTGCGCAATTTGATCAAGAATGTTTTTCTCTGTTCTATTGACGACTTTTTTGCTGGAGGCTCCAGTAATTTTTTTAATAAAATAATCCACAAAGGCTTTAAAGCCGTGTAGTTTTCTTAAAAAATCGCCAACCGAACGAATTGAAATAAACATCTTCCACATTTGTTTTGGACGTAGATAAAATTCTTTGAGTCCTTTGTCGATATATTCATCAATATCTTGGCTAGAGAATTGTGGATAACTCAAAAGAGTGCGTTGTTCTTTTTCAGCATTAAGCCACTCGCGCCAATCATTAGCCCGAATGAAACTATTTTCTTTTGCCCAGCGATAAAGTGATGTTCCTGGATATGTCGCGACACCGGTAATTTGAATTGTATCCAAAGGAAGGGACTTGGCAAAATCAATTGTTTTTTGGGCCGTTTCTTTTGTTTCACCCGGCGCCCCAATCATAAAACAACCATGAATGGTAAAACCCAAACGATTAGCAGCGAAGGCATACTTACGCGCCATATCAACACTGACACCACCTTTATTGATCGCCTTTAATCCATCATCATACCCAAATTCAAATCCTGTCATAAGCATTCGGCAATTTGATTTACGCATAAGAGCCAGAACTTCTAAATCCGTATCAACGCGCATATTACATGACCATGAAATCTTTTTATGAATCCCTCGACGCATAATTTCATTACAAACTTCCGTGACGTGAGCTTTGTCCGCAGCAAAGGTATCTGTTTCAAACATAATCTCGCGAATCTGCGGATGAGTTTTTAAACCATATTCCATTTCATCGACAACGCTTTGCGCTGAACGATTGCGAAGTTTATACCCATACATAATCTGCGGATCGCGGCAGAAGGTGCAACCGTTGTTGCAGCCACGTCCAGTAATAAGCGTTAAAAAAGGAAATTTTTTGCCGCCATCAGGATACCATTCGGGTTCAATGAGCTGCCAAGCGGGAAAAGGAAGTTCACTGACATTAATTGGTGGTCGATGTGGGTTGTAGACAACTTTGTTGCCATCAAACCAAGTCATTCCTAAAATCTTTGAAGATTCCATACCGTCCGCTAAATCGCGTAATGTAAAATCATATTCACCATTTAAAATGTAATCAACCACGCCTTGGCCAATTTGAAAGGTATTTTCCGATTCGCCGGAAGCATGTTGCCCGACAAAGGCAACTTTGCAATTGGTTAAGCCTTTAATAACTTTGGCTTGTTCAATGTCATTATAAATAGACGGGGTCGTGGCATGAATGACTAAAAGGTCTGGATCAAAGTTGGAAACAATATCGTAAGATTGGGCTGGAGTAAAATTGCGTGCCGCCGCCTCGACGAAAATAACGTCATGGCCACGATCAAGAAGAACCTGCGCTGCCGTTAATAAATATTCAGGATGACGTTGCACACGACCACGAGATTTCGCGGCCCAACGCGCAACACGGACGAAATTATCCCCAAAGGAGGGATTAAGAATTGCTACACGCATGATTGACCTAGAGAGGTTAAATAAAAATTTAAGATGACTTTATACTAATGGGCAATGCCATGAATTTCAAGAATAATTTCACGTTTTTTCAGACGAAATAACACAAAGCTTTGTTGACGACCCCTGAGGGTTTTAATATAATACAGCCTGTTCTTATTAATATATCTTTCATATCACCGTCATCCTGAACGAAGTGAAGGATCTCAAAATTCTTAAGTGTTTTGAGATTTTTCACTGCGCTCAGAATGACGGCAATAAAATGGAGAACTTTATGAGCAGTGATTTTAATTCAGCCAGTGTTAAAAAAACCTTAAAAATAAAATCGAGTCAATATACCATTTTTCAATTATCCAAACTAGAAAAATTAGGGTTAGGTAATCCCAGCCATTTACCATTCTCGATTAAAATTCTTTTAGAAAGCGCACTACGTAACTACGATAATTATCAAGTAACGATCAATGATATCAACCGACTTCTTAAATGGTCGCCGGCAACGGCTAAAGAGTCGCAAGAGATTGCCTTTAAACCTGGGCGCGTCGTCTTGCAAGACTTTACCGGCGTTCCTTGCGTTGTTGATTTAGCGGCGATGCGCGCGGCGATGAAGCGTTTAGGTGGAGATATTAAAAAAATTAATCCACAAGTTCAATGCGATTTGGTCATTGATCACTCTGTTCAAGTCGATGCCTTTGGGTCAAAGGATTCTTTAGCCACGAACGTCACCCTTGAATTTAAACGTAACAAAGAACGTTACGAATTTTTAAAATGGGGACAAAAAGCATTTGAAAATTTTACCGTTGTTCCTCCGGCAACTGGAATTGTCCACCAAGTTAATCTTGAATATTTGGCCAAAGGCGTATTAACAAAGAAGATCGGCAAAGAAACAGTTGCTTATCCCGATAGTCTTGTTGGAACCGATAGCCACACGACGATGATTAATGGTTTAGGCATTGTTGCTTGGGGCGTTGGCGGGATTGAGGCAGAGGCAGTCATGCTGGGCGAACCGATCTACATGCTCATGCCAGAAGTCGTTGGTTTTAAATTAACCGGACAATTAAAAGAAGGGATTACCGCAACCGATTTAGTTTTAACCGTCACACAAATGCTGCGTAAAAAAGGTGTCGTTGGAAAATTTGTTGAGTTTTACGGCGACGGATTAAAATATTTATCATTGCCCGATCGAGCGACGATTTCCAACATGGCACCGGAGTATGGCGCAACAATTGGAATTTTCCCCATCGATAGCGAAACACTTAATTATTATAAATTAACTGGACGAAGCCCAGCGCAGATTGAATTGATTGAGAAGTACATGAAAGAACAAGGGATGTTCTACAATCCAAAATCGCCTGAACCACAGTTCAGTGATTTAATGGAATTAAATTTATCGCAAGTCGAACCCAGTTTAGCTGGACCAAAACGTCCGCAGGATCGCGTTCCCGTAAATAAGATGAGAGAAATTTTTGGTCAAGCCTTAGTTGCGCCGGTTAAAGATCGAGGATTTGGTTTGACACCAGAAGCGTTACAAAAAATTGGCTATGTTCAAAATGGCGTCAAGGTTCCGATGAAACATGGCGCAGTTGTTATCGCTGCGATTACCAGTTGTACTAATACCTCAAATCCATCAGTCCTTATTGCCGCCGGACTTCTGGCAAAAAAAGCAGTAGCCAAGGGACTTACGGTTAAAAGTTTTGTAAAGACAAGTTTGGCGCCGGGATCTCAAGTCGTTGAAGAATATCTGCGAACCGCAGGTCTTATGCCTTACCTAAATAAATTAGGATTCAACATCGTTGGTTACGGTTGCACGACGTGTATTGGAAATAGTGGACCCTTGCCTGAAAAAGTTTCGAAGGCGATCGAAGAAGTTGATCTTGTGGCCGCGAGCGTCTTAAGTGGAAATCGAAATTTTGAAGGACGAATCAATCCGCATGTTAAGGCCAATTATTTAGCCAGTCCACCACTGGTTGTCGCCTACGCTTTAGCAGGAACGGTTGAAATTGATTTAGATCGTGAACCGTTAGGTAAAGATACAAAGGGGAAAGACGTTTACTTAAAAGATATTTGGCCAACACAAAAAGAAATTAATGCCTTAACTAAGAAATTTGTTACGGCAACGGCCTTTCGTAAACGTTACAAAAATGTTTCGAAGGGAAATAAAAATTGGAATGCGATCAAAGAAACAAAATCTGATTTGTTTGGATGGCAAACCAAAAGCACCTACATCCAAGAACCGCCATTTTTTATTGGCATGACAAAAGAACCCGGTAGCATCAAAGAAATAAAAGGCGGACGGGTGCTCGTTATGGTTGGTGATTCAATTACAACGGATCATATTTCTCCAGCGGGGGCCATTAAAAAAGACAGCCCAGCGGGTCACTATTTAATGGAACAAAGCGTTAAACCTGAAGATTTTAATAGTTACGGAGCCCGTCGCGGAAATGATCGTGTCATGACCCGTGGGACATTTGCTAATACACGTTTACGTAATCTCTTAGCGCCAGGAACGGAAGGATGCTGGACCACCTATTTACCGACAAATGAAAAGATGTCGATTTATGATGCGGCCATGCGTTATCAAAAAGATAGCACACCGCTACTAGTCTTGGCGGGTAAAGAATATGGAACGGGTTCGAGTCGTGACTGGGCCGCTAAAGGAACCTCACTGTTAGGTGTGCGCGTTGTTATCGCACAAAGTTATGAACGTATTCACCGCAGCAATCTAGCTGGCATGGGTGTCTTACCGCTGGAATTTAAAGATGGTCAATCCGCTGAGAGCTTGGGATTAAAAGGCGATGAAACTTTTTATTTCGACCCCATCAACGAAGGTTTAAAACCTCGTCAAGATCTAAAGGTCTATGCCAAACAACCATCTGGCCACCAAATAGAATTTGTATCCACGGTGCGTCTAGATACCCCTGTTGAAATTGATTACTTTCGAAATGGTGGCATCTTGCCAACGGTTCTTCGCAAGTTAATATAAACCTGTCATGCCCGTGTAAACGGGCATCCAAAAATACTATTAATATTCTTTCTTGATCCCCGCGTTCGCGGGGATGACAAGGAAGTAGAGAAAAACATCACAATTATACCGCTCTCCTCATTGACAATCTGAAATCATTAATATATTATACGAACCTATGCCAAAAACAATGTACGAAAAAATTTGGGATGCGCATCTTGTTCGTGAATCACAAGGCGATACATCCATTATCTACGTCGATCTGCACTTAGTTCACGAAGTGACAAGTCCGCAGGCCTTTGAGGGATTGCGCGTTACTAAACGTAAAGTCCGTCGACCTCAAAATACGTTTGCCACGATGGATCATAATGTTTCAACCAAAACAAAAGATTGGTCCAAAGTCGAAGCAACGTCGCGCACACAAATGGATACTTTATCAAAAAATTGCAAAGAATTTGGCGTAACGCTTTATGATTTTGCCAATAAAAAACAAGGGATTGTCCACGTGATTGGTCCGGAGCTTGGATTAACCAAGCCAGGCACCGTCATTGTCTGCGGCGATTCGCATACGGCAACCCACGGCGCCTTCGGTGCACTCGCCTTTGGTATTGGAACCTCAGAAGTTGAACATGTCTTGGCCACACAAACCTTGCAACAAGATAAAGCAAAGACCATGCTCATTCAAATTGATGGAAAATTAGGCAAAGGAATTACTTCTAAAGATATTATTTTATATGTCATCGGTAAAATTGGCACCGCTGGGGCAACTGGTTACGTCGTTGAATACGCAGGCAGCGCAGTTCGTGATTTAAGCATGGAAGCGCGCATGACGATTTGTAATATGAGTATCGAGGCTGGCGCGCGAGCTGGGATGATTGCCCCCGATGAAACAACATTTAATTATTTAAAAGGCCGTGAGCATTCACCTGAAGGTGAATTGTGGGAGAAGGCTGTTAACTATTGGAAAACTTTGCCAAGTGACGCGAACGCAAAATTTGATCACGTTCTCAAAATTAAAGCTGAAGATATTAAACCGCAAGTAACCTGGGGAACAAGTCCGGGGCAAGTGGCCGCAATCGATGATAAAGTTCCTGATCCAGAAAGTTTTTCGGATCCAGTCGAACGCACAGGCGCACGAAATGCACTCGCCTATATGAATTTAAAACCTGGAACGCTGATTAATTCAATCGCAATCGATAAAGTATTTTTGGGATCATGCACCAATGGACGCATTGAAGATTTACGTAACGCTGCAAAAATTGTTAAGGGCAAAAAAGTTCACAAGAGTGTTGTCGCCATTGTTGTGCCTGGCTCAGGACAAGTGCGTGAACAAGCGATGAAAGAAGGACTCGATAAAATTTTTACTGATGCTGGATTTGAATGGCGTTTTGCCGGCTGCTCAATGTGTTTAGGGATGAATGATGATCAGCTTAAACCCGGTGAACGCTGTGCATCGTCGAGCAATCGTAACTTCGAAGGCCGGCAAGGTCCTGGTGGCCGCACGCATTTAATGAGCCCAGAGATGGTCTCAATCGCAGCCATTGAAGGCAAAATTTCGGATATTAGAAAGTATATTTAACTATGTCTCTTCTTATTATTCGAAAAAAGGCTGATGAAGAAACGTTAACGAATGTGGCCGAAGATTTAAAGGGCTACATTAAAGTTGTTATTGATTTAGAACGAAAAATTTTATCAGCCGGTGGGATGAAACATGTTGATGGAGAGCAAATGCTTCTTAAAGATGGAAGTAAGCAAGCTAACTTATGGGGCGGCGGACTTGATCTTGATACAATGGAAGTAGATTATGATTCCATGATTAATTTGCGTCCTGGACAAAATAATTCAAGCCGTGAAGTATTATCAGTCGATATCAGAAAACAAATGGAAATTTTGATTCATCAATTATTAAAATAACCTATGGAAAAATTAAGCGCTCAAGAACTCACATTGCACATTGCTGTTAACTTAGGACGGCTTGGTCGGTTTGCCTTAGAGGGAAAAGAAGCTCGTTTGAAACAATTTCTGGCAGAGACAGAGGAATTTGTTCAACAACTTGCTTTGGCTCCTAAATCATCTCTATTTCAAGAAACTTTTGACTTTTTCTTAAAAACATTCAATCGGCTTAAATCCAATATTCGTCTCGATTCAGATTGGGCTGAGGAATCATATACGTGGGCGAATATCTTAACCCATCGGGCAAAGCTGGCATAATGAATCTTATGATGGTCGCCATCGCCGCCATCGAAGGAAAAATTTCGGATATAAGAGGCCACCTTTAGTGAAGGCAATTCTTCTTACTTTATTTTTGTTAAGCTCAACTTATGCATTTGGTTCTGTGATACCATCTCAACCTAAATGTGAGATTCAAGCAGAAGTTATTGATATTGATGGTAACTGGCGCCCCGGAACAAAGACATTTGAAATAAAAATTGATCAAGTGACAACCATCGATGCCCAAAACGGATTTGATGCTTGTGCTAATCTTTATACCCGAGGACAAATTATTACCGCTGATGTCAATCCAAGAAAAAGTTATGTTAATAAAAAAATCAGAATAAAGGCGGGCAATCAAATTGTCGGTCAGATACAATATGCACCAGCTGAGTGGTCAACTAAATATTTTTTGACACAAATTAACCTTTTAAAGAATACAAAATGAAACCTTTTACAAAACATACAAGTATAATCACCTCTATTACCCTGATCTTGTTTATCCAAATATTTTTTATATCTAGAGCATTTGCTGAAACAGTCACTTTAGATTCTGGAAAAACTCTCTCAGGGACAATCATTAAAGCGGATACACGGGAGTTTACAATTCAGACGGATAAGGGCGATTTTGCAGTTCCGTATAAAATGCTTAAAAATGTTGAAATTACTGAAGAAAATAAAAGAACAAATCCTGAATTAACAGCTGCCGTCCTAAAAATCTTTAATGAACATCAAGGGAAACGACAAAAAAAGAATGAAGAAGTTGCAAAGAAAATTAACGGCAAACAAACAGAATTATATATGACTTCGTGGTGCCCATATTGTCGTAAGATTGCTAAATTCTTCACAGAAAAAGAAGTAAACTATATAGCCTACGATATCGAACGAGATAAAGAAGCCAAACAACGATTTAAATACTATGGAGGAAAAGGTGTTCCCCTTGTCAAAGTGAATAATAAAATCATCAAAGGATATGATATTGATGCTATTTGGTCAGCGTTAATTGAATAGTTAATAAAAATGAAAGCTTTTCTAAAACATACAGGAATTGTTGCCCCACTTGATCGCGTCAATATCGATACTGACGCAATTATTCCCAAACAATTTTTGCGCAAGATTGAACGCACAGGATTTGGTAAACACCTTTTCCACGAATGGCGGTTTACTGACTACGAAGGGACCAAAGAGAATCCAGATTTTGTTTTAAACAAAGAGCCGTATCGTAAGGCCACAATTCTTTTAACGCGCGATAACTTTGGCTGCGGGTCTAGCCGCGAGCACGCGCCGTGGGCGTTGTCGGATTTTGGATTCCGTGTAATCATTGCCCCAAGCTTTGCGGACATTTTTTACAACAACTGCGTTAAGAACGGCATTCTTCTAATTCGATTAACATCAGAACAAGTGGATGAAATTTTTAACGTGGCGCAAAAAAAAGTTGGCGTTCAATTTAACGCTGATTTAGAAAAACAAGTTTTAATCGTTGAAGGCAAAGAATATAAATTCGATATTAATTCATTTGCTAAGACGTGTTTGATCAAAGGACTTGATCAAATTGGATGGACGGAGCAGTTTAGCGATAAGATTGAGTCATTTGAAAATAAATTAAATAAAGAACAACCGTGGCTCACTTAGGGTATAGGTTTAAGGGTTTAGGTGTTAGCTCAACTAAAACCTAAACCCTACCCCCTAAAACCTTCCAGGAAATTATGACAAAACAAAATTCGCGAAAATTCTCTTCAATCGTTGTCGACGGCTATGACCGTGCGCCAAGCCGAGGGATGCTACGCGCCGTTGGATTTAAGACGGAAGATTTCCAAAAACCACAAATCGGGATTGCCTCAACGTGGAGTATGGTTACGCCGTGCAATATGCACATCAATAAACTAGCAGACGATGCGGCCAAGGGCGCGGATCAGGCTGGCGGCAAGGCGATTATTTTTAACACCATTACTGTTTCCGATGGAATTTCAATGGGCTCCGAAGGGATGAAATATTCTCTCGTTTCTCGTGAGGTTATTGCTGATTCGATTGAAACGGTTGTGGGTTGCCAAGGATTTGATGGGTTTGTCACAATCGGTGGATGCGATAAGAATATGCCTGGGTGTGTCATGGCGATGGCCCGGCTTAATCGTCCTTCGATTTTTGTTTATGGTGGAACCATTTTACCTGGTTGTTATAAAGGAAAGAATCAAGATATTGTCTCCATCTTTGAAGCAGTTGGCGCTTATGCCAATAAAAAAATTGATGATCAAGAACTTTTAGGCATTGAATCCTGTGCCATTCCTGGACCAGGATCTTGCGGCGGGATGTATACGGCGAACACCATGGCCTCAGCGATTGAAGCCTTGGGTTTAAGTTTACCTAATAGTTCTGCCCAGGCAGCCATTTCTAAAGAGAAAGAGGAAGATTGTATTAATGCTGGCGCCGCTGTCTTAAATTTACTTAAAAATGATATTAAGCCGCGCGATATCATGACAAAAAAAGCATTTGAAAATGCAATCACGGTCATTACGGCTTTAGGTGGATCAACCAATGCTGTCTTACATTTTATTGCCATGGCCCATGCGGCTAAAGTTAAATTAACCATTGATGATTTTACCCGTATTGGAAAAAAAGTTCCGGTTTTGGCGGATTTAAAACCCAGCGGCCGCTTTGTGATGGCGGAATTAGTTAATATTGGCGGAACAACACCCTTAATGAAGATGCTTTTAGATAAAGGATTACTCCACGGAGATTGTTTAACAGTGACCGGTAAAACTGTCGCTGAAAATCTAAAAGATACAAAACCTTATCCTGACGGACAAGAGATTATTCGCTCCTTTGATAATCCAATTAAAAAAGACGGACACTTGGTTATCCTTTACGGAAATTTAGCCTCGCAAGGGGCGGTGGCTAAAATTTCGGGAAAAGAGGGGCTGGTATTTTCAGGCAAAGCTATCGTTTTTGAGTCGGAAGAAAAAGCCTTACAAGCCATTCTTAATGGTTCAGTTAAAAAAGGACATGTCGTTGTCATTCGTTATGAAGGACCAAGAGGCGGACCTGGAATGCGAGAGATGTTATCCCCGACCTCGGCGATTATGGGAAAAGGGTTGGGCAAAGAAGTCGCGCTTATTACCGATGGACGATTTTCCGGTGGCAGTCATGGCTTTGTCATTGGACACATTACACCAGAGGCCTTTGAAGGCGGCGCGCTTGCCATTGTAAAAAACGGTGACCCGATTACCATCGATGCGAATAAACGTGAACTCAATCTAGATATCCCTGCTTCAGAAATTAAAAAACGTTTAAAGAGTTGGAAACAACCTAAACCACGCTATACTCAGGGTGTGTTGTATAAGTACTTTAAGGAAGTGACATCAGCATCTCTTGGAGCGGTAACCGACAGTTAATATGGCAGGAAACACTTTCGGACAAGTTTTTAAAGTAACAACCTTCGGCGAAAGCCATGGACCGGCCATTGGCGTTGTCATTG
>JAHFGL010000023.1 GCA_023247445.1 Candidatus Omnitrophota bacterium | reverse complement strand
GAAGAAATTCGCGCACGCCAAAAAGAAATGATGCGCCAAAACCAACAAAAAATCCGTGATAGCCGCCGTTAACCCTCCAAATCCCAAGCACCAAATTACAAACAATTAACAAACCACAATTTACAAACAATTTTTTTAAGCTTGAATCTTGGTCATTGGAATTTGTGTATTGTTTGGTATTTGGAAATTGTTAATTGGAAGTTCAGGTCAAACATGTTCTTTCGCCTCTAAAATCCTTTTTGTCATCTCCTGCTCATAAAGATCTGTGATTTTCGCCAATTCTTTCTGACCCAGAAAATGTTGGATAGCTTTTTCGATAGCCTGAAATCGATTACTTAAATATTTATAATTTGGATCTAAAACTTTTTTCTCTATATTTTTAAACTTCTTTTTATCAACATTCTCTTTTTTGGTGACCATATATTTCTCGAAATCTCTCACCAGGCTTTGATAAGCATCGTCTTCCTTAAAAAACTTAGGATCTTTCATTAGCTGGTCTAAAATAAATTGATCGGCTCTGTCTTGCGTATAATAACGATCAATACGATCCAAATCTTCTTTGGTTGTTTTATAACACCAGGTAAGATATCGACGGATAAGATTAATTTCGTTGGGTAATCGTTTGGAATCTTTGTTCATAAACTTAAAGTTGCACGCATCTTTTTGTATTATTGACAACCTTGCAAGCTCTTGGTCCTCTTGTGGTTGGCGAGCACGTTCTAGTGCCTACGGTGATAGTTTCATTTGTATCACAAAAATCCGGATGACCCGGATTATTTCTACATCGAACTGTAAAATTGTGGTGAGTGCGCGTACATTTATCAAATGTGGGCCCCTCTGTCCAAACAGTATAATCTGGCTGAATTTTACAGCGCACGACCGGACGAGTATTATTGCACGTACAATCACCCGGGCATGGTGACGGATTTACTCCTTCATTAAGATCACATAAATTATCTCCGCAAAATAATGGTTCCAACTGACATGATGAGGAACACCCATCACTAGAAAGTCTATTTCCATCGTCACAAAATTCTCCTGGATCAATAATGAGATTTCCGCAAATAGATGTTTCATTTTGACACGTTGGCGAACAACCATCCTCTGGATCAGTCCCACCATCATCACATTGTTCTACCCCAGATTGAACAGAATTATCCCCGCAAACAGCATTGAGACAAAGATTAGTACACACATCTGTGTCAACTGTATTTCCATCATCACATTGCTCGCCAGGATCAATCCTTCCATCACCGCATCGGGGAGGTTCTAGTTGACAGCCTGAAGAACAACCATCTCCATTTGCTGTATTCCCATCATCACATTGCTCACCTGACTGAACAGTTCCATCACCACAAGCAGCAACTTCAATTTGACAGCCTGAAGAGCAACCATCTCCATTTGCTGTATTCCCATCATCACATTGTTCCCCTAACTCAATGTTTCCATTCCCACATACCGGGGCGCGACAATTAGAGAATCCTCCGGGCTCAATTAAACCATCAGTACAGTGGAATATAAAATCACAATTACTATCCGTGCAAGTAGCTGTAAAAGATTCTCCATCATTCATCGCTGGAATAGATAATGTTCCACAGAGTGCTATGGGAAAATTACTTTTTGCCGGACAATTAGAAACAGTTTCAGTGTCACAACCCGAAGAACAACCATCTCCATTTGTTGTATTTCCATCATCACATTGTTCCCCAAATTCAAGATCTCCATTCCCACATACCGGGGCGCGACAATTAGAGAATCCTCCGGGCTCAATTAAACCATCAGTACAGTGGAATATAAAATCACAATTACTATCCGTGCAAGTAGCTGTAAAAGATTCTCCATCATTCATCGCTGGAATAGATAATGTTCCACAGAGTGCTATGGGAAAATTACTTTCCGCAGGACAATTAGAACCCGTTTCAAGCTTACAACTCGAAGAACAACCATCTCCATTTGTTGTATTCCCATCATCACATTGCTCACCTAGGTCAGGTACCCCATTACCACAAACCGGGACACGACAATTAGAGAGTGTGTCTTCGAATGTTCCACCATTACATATGACCGTAAAATCACAATTAGCCGATGTGCAAACGCCTGAAAAAGACCCTCCATCTAGTTGTGCTGGAACAGAAAATGTTCCACAAAAAGGTATCAAATGATTACTATCCGCTGGACAACCAGGAGCAAGTTCAATCTGACAACTTGAAGAACAACCATCCTCATCAACCGCGTTTCCATCATCACATTGCTCGCCCGCCTCTATTGCTGTATTTCCACAGCACGATTCCCCTGGTGAACAACTCGTAAACGAATTGACAATATCAGTATTAGGGCAACCTCCCCCTATTGCATTACACCCTGAACAAGCAGCGCTAGGGCATTCAGGGGTTGGATTCTGACATGTTCGAGAGGTGGCAACAGCTTTTCGACATAATCCAAATATATTCATGCATCCTGTTGAGCTTACTGTTGGTGCGCTCCATGTTCCATTAGGACGACAGTCTGAAAGGCAAGATACGCACTCTCCTAACGTAGGATCACAGGCGCCATCCCCGCAACATGAGCCGCAATCTTGCGGACAATTTTCACAATTTTCTCCTAAAACGCGTTCACAACCATTGCCAGGACAAGTAAAAGTTGAACCCGTTCCCCCATCAGTACCATCACCACCATCTGTACCCCCACCATCATCTCCACCGTCTACAGGAGTACACGAACAATCACCGCAAGTTACACAATCTTCACCAGCATCACAAACATGATTATTATTACAAAGGGGAGCATTGGCATCAGAAAAACTACAGGGGGCTCTAGGGTTGCACCCACTAGGGTCGTCCTGATAACAGACACAATTGGCCATGGTTTCAATCCCTCCCACCGAAAGATCAAGGGCTTTATTAATCCGCTGGGTGAGAAATCCTTTGGGGCCAGCCGCAGCAACCAAAACAACAGTTACCGTTGCGACAATGAGCATATACTCAATAGCATTTTGTCCAATTTTATTTAGTCTTTTGATCATAATTTCTTAGAATAAAAAAATAATTTTTCTAAATTAGGCAATCAAAGTATAACATCTAATATTTAATAAAACAATTGATCGATTCAAAAACTCTATTCGGAGAAATCACTTTAATTTATAAACTTTATCCCCAGGTTGAGCTGTCTTTTCAACCTTTAAGCCCACCAAATTTCCTTTGCGGGCAATTTTGACATCGACACTTTCAATCTGTAACGACAAAATTTTCTGCACAAAATCAGAATTCTTCCCCTTAATATGAATCCGATCTCCTACCACAATACTCCCTTCCGTCATTTTGACAACAACCACTTGGATCTTTGAAAAAAAATGTGTTATTTCTCCAACCAAAACACCTTGGGGGGCATCATTTTTAGTCAAAATTTCTTTTTTTATTGGTTTCTTTTGTTTAATCGTCCGTGAGGAATATTTCTTCTTTCCTAAATTGATTTTCTTTTTAGGACGAATTTTTGCGGCGGGAATTTTTTTTGATTTCTTTTTCTTTGAATAAGAAGGAGATGATGTATCAAATATTCTTTTTAGAGAAGCTATTATTTTTCTAAAAATGGCCAATGTAGTCGATATCGGGTTTATAACGTAATTTTTTCTGCAATATCCGAGACAAAGGGAAGCTTAAGATATTCCCCCTTAAGGCAGACAATGATCCCCCAAAAAGAAATAGCGCCAAGAATAAACATTCCTGTCTTGAGTATCCACGTTCCAAGAACAATATGGACAATAAAAATGCCCACCTCGGCCACAAAAATGACCAATCCTTGTTTCCCATGGGACAAAACAAACGGATTTTCTTTTTTAAGAACTAACGGAATTATACAAAGAATAGAAAGATAGGAAAGAATGGCAAAAACTTTCCCCTCAAGAATCTGAGGATCCTCACGGGGTGGCTGGGGATTCATCAGCTTTTACCTCAACGAGCGAATTGATGTCTCCAAAGGAATTGCGTTCTTTGCGCGGGTTTTTGGAATCTTCTTTCCAAACACCATCGACGATAAATTGATACTTATAAACGCCAGGCTTAAGCTCTAAATCAACTTCCCATCGTCCGTTTACCTGTTGTAATCGGCAGCTATCATCTAACGACCAATCATTAAAACTACCTGTTACATAAACCGATTTTGCATTCACCGCTTCAATGGCAAATGTTGTTTTAAAGAGCTCCTTTGATTGCTCGGCAACTAATTCTTGCATACGCGTAGACATTGGTTGAAAGGTTGGCTCAGCGGCTGTTTCAATTTCTTCAACTGTTTCGACCGCTTCTACTTCTTGTATTTTCTCTACTTTTTCAACTTTTACTACTTTTGTTGCCTTCTCTTCCTTTCGCAATTCTTTAGGCGTATCATTAAAAATAATTTCTTTGGCTAAAGTATTATAATCCTTTGAACCTCGGCAATATTTGTCATACGCATCCACAGGTTTTCCCATGACGGCGGATTCTTTAAGTTTAACGTTAATGTGAACGATTGTGTCAAACAATAGGCCCTTAAATCTTTCTTTAAAAGCAGATAACATCGCAAATGAATGGCGTAAGCGAGAATCAAACATCGTAACAAGAACTCGGCAGGAAACAACATGGTTAAGACGATCTTTAACTAAATTAACAATATCCATCAAATGATCGACCCCCTGCATTGAAAAACGACTCGTTTCAACGGGGATAATCATTTCATTGCTGACGCGAATGGCGTTAACGGTTAAAATCCCTAAGCTCGGCGGACAATCAATCAAAATATAATCATATTGACTTCGTAGTGGGTTTAAGATTTCTGACAATTTTAGCTCACGACCAATTTCGTCCGATAATTCCTGTTCTAAAGTTCCAACGAGGATATTGGAAGGAACAATGTCAAAACTATCAGCGACTCTCTTTATAATATTTTCAATTTTTAATTTACGAGGGGTCAAACGCGAAATCACATTATAAATACTATCCTGACTTTCAACATCCAAACCAAGCGAGGCATGGGCTTGTGGATCCAAATCAATCAACAAAACCTTACGCCCATTCTGGCTAAGGGCTGAGGCTAAGTTAATAGCTGTTGTCGTTTTCCCACAACCGCCTTTTTGATTTGCGATGGAAATAATTTTCATCTGGTTTGGCCCCCTTTTATTATTGTCTTTAAAATTTATTGACGAATAGTATGACTCGATAAATTAATATTATCGATTAGCACTAACCCTTTTTGACTCTCAACATTCCATGATTCTACAACAAACGAAACATCCGTTAAGTTACTCCAGTCGGTGATTTGTCGAAATTCCTTTAAAGGAATACGAAATTCCTGCCAAGACATATCAATACCTTTTAAATAATACGAGGCCGTCTCGTTCTTTGTATTATGTAAAACCAATTTAATAACCCCTGGAGTTCCTTCTTCTTTAGCGCGAATGGCGAATTGGAGACTTTTATATCTACTAGCATCCATTTTTGGAATTGATAAAACAAAAGTTTCATCGGGGTGGAAAGAATCTTTAAAATTGTATTCGAGGCGGATAGGTCCATGATGGAGTGCAAAAACAATATTATCCTGTAATGAAGAACTACGTTGTGTTAAGAATGCCGTCAAGCCATAAAAAGCGCTGCCAAAAATAATAACGGTAATTAAAATATTAATTACCAGCCAGGCATTAAATTGCTGCTTTTTTTTATGATCAGCTTCTTTTCGCTTCCCAAGATAAACTTGGGCTAGATGATCATAGATATCGTCGCGCGTCATTCGTTACAACTTTTCTCTATAAAAAATATTTCTTAAAAAATTTAATTAGCACACTAGGAAGGTGGAAGATTAATGATTATAGTAACAAAGAAATATATAATTTAAAAATACAATTTCATTTATTTTAATATTATTTTTATATTCATTCCGTCGATAATTTCTAAAAGCTACCTGGAGAATATTTTACTTGAGCGAAATGATATTTTTTATCACACAAAAATATTGCTATGACAAAAAGAAAACCCCTGTGGCTAAAAGCCACAGGGGGTTTGATAATACAAGCTAATGATTAGAAGTTTACATTAGCATGAACAATCGCTTGAGTTGCAATATCGCGATTTTGCGGAGCGAAAACTTCGCCCGGTATAAACCAACCTAAACTAGCACCGATTTGAACATCTTCAGTGTAGTTATAAGTTGTATCGATATCGAATTCATGTCCAAGAGCATCAGCTCCATCTTGAACAACAGTAGCATAGGTCGCTGCATCTGGTGCAACAACAGTGCTAGCACAAGCAACAAGTGGAATATTCGTTGTAGAATTTCCACCGCAATCTACATCTCTATCAGTCCAAAGTCCTGTCCAGCTACCTTTAACAGTAACGTCTTGGATAGGATCGATCTGTAAAGAAGCAGTGTGGATATGCGCATTGCTTAGATTGAACATAACATTGTAGATCTTTCCACCTGCTTGATTTTCTAGGAAAGGATCCCAAGCTGTCCATCGATTAGCTGAACGTTGTCCAGCTGAAGCTGCGTCGCCTGAATTTTTATCTCCAGAAACCCATGTGTAAACATATTGCGCCATAGGTTTATTTTCTTTCAAGACTGGAATTTGATAATTAGCAATTACTTGAGCACCATAGGCTTCTCTTTGTTGTACGTCATTAGCAAGTGTTCCCGATGGAGTAACCTTGGTACCTCTTTGCCAAGCAAATTCACCTTGCACATTTAATCCTTCAATTGGATTTGTGCTAGCTCTTAAGCCAGGAACATAGAGGGTATCATTCTTTTGAACAGCATTGTTAATTGAACCTGCACCTGAAGATTTAGCCCCATGGTTAATTCTGGCGAAGATATAACCTTCAACTTGAGTATTCATCTTGTCACCAAGTTCATAGGTTGAGTTAAAACCTAAGAGGTCGATATCATCACGATTTAGTTCTTCTTCAGATCCTGATGAAGCTACAGTGTTCGCATCTAATTTGGCATACAATAACTCTAATTTTAGAGGATTGTAGTCAAAGATGAGTCTGATAGCATCCAAAGCGGTTTGCTTGGTTAAGTCTTTAGCAATTAAGCTAAGACCAGAATCTGCTGGAGCCACATTATTGGTCCCGGCAGAATCAACGATGAAGCTGTTACCATAATGGAACGCTTGACGACCAAGAACCACCGTTAACGGTGAATAGAGCATTTCTCTTAACGTAACATAAGCTAAGTTAAGATCAATGTCTGTGCTGTCGGCCGATGTACCTAAGTTATCTTCGTTCCAAGCTCTTTCATTGATTAAAGCAACAGTTGATGAAACATTGTCAGAGAGGTCAGCATCAATGCGGACTCTGGTTTGAGTCAAAAACACATTTTGCTCTCTCGTTTTGATAACAGCCGCACCAAGATCAAAATTGGCACGATGAAGGAACGTGGAATCGATATCCCCGCTAACCTTCACATTTTGAACACTAGCAAAGGCTGGCATAGCTGTAAAAGCTACGGCCAAGATTGCTAATAAAGTTAATTTTTTCATTTGTCTCCTCCAAAAAGTAAAGAATTATGACTAACTTCTAATATATATAACTAGGTTGGCCTAGAATGTTGCGACCATAAACCAGTTTCTCTGACGATTTCAGACACTTTATTTATATCCCCCCTTTCTTGGTCAAATTGAAATCATCACTGGGTTGAAAAGTGTGTGTATTCTTGCATAGCATAAAAGGGCTGTCAACAATTTTTCAAAATATTTTCTAGTTAAATTTTAATAGCTTAAATGGCCTTAAAAATCTGATTTTGTCGACTAGAAAACCTCCTAAATGGCTTTAAGGACTAGTCTTCGGAAGACTATCTTTGCCCACCCCTACCATCATTTTTTCCAATTTGACTACAAAAATATCCATATCTGGATAACCTAACGACTTCGCTTTTAAAGCATCTTCAAGAGCCTTTGTATAATCTTTCTGGCCAATAAAAGCTATCGCACGCCTATAGTAAAGGGTGGCAGACTCATTTTCTATGGCTAAAGCCTTTGTATAACTCTCAATAGCTTGGTCAAAATCCTCTGTTTCGGTGTAAATATTCCCCAAATTGGCGTAAGCAGGGCTAAATCGAGGGTTAATGGCTAAAGATCGCTTAAAATCAGCCAAAGCTAGTTGATATTCCCCCTTGGCTTGATAAACAACACCCCGGTTGTTATGGCCCTCACCGCTATTTGGATCAAATTTAAGCAAAGTATTATAGTCAGCTATGGCCAAATCATATTCACCCATAGCTCCATAAAGGTTTGCCCTATTTAAATAAGCCTTTAAATTTTGAGGGTTAAAAGCCAATGTTTTGGCATAGTCATCTAACGATAAACTATTATTTCCCATAGTTTTATGTAAATTTGCGCGATTAAAATAAGCATCCGCATAAGTTGGATTTAGCAAAATGGCCTGATTAAAGTCCAACAATGCCCTTTCATATGATTTAAGGTAAAATAAACTCAATCCACGGTTATTATAGGCACGGTCAAAGGATGGATTAATCGCAATTGCCTTAGTAAAATCCACGATAGCCAAATCATAGCTTCTAATATTATTATAAATAATTCCTCTATTGTTTAATGCTTTATCAAAGTTAGGATTTATTGAAAGGGCTTTGTTCAAATCAGCTTGGGCCAACTCATAGCGATGCTCTTCCTGATAAATGCCTCCTCGATTAGTATAAGCCTCGGCATAATCAGGACGTAGCTTGATCGCTTGTGTATAGTCGATTAGGGCCTCTTTGGGCTGCTTTTCATACTCATAAGCCTTCCCTCGATTGTAATAAGCAAGCGGGATGTCCTGAAAATGCTCAATAACTACAGACCAAAGGGTAAGACCATCTTTCCAGACTTTACATTGGTTAAATGTTTGAAAACCTAAAAATAAGTACAATCCAATGAATCCAAATTGAAGGAGTTTTTTGCCATCCCCGAATGCTTCAATCGGGGATCTAAAAACTCTCGTTAAAGATTCCCGCTTCCGCGGGAATGACAAATCAATTTTTCCCAATCCCCATCCCCATAACAAACAATATCCAATGCTCGGCAGATACATAAAACGATCTGCCACAAGGCTGATATCTTTACTTTCATCAAAACGTAATAAAAAGAAAATAGAAAAGAAATAGAATCCAAAAGCAAAAATAACCCAACGATTTTTTCTAGAAAAAATGGCTGTCGACGTTGTAATGACAACCGTTAAAGCTGATAGTAAATAAGGCCAATTTGAAAAAACAACTGGTTTGGGTAGGCTATAAAGTGGGACCAAAGGATAAGGAAAAATAAATTTTTGAATATAAAAGGTTAATGACCAAAACCAGATCATTACTCCCTCAACAAAAGACCTCTCTGAGGCATGGGTATTGAGTATAAAAGTGATTAAGGCCACAGGAACAACGATAAGGACATAGGGAATCTTTTCGATGAATAGAGACTTTGTAAATTGTCTTTGCCCAAACCAATCGCAAAGTAAAAGAATTAACGGCAAACTTAAGGCCATGGGTTTGGCCAAAATACTTAATAAACAAAAGAAAATAGACAAAAAGTAAATTTTTCGTTGGTTATTTTTCTTATAATCTAAATATGAATTAATCGCCAAAAGATAAAATAGTCCATACAAAACATCCTTTCTTTCTGTTACCCACGCCACCGATTCTACGTGCATCGGATGAATACCAAATAAAAGAGCGGCCGCCAACGCTGCGTATAAGTTTAATCCTAATCGTTGGGCCAACCCAAAAACGAGGAATGTAATCCACAAATGAAGGATGAGATTATCTAAATGGTAAACGAAAGGATTAAATTTAAAAAAGTGGTATTCAACCGCAAACGATAAAGTCGTTAAAGGGATGTAAGTATTATTAACCATTTGAGTAAAGATCTGAATAAAGTTATTGGGGGCCAGAGAAAGGACGGCGGGATTATCTAACAGATGAGATTCATCATCCCAATTGGTGAAATTGTTTTGTAGAGAAGGGGAAAAAGCAAAAAAAACAGCTAGGAGAATAAAAATTATACCGGCATGTTTTTTAATTTGCATTATTAGGCGAGTAGATCTTAATCCGCGCCTGCACTGACTTTTCCAGAAACCTTTATTTGTAGTCAGTACTGGCACGTTCTTTTTTAAATAATTTATTAGCTATTTAAGGTAGAACGCGCCTGGACCGAATCGAACGGTCAACCTAGGCCTTAGGAGAGCCTCGCTCTATCCAATTGAGCTACAGGCGCAAATTTCAATAAAAATAAACGTTTTTGCATCCATCAGATGCAAAAACTTATCATCAGGAAAAATTTGCGCCAGTCCCGAGCATCTGCGAGGGGCAGGCGCATACTGTTATAAAAAACCTATTGTTTTACTTCTTCCGATACTGCTTTAGCGCCTCTAAATACTCTGCGGGAGCCTTGTATCCTAACGCAACAGCCCGATCACAATATTCAACCGCATGAACAAAATCTTTTCCATAAAAACTTAAAATCGAAAGATTGACCCAAGCATTAACATGTTTGGGATTAAACTTCACCGCTTGTTGATACGAAAAAACTGCTTTCTCATTCAATTGTAGGTGGGCATAGATATTACCAAGGTTATAATGGACTTCTGAATTCTTCGGATCCAACAAAATAGTTTTTTCATAATACTCTAGGGCTTTTTTGGGTTGCCCTGCTGTTTCATTGAGGTAGGCTAAACTAAAATAAGCCTGTGCATTCTGAGGATCTATGGTGACAACTTTAGAAAAGGTTGCCTCTGCCTCTTTAATTTTTCCTGATTTCCAATCGCTCATGGCTTTGTCCATAAGCCCTTGTATTTGAGGATTATTAGGCCGAGCTCTTTTGAAATTTACATTTTTATAAATGTAAAAAGAAGCTCCTGCGGCAACAATAACCACGATAAAAATAATAAATATTTTTTTGAAATTAAAAGATGGTCGCGGGGACATTAATTTAATATTTTAAAATCGAAAAAATGTCTAAACCTTTTAATCGATCTTTACCATTAAGGAAACTGAGTTCTACAAGGAAGGCAACACCAGCAATCACAATTTTTTGGGATTTCAAGAGATCGACCACCGCCTTAACCGTTCCTCCAGTTGCTAAAAGATCATCAACAATAAGAACGCGTGATTTGGGCGGGATAGCATCTTCATGAATCTCAAGCACATCTGTGCCATATTCTAATTGATAAGTCACACTTTTTGTCTTATACGGAAGTTTTCCTTTTTTGCGGACAGGAATAAAACCAGCACCAAGTTTGTAGGCTACCGCTGAACCAAAAATGAATCCACGGGCTTCCACACAAACAACATATTCGATCTTATCCTTGGCAAATTTCTTGGCCAATATATCAACCGCACTTTTAAATGCTGTTTTATCTTTTAGCAATGTCGTAATGTCTTTAAAAATAATCCCTTCTTTAGGAAAATTTGGGATATCGCGAATATATTTCTTTAAATCAATTGTTTTAGCCATAAACTTTTCCTTTGGATTATTATTCTCTAATTTAAATTGAATTAAACTTTAACGGTGGTTTCGCGTTTGATTAAGGTCGTTGGTAAAACAGCTTTTACGGGCAAGCTTAATTTTCCTTGACTAATAAGACTTAAGTTCTCCATTCCCAATCGCCCCATCTCAATCAAAGGTTGGGCAACAGTTGTTAGAGGAATCGAGCTTGTTGCATTTAAAGGGTTGTCATCAAATCCCACAATAGACAATTCATCAGGAACCTTGATCTTCATCGACTTCGCGACATCCAAAAGCTCAAGCGCCATGACATCAGAGGCCGCAAAAATCGCGGTTGGTCTTTCCTTTAATTTTAATAATTTTTGGGCGGCCATACGCGCCGGTGTTCTTAAAAAATCTCCAAATGTAACATTGTTACGTGCAATAGGAAGATTATTTTTTAAAAGGGCCTCTCGAAATCCTTCTAAACGCATCAAGCCTGCCTGCGTTGAAACATCTCCAGCAATGGTCGCAATATTCGTATGTTTAAGGCGAATCAAATAGTCAACAACTTCAACCGCGGCTTTTCTATTATCAACGGCAACATAGTTAATCGGTTCATCTAAAATATTATTTAAAACCATGCAAGGCACACCGTAGCTGATGGCTTTTGTCACTACGTTAAGATCATTATCAATATCCGCAAAAATAATGCCGTCAATAAATCGGCGGTCCATGAGTGTCGAATCAAGCCATCCTTTATGATTGGATCGATCGGTAATATGGATGAGAACGTCGGAATTAATGCGGCTTGCCGTTAAACTGACCCCTTTAATAATTTCGCCGGCAAAATAGGAATGGAAGATATCTTCGAAGCGTGGAACAACCAAAACAAAAGTTGGTTTTCTTTTTTTATTGATCATTTTCTTTATTAACTTCTCTTTGTTTTAAAATTTGGCGGATCTTTTTAATTGTCGCCGCCTCTATCTGACGGACACGTTCACGCGAGACACCAAGAACCTTGGCGATCTCCGCTAGCGTCTTTGTTTCGCCATCAGTAATTCCATAACGCAAATCTAAAATTTGGCGTTCACGATCCGTCAACATCGAAAGAAAATCATTCGCACGTTCTTTATTAAAAAGTTCTTCGAGTTCATCATCAGGACTAAGGACATTTTCGTCCTCGATCATATCCTTAACTTGCGCATCGCCACTTTCACCAATGGGCGCTTCCAAACTCGACATCTTGGCGATTGATTGTTCCAAATCTTTAACTTTATCAATGGACAACTTCATGCGTTTAGCGATCTCGGCAAAACTCGGCTTTCTATTTAATTTGTGTGTTAATTTTTCAACCATCTTTTTGTATTTCACAATTTCTTCATTCATGTAAACAGGGACACGAATCATTTTTCCCTGATCAATGATAGCGCGGGAAATCCCCTGCTTAATCCACCAGGCCGCATACGTCGAGAAACGGAAACCTTTGGTGTGATCAAATTTCTCAACGCTCTTCATCAAACCAATGTTGCCTTCTTCGATTAAATCACTTAGGGCAACGCCTAAGTTGACATAGCGTTTCGCGATACTGATGACAAGACGCAGATTAGCCTTAATCATCGATTCGCGCGCGGCTTTATCACCTTTTTTGATGAGCTTCGATAATTCAACTTCCTGCGCGGGAGTAAGTAGCGCAATCGGTCGAACATCTTTAAGATAGGCTTTGATTGGATCGGTCATTTTTATTTCTTTATTTTTTTGATTTAAATTTATCGCTAAGCGCCGCCTGTGCTGCCGCTAGACGAGCAATTGGAACGCGGTAAGGCGAACAGCTCACATAATTCATTCCCACACGATGGCAAAACTTGACGCTTTCTGCTTCTCCGCCGTGTTCACCGCAAATTCCAATTTTTAAATTCTTTCGTGTAGATCGGCCGCGTTCAATACCAAATTTAACAAGCATTCCAACGCCGTCCTGATCCAAGCTTTGGAAAGGATCATCACGGAAAATTCCATAACCACCATCTTTTTCTGTAGCGACATAGGTCGGTAAAAATCTTCCAGCATCATCGCGTGAAAGACCTAAGGTCATCTGTGTTAAATCATTGGTTCCGAAGCTAAAGAATTCGGCATCTTCGGCAATCTGATCTGCTAAAAGCGCCGCGCGCGGAATTTCAATCATCGTTCCAATTAAGTAAGGAAGTTTAACCTTCGCCTGTTTAATCAAATTCTCAGCGACAACACGAGTTTGTTCTTTCAAGATTTGAAATTCTTTTTTATCCATCGTTAAAGGGATCATAATTTCCGGTAACACTTTGATCCCTTCTTTAACGCATTTAATCGCCGCTTGAATTATTGCGGTCACCTGCATATCCAAAATCTCTGGATACGTAATACATAGACGGCAGCCACGATGACCCAACATGGGATTCGATTCATGAAGCTGTTCGCAACGATGTTTAATTTTGTCTGGCGCAAGTCCAGTAATCTTGCTTAACTTTTCAATTCCAGCATGATCTTTCGGTGTAAATTCATGCAGCGGCGGATCGATCAAGCGAATCGTGACCGGAAAGCCGTTCATCGCTTTAAAGATGCCGTAAAAATCATTGATCTGAAAAGGTAAAAGTTTAGCCAGCGCAGTTTTACGTGTTTGAAGCGTTTCTGCAACGATCATTTCCTGAATCGCTAAACGACGTTCTTCGGTATCAAAAAACATATGTTCAGTACGGCAAAGTCCAATCCCTTCGGCGCCCATCTTGATGGCATTGGTCGCATCATAGGGGGTGTCAGCATTCGTACGAACATTAATGGTTCTAATTTTATCAGCCCAACCAAGAATCACATAATATGAATGAGGAAGTTCAGGCTCTTTAAGTGGCAAGTTGCCTGAATAAATTTCACCAGCTGATCCATCCAGGGTGATGAAATCACCTTGCTTGATTGTTTTTCCACCAACAACCATGGATTTGGTTTCATAATTAATATTCAAGGCTTCGCAGCCGACGATGCAGCATTTTCCCCAACCGCGGGCAACAACAGCGGCGTGCGATGTCTTTCCACCAGTCGCCGTCAAAATACCTTTAGCGGCGTGCATCCCACCAACGTCTTCGGGGCTGGTTTCCTTACGAACTAAAATTACAGCTTCGCCTTTATGACCTAATTTTTCAGCATCAGCTGCCGTGAAAACAACTTTACCAGCCGCAGCACCGGGAACGGCATTGATACCACTTCCCAAACGAATGGACTTTAGTTGATCCGAAGCTGTTTTCTTCGTATCAATAACCGGATAAAATAAACGTTCAATATCATCGGAATTAATACGGCTGACAGCCTGTTCTTTACTGATCACCGGCTTAACAGCAAGTTCAGCATATTTTTTTGGCAGATATCCTTTTTTGACCAAATCATTCGCCTGAACTCTAGACAAAAGCGGTTTGGTAGCGTGATCTAGCGCGATACTAAAAGCCGCCGCTGGAGAACGTTTCCCCGTGCGGCACTGAAGCATATAAAGTTTTTCATCTTCGATCGTAAATTCAAGATCCTGCATTTCTTTGTAATAAGATTCAAGGATCGCTCGCACCGCACAAAGCTGATCATACGCTTTGGGCATCGTATCTTGCAGCGTTGATAATTTTAATGGTGTGCGAATACCCGCAACGACGTCTTCGCCTTGGGCATTAATTAAATAATCACCGTAAAATGTATTTTCACCAGTATTTGGATCGCGTGTAAAGCAGACACCTGTTCCGCTATTTTCACCTTTGTTTCCAAAAACCATTTGCACGACGTTAACCGCAGTTCCTTTTAAATCTGTAATTTTCTCAACCCGTCGGTAAGTCTGGGCCTTTTCGGCTTCCCAACTATTAAAAACAGCCATGACAGCGCCCCACAATTGTTTCCATGGATCTTGAGGGAAATCTTCTTTTCGATTCATCTTATAAAATGCTTTGAATTGATCGCAGAGTTCTTTGAGTTTCTCAGCCGGGATTTCAGGATCAGTCTTGACGCCAATTTGATGTTTCATTTCATGGAGCATATCCTCCATTGGCTGTTTGGATAAACCCATCGCCGTTGCGGAATACATCTGAATAAATCGTCGGTAGGCATCATAAGCAAAACGTGCATTACCTGTTTTCTTAGCTAATCCCTCGACGCTTTTATCATTAAGGCCAAGATTTAAAATTGTTTCAAGCATCCCAGGCATCGAACGCGCGGCCCCAGAACGAACAGAGACAAGTAAAGGGTCATTCGAATCACCTAATTTCTTGCCAGTTACCTTTTCAAGTTTAATCACAGCTTCGCGAATTTCCTTTTCTAGTCCAGAAGGAAGTTTGCGGCCGAGCTTATAATATTCTTCGCAAGTTTGAATAGTTACGGTAAAACCAGCTGGAACAGGAATGCCGATGCTCGTCATTTCCATAAGACCAATACCTTTTCCACCTAAAACACTTTTACTTAATTCTTCGCCTTTGGCCTCAGCTTTTCCGGCGCCATAAGAATAAACATGCTTTGTTGACATCGATTGCCCCTTCTCTTTCTTGTTTTCTAACAAACTTTTTAAATCACTGTTTGTCGTTCTTTTAGTTTTAATTGTTTTACCAAATCGGTTGGCTGAAACTGCTAATAATTCTTTGGGTGTCATAACGCTAATTTCTCCATTAAATACTTTTTAAGATTATCTACCGGAATTCTTTCTTGCAACATTGTGTCGCGACTGCGAACGGTGACTTGTTTGTCTTCTAGTGATTGAACATCGACGGTTACGCAGAAGAATGTTCCCACCTCATCTTGACGTCGATAAAGTTTCCCGATTGCAGCTGTATCATCATAAACGCAAACAATATCTTTTTGTAAATTATTTTTTATTTTTTTGGCAAGCTCAACAATGTCCCCATTCTTTTTAAGAAGTGGCAACACTGCCACTTTGATAGGGGCCAGCTCTTTACTAAACTTTAAGACAACCCGCGTTTCGCCTTTGACCTCTTCTTCATGATAGGCATCGGTTAAAAAAGCCAGCGTTGCACGATCGCATCCACCAGAAGGTTCGATGACATAGGGAAAAAATCTTTCGTTGGTGACTTGATCATGGTATTGCAAATCAACCCCCGAGAATTGGGAATGCTGTTTTAAATCATAATCTGCACGATGAGCAATCCCCTCTAATTCGGACCAACCAAAAGGAAATTCATATTCTATATCCGTGCAGCCCTTGGCGTAATGGGCCAATTCATCTTGACCATGCTCACGTTTTTTAAGCTTCTCTTTTTTGATTCCTAAGTTCAAATACCAATTAAATCTTTCTTCAATCCACTGCTGATAATATTGATCAGCATCTTGAGGTTTTGTAAAATATTCGATCTCCATTTGTTCAAATTCACGCATACGAAATGTAAAATTTCCCGGGGTTACTTCATTACGGAAAGATTTCCCAATCTGCGCAATTCCTAAAGGAAGCTTGCGATGAGTCGCATCTAAAACATTTTTAAAATTAACGAATATTCCTTGGGCTGTTTCTGGACGAAGGTAGGAAGCGGAGCTTGAATCTTCGACCGGCCCAACATGGGTCTTAAACATTAAATTAAAAGCGCGACCTTCGGTAAATTCTTTGGTACCGCAATAGGGACACTTACCATTTTTAAGATGGTCTTGCCGAATGCGTTTTTTACAATTTTTACAATCAATAACAATATCGTGGAAATTGGAGATGTGACCAGAAGCCTCCCAGGTTTTAGGATGCATAAGAATGGCTGAATCAAGACCAACGACATCATCACGGGTGTGAACGACCGCCCGCCACCAGGCCCCTTTAACATTGCGTTTAAGTTCAACACCTAAGGGACCATAATCCCAAGTGCTGCCTAATCCACCGTAGATTTCAGAAGACTGAAAAATAAATCCTCGCCGTTTGCACAACGAAACAATTTTTTCCATGACATCATTTTTTTGGGTAATCATGAGGAGTTATTCTATCGAAAAGTTTTTAGAAAAGCAAGGGATATCATCAGCCAAAATAGAATTTTCTTAAGGAGAAAGCATTTTATAGAATTCACCAAGTTGACTAAGCGCATTCATGGTTACTTTATATAAAAGATAACTGATTATGCCAATAGCCAATGTGGCAACAATCTTTACAGTTCGATTGAATTTTGGATGAAGCCAGATCAAGGGCAGAATAAGTGGCCCGACACAAAAAAAGGAAAACGCCAAGAACGAAGTCTTAAAATACCATTTCAGATTATCTTTAGGTTGCGGGATATTAGACTTGTCCAAAAATTCATTGCAATAACGACACTTAATCGCGTCATCTTGAATCTCTTCCGCACAAAAAGGACATTTTTTCATGAAAAACCTCCTCTATTTTAACTGACGCAATTCCTGTGGATCAATTGTATAACTATGCTGTTTATCAGGAAATTTCCCAGCTTTAACTTCCTTAATAAAGGATTGCACTCCGCTTAAAATATTACCACTTAAATTAGCATATTTTTTAACAAAACGTGGGTTAAATGAACCACTTATGCCAATCAAATCGTTAATAACAAGCACCTGTCCATCACAAAACTTGCCAGCTCCTATACCAATAGTGGGAATTGACAATTTGTCAGTTATAATCTTCGCAACCTCTGTAGGGACACACTCTAAAACAACACTAAAACACCCTATCTTTTCCAAATCCCTGGCATGATCGATAATCTTCTGAGCGGAAATAGCATCTTTTCCCTGCACTTTCAAACCACCTAGCTGATCAGCGGTTTGCGGCGTTAAACCCACATGCCCCATCACTTTAATTCCTGCTTGACGAATTTTTTTAGCCACTTCTAAACATTGATCAAACCATTCCAGCTTAATTGCATCACAACCAGCTTCCTTAATAAAGCGCTGCGCATTTTTTACAGCATCTTTAGGGTTCGCTTGATAAGCACAATAAGGCATATCGCCAACAAGAAGGGCATTCTTTACGCCACGCCGAACAGCTTTAGTGTGATGAATCATTTCATCCATCGTCACATCGCGCGTTGATGGCAGACCCAGAACAACATTAGCGAGCGAGTCGCCTACCAAAACAATATCCACCCCCGCCTGATCCAAAAGGACTCCCATTGGATAATCATAGGCAGTGAGCATAATGATTTTATTTTTTATTCTTTTATTTATTTTTAAGTTCATTTTAAATACGAAACGATATTTTTTGCAGCATTCTTGCCGGAGGCTATCGCCTCAACAACTGGTCCGGCATTGGTGACGACATTGCCACAGGCAAAGACAGCGGGGATGGACGTCATCCCAGTTTCCTCATCAAGACGAATAGTTCCCTCGGCGTTCATAACCAAATGCGAATCAAATTTTCCAATGAGAGAATTTGGCTTGTGACCAATTGCAATAATAACGGTATCGACATCTAAAACAAATTCAGAGTCTGGCACCGGAACCAAATCCCATTTCCCCTCTTCTGTTGACTCCGCATAATCCATCCGAATACATTTTAGTCCACCGACAAAATTATTTAAGTTGGCCACAATTTCGATGGGTTTAACGAGTGGTTCAGCAGCAATTCCTTCTTCTTTACCAAATTCGTATTCTTCTCGGCGAACTCGCATCTCTTCTTCCGTTCGCCTAAAGACAAGATTAACCTGGCTGCCATAACGAACGCAGGCCCTAGCACAATCTAAAGCCGTGTTACCAGATCCAATAACCGCGACTTTAGATCCAAGCATAAAGTTCGGTTTCTGACGAGAAAATGTTGCTGGACGAGTTAAGTTGACACGCATTAAAAATTCTTCACCATAATAGACACCGCCTAAATTTGATCCGGGAAGTTCCATAAACTTTGGCATGCCAGCACCGGTGGCAAGCAGAATCGCCACAAATCCTTTTTCAAATAAATCCTTGAGCGTTGCTGTTTGACCGATAAAAAAATTGGTTTCAATTTCTACTCCCAAGGCCTTAATCTCACCAATCTCTTCATCCAAAATCTTTTTGGGAATGCGAAACTCCGGGATCCCATAACGAAGAACTCCGCCGGGTTTGTCCAGCGCCTCATAAATGGTCACTTGATATCCTTGGGCAGCCAGTTCACTCGCCGCGGCCAAGCCCGCCGGACCAGAACCAACAATCGCAATCTTTTTTCCTTTACTAAAAACTGTTTGACGTTTTTGTTTTGTTCGTCCAAAGTCAGAAGAATATCGCTCCAACGCCCTGATTCCAATAGGAGCTCCTTCATCGGTCAAAACACACGAAACTTCGCACGGCGCCGAACAGATCCGTCCGCAGATCGACGGCAAAGGATTTTTTTCTTTAATCCTTTCGTACGCTTCTCTAATTTGACCTTCCCGTAAATGACGAATAAAACCTGGAATATTAATTCCTAATGGGCATCCTTGCATACAGACTGGATTGGCGCATTGTGGACAACGTCGCGCTTCTTCCGAGACTATTCTCTTAGAATACCCGAGAGAAACTTCCTGAAAGTTTTTGGTTCGTCGTTCTTTGGGTTGGGTTGTGACGATCGGTTGTGCCATTCTTCGATTCCCTTAAATGCGTTTACCCGAATATTAAAATGATTAAAATCAACTTTGTGGCCATCAAACTCAGGGCCATCAACACAGGCGAGTAAAATCTCCTCACCAATTTTTACCCGACAAGAGCCGCACATCCCCATACAATCAACCATCATAGGATTTAACGCAACACGCGTCGGAATATTTTTAGTCTGCGTTAATAAGCAAACCGCCTGCATCATCTCAGCGGAGCCAATGGCATAAACAAGATCAACTTCTTGTTTTTGAATCATATCTTTAAGAGCATCCGTGACCACGCCTCGACGCTCCCAGGATCCATCATTGGTAGTAATAAAAATTTTATTACAAGATAAGCGCATCTGGGCCTCAAGCAGTAATGTTCGTTTTGTTTTGGCCCCAACGATTCCAATAACTTTATTACCGGCTTTTCTAAACGCACGACAAATCGGCAAAATCTGTGCAGCACCAATACCAGTGGCAATACAAACAACTGTTCCTTTTTTCTCAATCTTTGCTGGCGTTCCCAAAGGTCCGAGGATAGAAAAAACTGATTCATTAATGGGAATGGCACCAAAATGTTTGGTTGTTTCGCCGATCTCCTGGAAAATTAACGCAATCGTGCCTTTGATCTGATCGGCCTCAACGACCGTTAAAGGAATGCGCTCATCCCCTTCTTGCGGGCAGACACTCACAAACTGTCCTGGCTGAATTTTCTTGGCGATATGCGGGGCGTGGACATCAATGCGCTTGATGTCGTTGGCGAGGATTTGTTTATTTTTAATGACAAACATAAAATAAAAATCTATTTTTTAATTTTCTTAAGCAACTGTTCTACGGACAATGTATTAATTACATCTTCAGAGCGTAACCAACCTCGACGAGCAATAGAAATGCCAAATTTAATATAATCTAAATGATCAATGCTATGTGAATCCGAGTTAATAACAAATTGGACGCCCTGACTGCGGGCAAAATAAACGTTCGATGAATTAAGATCTAAGCGTACCGGAAACGAATTAATTTCTAAAAACACATTATGGTCAACCGCAGCCTTGCAAACTTCTTTAAAATCCATGTTAAGCGGCTGCCGTTTACCAATATGGATCGCCGTTGGATGCGCAATGGCATGCGTGTATTTATTTTGACACGCCCTAACTAAACGCCGCGTTAATTGCTCCGGACTTTGTTCAAATCCGCTGTGAATCGCCGCAATAACCACATCAAACTCGCTTAAGATGCGATCATTGTAATCTAAATTGCCTTCGCTGTCTATTTCTACTTCCGTACCAAATAAAATTCGGAAATTTTTTAACTTTTTGTTAAGCATATCAATCTCTTTTTTCTTCTTTTTCAAATCTTCCGCGGAAAGCCCGCCAGCAATCTTAAGACGCTCGGAATGATCGCTAATGGCTAAATATTCATAGCCGAGTTTCATAGCCGCTTCAACCATTTCAGCGATCGTGTTTCTTCCATCTGACCACGTGGAGTGAACATGCAGTTCGCCCTTAATATCTTTCGCTTCGATAAGCTTAGGAATTTTCTTCTCGCCAAACAACTCCACTTCTCCAATATCTTCTCGTAACTCTGGCGGAATATTCGGCAATCCCAGAACATCAAAACATTCTCTTTCGGTTTTACTCGCCAGGCATTTTTCTTTGCCATCCTTAACTAAAAAAACACCATACTCATTAACCTTCATATCTTTTTTCATCGCAATCTGACGCAACTTCACATTAAAATTCTTCGACCCCGTAAAGTATAGAAGCGCCGCACCAAAACTTTTGGGTTCAATCACGCGAACATCCACCTGCACATTATCTTTTGTTAGAATCGACGATTTTGTTTCACCATGGGCATTAATATTTTGAACCTGCGGTAAAGAAACAACATAATCCATAATCTTTTTAGGATTAGCCGACTCAATTAAAATATCAATATCCCGCACTGTTTCTGATCCTCGACGCAAACTTCCAGCTACTGAAATATCTTTCACCTCCGGCAACTTCTTAAGCAGTGATAAAAACTCCTCGGCAACTTCCGTGGCAATCCCTAAATTCATCCGTTCTTGCCCCTCAGCAACGACCTTAAGTCCTTTGGCAATATTTTCAATAGTCTTTTCTTTAATGCCTTCTAAGCCAGTCAATTTTCCGCCATCGACAGCCTTTTTTAAATCCTCAAGACTTTTCACATGAAGTTTTTCAAAAAACAATTTTGCTTTCTTGGGACCAACAGAAGGAACTTCAACGATTTTTAGCAAGCTCACGGGAACCTCTTTGATCAACTCTTGATAAGCGCTCATGTGACCAGTGTCCAGCCACTCAATGATTTTCTTTTCAATGGCGGCACCTATTCCGGGGATTTGTGACAAACGATTTTCGTTTTTTACTTGTTCAATATCTTCGGCGAGGGCACGGATATTATCGGCGGCTTTATAGTAGGCCTTAATCTTAAAAATATTCTCTCCCTTAATCTCCAGGAGAGTTCCCATTTTCGTAAAAATATCGGCAATTTCTTGGTTACGCATATAACTTTACAAAAACACCCACGGGGGAGGTTTGGGCATGCTTTTGACGACGCCTAAGAGCTTCCCTAACACACTAAAGGTTCCACCAATAAGTTGCCCTGGGATTTGTAGTAAAGCGCAGCCACTTACGGCAAGACACAACAAGAGAAGACTTGCGAAGATAATATATGTTCGATTGAATTTCACGTGGTCATTAGTTTCATTTAGTTTATATAAAGGATCACTATTCTATTTTAAACGACATAATAAATTCGAGGACATCATCTTCCAGCGTCATTTTTGCCCCATATGTTCGAATAAATTCAAAGGACTTTAAAAGTGGATAGGTTAAATTGTCTAAATACGCTTGTCGCTGCACAGGATCCACAGCGTGCGCCTGATAATCTCTAATAACATAATCCAATTCTTTGACACGATCTTGATTGGCCGCGATTTCTTTCTTAAAGCCGTCTATTTTATTTTGCAGAACGCTGGCTTCTTTTTGTTTATCCACAACAGCTTCCCCTCGAGACTCAATCTCTTTAATCCGAGTACTTAAATTCATTAACGCATCCTGGGTTTCTTTAAGCTGTGCTTCTTTAGCGGTCATTTCTGTTTTAAGATCCATTAATTTTTTTTCTGTTCCCGTCCTAAAGGCCGCTCGCTTATCTTCTTCCTTTTGATCCTGCTTCTCGAGCCAATCAACAAGAGTGGCCGCTTTTTGCATCATCTTATCAACTTTGACATATTGAATGTTAATGGTTTTATCTATGACGGACAAATTAACATCCTTAAAATCGTCACTGGAAACCAGTGCCAACGAAGAATCATTTTTAGCATCAATCGCATTTTTAATAATTTGCCGATTAGGGGCGAACAACAAGTAATCGTCTAACAAACAAAAACTAAATTCAACGTCATTATCCGTTGGCAAAGTTAAATAGTTAATAGTTACGTTTGAGTAATCTTCTTTTTGAAGATTTGCCGCCAATTGATCGGCGAACTTTGATAAAAGTTGTTCAATTTTTGCCTTTTCTTTGATTTGAATAAAAAGCAAAACATTCGGTGAAGGATAATCACCTATTGTCACGATATCAGACAAATATCCTCCAATTTCTGAACCGAAAGCAGGTAAAATATCTTGCTCGATATTTAATCCAAATATCTCTTGAGGAGCGCCGGAGTCTTCTTCACTAGACGTCTTCCCTAATTTGTTCGGGAACCTTTCTTTCCACTGACTCCAAGTTTGTGCAAAATCAAAACACCCGACCCAATAATAACCAAGAACATCATGAGGAACAAGATTCAGCGCCCTATTCTCTTTGGGACTGCAGGACGAAAGTAACGCTCCTAAGTTGGGACTCATTTCATTTTTATTAAGTAGCACATCTGTTTTAATTTGAACCTGAGGATCCATAACGCTTGAGACTCCTAAAGACTCCAAACCTTTTATATCGGCAAAATAAGCCGCAACTTGATCCTGCGTGGAACTCGCATCGGCCGTGGTCAAAGCGCCTGCGTCTTTAAATGTTTGTTCTAACCCCGCCAACAAAGCTTTAAGATGAACATAACAAATCATGCTTGGTGATTTTAAAAATCGTTTTTGAGCTAATTGGAAATCAGCATCTTTCATCAAAGACTCTTTTTTGCGGCCGGCAACATCAACGCTCAGCTTCGCTGCGCTACCTCCGACGCTAATAACAAGCAAATCACGAATGCGCACAAAGTTAAGTTTCACATTAACTTCTGGAATGGTAAAAGCATAAATGGTGTGATGATTATAATCTGATTTGTCGAGCGCAATATCGGCGCCAACCTGTTTTGTAACCCCGGCAATAAACTCCGCCAATTGAATCTGAGGATCGAGTCGAGTTACAATAAAAACATTGGCCAACAATTCTTCCACAAATACTCCAACATCAGAATTTTCTAGTTTAGACATTTTCTCAAGATCAACATTCGTTGGGTAAACAGCCACCGCGACTTCTCGTCCCAAAAATTTAGCGATGATCTCCGTTACTTGAGGATCGCTCAATTGAGCTTTGATAAGACTTATCGCTTGCGCCGAATCTCGATTTGCCTTTGACTTGGCCATAACACCCGCATAATCAATGCTGCTTACATTTTGCCAAAATTGCGTTGCGGTTAATTTATTCCAATTCTTCTGTGTATCAGAAAATTTAATGTAGACCAGCGGCTCTTTTGGCAAAACATTTTCTATCGCGAGTGGAAATCTAGTATTAAAGTAAAAATATGCTCCGGCCCCAGCGGCGAGGACTATAACAGTGATTAAAATAATTAATAAAAATTTCTTCATCCTGTCCTATTCTCCTATCTTCTATGTTATCCCAAAAAATTTCTTAGCATTTTGATTAAAAATATTGAGGGCAACGGATTCTTCAATCTTTTTTAAATCACAATAAGCCTTAAGCGTTCGAACAACGTCTTTGGGTTCGGCCTCGAATCCTGTTCCATCATCTCGATTACCAAAATAAACCGGACAATCGGTTTCAATCAAGGTCTGCTCAATTGCGGCATGACTCATCGCCTCGCGTGACTGCGGACTAAACGCAACACTCGGGGAGGTCGAAACAAAGTATCCAGCCAACATAATATCACTTAATACATCAAGAGGTCCACTATACCAATGGAAATTTACTTTGGTCAATCCTAAGCCTTGAGCGGTCTCAAAACATTCCCGCCAGGCTCCTCGGGAATGAATCACAACCGGAAGATCTAGTTCCTTGGCCAGATTTAAAAGCCGATGAAAAACCTGACGCTGCTCATCTTTTTTAGCCTCATCTTTTCGAACCCATTTATACCAAAAATCCAAACCAATTTCGCCAATGGCGTTTAACTGATTTCGATTTTCTTTAATCAGCAAAATAAGCGCGTCCAAATCAGCAAGATTTACTTCAGAAGGATGCATCCCCATCGCCAAATAAATCTTTGGTTGACTGGTCGTTTGCTTAATTAAGAGACTCTTTTTGCAGGAAGCCAAATCCATGCTCATCGCCATGATAGCTTCCACGCCAGCGGATGCGGCATTCTTTAAAGCTTGATCAAGATTTGGGAGTTGATCCAAGTGAGCATGCGTGTCGATAATCTTCATTTGTTATTTATTACTTTCTAAAATAAAAGTAACCGGGCCATCATTAACGAGCGAAACTTCCATCATCGCGCGGAATCGGCCGGTTTCAATTTTCAAATCATACTTACGCAAGCCTTCGACAAGATAATTATAAAGCTCCTCGGCTATCTCTGGCTCAGCCGCCTTATCAAAGGAGGGTCGACGGCCTTTGTCACAATCGCCATACAACGTAAACTGCGAGACAATTAAAATCTCAGCACGCTGTTCAAGCGCGGATAAATTCATCTTCCCCTTATCATCTTCAAAGATTCGTAGCCCAATAATCTTTCGAATAAGAATATCCGCTTCTTGGGTTGTATCCTCTTTGCCAATACCAACAAAAATTAGCATCCCCTCGCCAATTTGACCAACCGTTTCCTCGGCGACATCGACCTGCGCTTCTGTGACGCGTTGAATAACAACTTTCATCTAAGTTTCCCTTTTTATCATTAACAAAAAAGCAGATGGGTTGATTATATGTTGCGTCTTTAGCATGGTCAATGAGTATGACATGTTTTGAATTTAGCAGAATTCTGCTGAATTCAAAAAAGTCAGATATCTGACTAATTGACAAGGATTAGCCCTTATGTTAAAACAGCCACATGAAATTACGAAATGTTTTGGAGCAAAATGATTTTCCGCAAAACGCCATCGACATTTTTCTGGCCTCAAAAATCCAAGACCTTTATCCCCCGCAAGCCGAAGCCATCACCAAAGGAATTTTAAAAGGCAAAAATCTTTTGATGTCAGTGCCAACCGCCGCGGGAAAAACTCTCATCGCCGAACTGTGCATGCTCAAATCCATTCTTGCCAATAACGGACGCTGTCTCTACATCGCGCCGTTAAAAGCCCTGGCGAGCGAAAAATTTAATGACTTTAAGAAAAAATACGCCGATCTGGGTATTGACGTTGGTCTAGCCATTGGCGACATCGATTCTCCCAGCAAATATTTAAATCGTTACAAAATTATTGTCGCGACCGCCGAGAAAGTAGATTCACTGCTGCGATCCAAAGCCAAGTGGTTGATTGATTCTTTAAGTGTCGTTGTCCTGGATGAAATTCATTTTATTAATGACGGTCTGCGTGGGCCCACAATGGAAATCTTAATCGCCAGGATTAGGCAACTTAATCCAAACGTCCAGGTCTTGGCGCTGAGCGCCACCGTGCGTAACGCGCAGGAAATGGCTGACTGGCTCAAAGCCGAACTTGTCTTAAGTCAATGGCGGCCGATCCCACTTAAAGAAGGCGTTTATTATAATGAACGCATTCAGTTTGATGGCTACGCGACAAAAATGATTACCGAAGATGAGCCGGATGATTTAAGTAAACTAAGCGTTGATACGCTACGCGCCCAAGGACAGGTTCTCATTTTTGTTAACTCCCGCCGATCCGCGCAGGCGGTGAGTGTTCAAGTTTGTAAGAGCGTTGGAAAAATCTTAACCGCCGATGAACGAAGTCAGTTAATTCCAATATCTAAAAAAATGGCTGGCGGCCCCAGTGATTCGACAAAAATTTGCCGCAAGTTGGCCGATGTTGTTTTACACGGTGTCGCCTTTCATCACGCAGGGCTCAAACCAAATCAGCGGGAGCTAATCGAAGAAAGTTTTAAAAAGAATTTAATTAAAGTTATTAGTTGTACACCAACCCTTGCAGCCGGCGTTAACCTGCCCGCCCGACGGGCGATTATCCGCGACTTAAAACGTTTTGAAAGCGGCATTGGTGCTGCCTATATTCCTACGTCTGAATACAAGCAATGCGCCGGACGCGCTGGACGTCCGCAGTTTGATGATTACGGCGAAGCAGTTCTTATTGCCAAAACATTTTCAGAAACCCAAACACTGTTTGAAAAATATATTCATGCCGCGCCGGAGCCGGTCATTTCAAAACTCTCTAACGAAGCTTCGCTACGGATCCAGATCTTATCCTCCGTTGCTGGCGGATATGTCAATGACGTCAACAGTATGTTTGAATTTATCAAACACACCTTTCTCTATCATCAAAGGCAGACTTCAAATCTTTTAGAGATCATCAGCGAGATCTTTGAATTTTTAAACAAAGAAGGATTTATTGAAAAAAGCGGATTTCGTTTTTTTGCCACACCGCTGGGGGCGCTCACCAGCCGTCTTTATATTGACCCCATGACGGCAATTATCCTGCGTAACGGTTTAAGTAAACTCAAAGACACCGCTCCATTTCCTCCGATTGGGATTTTGCATCTAATTTGCTGCGCACCGGATAGTCCAGTTTTAAATGTCGGGAAAAATGATATGGAAGTTCTGGAGACCTTCGCTTCCCAATTTGCTGACGAATTTATTATGACGGCGGATAATTTTGGAGCGTTTGATGATCTTTATGCCTACTTAGCGACGATTAAAACGACGTGGCTGCTCAGTCAATGGATCGATGAAGAAAAAGAAGAAATGATCTGTGATCAGTTTGGAATCGGACCCGGAGATATCTTTCGCCATATTGAGTCTGTTCAATGGCTCCTCTACGCAACAGGAATGATCGCGCAACTATTCCATAAACGAACATTAACGTTTCAGCTGGAGGCGCTACGTAATCGTGTGCATTATGGGGTTAAAAAAGAATTGCTCGAGCTCGTGGAATTAAAAGGAGTTGGCCGCGTGCGTGCGCGAAATCTTTTTAATAGTGGCATCAAAAAACTAACGGACGTTAAACGTCTCTCGGCTGATCAACTTTCCAAAATCCCTCAGATTGGAAAATCGCTGGCCAATGATATTCTAAAACAACTCGCCGAAAAACCTGCTCGAGAACTTGTTACCGCAACTTCTGATGAATGGACTGAATAAGTAAGTTATAAAGGCTAATGTCGTTCATCCTGAGGAACGTAGTGACGAAGGATCTCCGAGTATCTTAAGTGATTTGAGATTCTTCGCCCCGTTGGGGCTCAGAATGACTCAAACGTTATGTCGAACTCACGTTAACAAAGTAGATACAGATTTAAACCATCACCAGCTCATCTGACTTAATATAAACCTTACTTAACAACTCTCCATCCATCGGTTTTTGATCTGCCTCTGGTAAAGATGTTTGATCAACATCCGTTGACACCCCTGGCTCAATTAACTGCCCTAGATACTGAACCGGGTTGGCAATCGGGCTAAACTGCATGATGGTAAAATCAAATCCTTGAAAATTCTGAATCATCTCTGTTGACATTGGAATATCTAATAACTCAATGGGCTCACCACTGCTTTGAACATCGACATCGGATGAAAGCAAATTAAGATCGATACCTCCAACTTTCTCCTTTTCTCGATCCTCTTGGGAAAGCGTCAGCAATGCCTCATCCGCTTCTTGAGCAGAAGTTTGCGCTGTCTCTAAGGCCTTGACGGTATTGTCGAGACTTACCGACATCGCCACTAATCCCTCGCGTTCACCTTTGGCCATTAACTCAGCAAACTGTGCATTCCAAGATGCCAAAGTGTTATTAATTCCCGTCTGAGCCACACCTAAGGTCTGTGCCATAACACTAGCTGGCATTGTTCCGCTCATGGCGATACCTGTATAAGTACGCGCCTGTATTAATCCATCAAAAGATTTTTCATCCATCGTTGGATGGTTGACGATAAAATCATCAATAATTTGGCCCAACTTTTTATCAAGATCTGCAATGCCTTGCGTATCTTGCGGATTTAAATTTCCTTGCGCTAAAATTCCATCAAGTTCATTCTTAGCAGTTTTTAAATCAGCTATCGTTTCTGTTGTTAATTTTCTTCCAGGATTAGCACCATCTTTAGAAATACGCTCTTGAGCTTGTCTTAACTTTGCTTTCGCAGCGTCTATTTGTTCTTTAGCTTTTTTAGGATCTGAACTTTCTCGCGCAGATTTTAAACTTTCTTCTGCCTGACCTAACAATTCTCGTATTGCCAAGTTTGCTTCAGTACCGTAACCAAACAACTGATAATATTGCATTAATATCGCATGGACAGCTTCTGTTTGTTGACCAAGAACTTGGGCATCAACAACAACCACCGGCTCTTGTTTAGGCGTTATACTAGCCACGAGTGTTTTTAATCTTGTTCCAACAGATGTAGAAACATTTTCCGCCGCATCCGCTATTGACTGCAAAGCACTGCCAATCCCATCATAAATTCCGCTTAATCTAGCCAGCTCTTGCTGCGCTGTTTGCCCATCGGCAATTTTGCTTTTGATATTATCAATATAGTATCTGAGACGAGCCAACGCGACAGCCGCCTCCACATCCTTTTTATCTACCTGTCCTTCCATTGTTTGAACTGAACGTTCTAACCCTGTCAGACGAGTATTAAAAATTGCTACTTGTAATGGATCCGCTAAATCTCCAACCATTGATTGCAAAATGTCAGCCTGAGTTATGACATCATTAAAAGCCGTTGGATTTTTACGCACTCCAGAATTATTTCTAAGATCTTCAAGAGAAAATTTAAGACGGCCTAAATCATCCTTTAACCTTCTGGATTGAGTAGCAACAAAGGTCTGCTGAATTTCTCGACCCAAATTAGCCAATGCTTCTTGTCCTTCAACCGCGGCGGATTTAACTTCTCTAGTAACAGTCCCGGCAGTATAAACAGGAGAAAGAATTGGTTCGACAACACCTTCCATCACCTTTAAAGGCACACTGACAAGCTGTACCGTTCGGGGCAATGTCATATCTCCCTCAGCGGCTAAAGACTGAATTCCTTCTGCCATCGCACGCATTCTAGCGATCGCTATCTGCTCAGCTAATCCAGCGCCTACTAAATTATTTCTTACTATATCGAAAGAAGCACTCATTGATTGAGCCGAAGTTTGAATCATCGCCCTAGCCCCATCTTGTTCAAAATTCTTTGCGGCTTTACGAATAACTTCTGCCTCTTTAACAATAGAATCAAGAGCGGCTTGACCTGTCGCATTAACTTTGCCTTTTAATTTCCCTGCTTCATTTTTAATATCACTACTCTTAGTCCGAGTTTCAACTCCGTGACGAACTATCAAAACTCCTTTAAGTCCATCACCGACTTCTGCGGCTTGATCCTTTAACTCCGCGACTTTAGGACTGACGGCATTGATCGCCCTTTGCGCAGGCCCAGCAACAAATCGACTACCTAAATCAGCCAAAGAATCCGTTAATCGTTTAGCTAACGACGCCTTCGCTTCTTCAACTTTACCTTCTTTTAAAAGTTGTAAATAGTTTTTCAAAAACTCTAATTCACCTTTTAACTTTTTAACAGAGGCCTGTTGTTGTTCTGTTAATGATTCAGGCTTAATCTTATTAACGGCATCTGTTGCCTCACCCACAATTCTGGCTAATGCTTCTTGCTGATTTTCTTGTCCCGTCAATCTTTTTAATTGAGCCGAAGGACTAGTAAATGTACGAGATAAAAAGCCTGGTGTATTTTGAAAAAAGTTACTTAAATAATCTCTCACTAACGGATACGCTCCTTGCGGACCTTTGCTGCTCAAATCCTGGGCGCTGACATGCATCACTAAAGCATCCCAAGCGGCATCATTGATTGCGTCTTGAACATCAGATGGTAAACCTTTCATATCAATCCCATCTAATGCGTTATAAACATCCTCTGATCTTTGAGCAACAGGGGCTTGAGAATTATCTCTGGTTATAGCATCTTGCACGGCTGTGGCTGCTTTCCCAACGGCCTGTGCAGCTGCTTTCCCGGCTTTCGCTGATGCCACTACAACGATCTTAACTCCGATTGGACTCACATCTTGACCAGCACGGGCGGCATACTCTTTAAAACCATTAAGTTGATCCTTTGCTTCATTGACAACTCTTTGTTGCTCTCTACTTAGTGGAGCATCTTTGCCTAAATTATTTAATAGACCTTCTAACTGAATAGCCTTAGCCTTGTAAGCACCCTCTGCTCCTTCTATTGTTGGGTTTACCTGAGCCATTAAACCTAATACTCCCCTTACTTGCCCTAGCACATTTATTTTGTCGGCACTGACAACTCCAGCCGCTGTTTCAAATTCACCTAACTTGTCGCTCAACCCCTTAATGCGACGATCTAACTCTCGTCCTTCTTCCTCTCCATAAATTTTATTACCAATTTTCTTAACAGCACGTAATGCTTTGGCAGCCAACCCTTGTTCTTTAGATGCTGTTTCTGTTTGATCTACAGTACCAACTTCTGTCGTCTCTACAACACTAGTTTTTACAATACCTAATTGTCCTTGAGCATATTTGACGGCTCTTGGAAGATTTCGCTCTCCTTCGAGAGATGTTCCTTTGAGTAATGCTGATAATAAATTTAATTGTTGAAAAGCCTGTCGCCCTTCTGGCTTAAGCGCATCGCTAGCAGGAAAATTATTAATAGCACTATCTAATTGACTAGCTAAAACAGCTAATCTTATCGGACTTCTTTCTGCTTCATCTTGTTTTAAAAACACATTAACTTCAGCAAGAATACTTTCAACCTCTTCAACAAACGCATCAACGGCTGGACTACTCGCTGGAGTTTCTGCGGCAACACTTGCCACAAACTTTTCAATAGGATCATTTATAGGATTATTTATTCCTTTTTCATAAGCTTCAAATCCTCCGGCTAAATTAACCGCGGTAAACTTTCCAGCCGTCTCGGGGCCGATAATATCATCTACCTTAATTTTAGTAACACCTGGTATTTGATTATATCTTTCTTGAAAACGTCGAATAGGATTAGCTCCCTCGCCCATAAACTTTTTTAATTGATTATAGGTTGCTTGGTATCCAGGCATAATATGTCTAGCAATCATATCTACGGCAGCGGCCTTGGTGGCCTCAGGTGTTGCTTTAGCTGTTGGCGATGCTACCGGAACTGCGACTGTTGGCGTAGCCGCTGGATTCAATAATTCACCTAACCTTTTCATAATATCAGCAATGGTTATTTGGTTTCCGGCCAAAGCTCCTTCAACCATTTTCTCAAGTTCAGCTTTTTGATCAGGAGTTATTTTTGGATTTTTAACTGTAATTTCATCTACGATTTTAGTCGCGCTTGGCGTGGTTTCTCCTGTTGGATCAAATGGACTAGGCGTTGCCGTTGGTGATGATGTTGCTGTTTCAGTTGGGGTCGCAGTTGGCGTTGCTGTCGGTGTTGCCGTTGGTGTTCCTGTTTGTTCTTCTGCCTTCGCTGTTTGTGTTGCCCATTTTACTGCCTGTCTTTTTGCAAGCGAAAGGCGAAATGAAGGATTCTCAGGTGTTACATTCGGTGTTGGTTTACCTGGTGTCGCTGTTGGAGGTGATACGATGATCGGTGTTATTGTATTTTCTGCTTGACGAGCCGCAATCGCTTCAACTGTTCCTGAAGTTGGTGTAGCTGACGGTTCTGCTGTTGTTGCCGTTGGTGTTGCCGTCGGACTTGCCGTTTGTGTTCCTGTCATTGATGCCGTTGCGCTTGGTGTTTGTCCTGCCAATAAATTAGAAGCTTTTTCATCTTGAACAACACTGGCAATAGCCGCCCCTCTGTCAGCAAGATTGCCATCGACAGGAGCATTAAGAGCAGCATTTCCACCCCAAGCTACCGCCGCGAGTCCTGCTAATCCAAGAGCAGCATTGCGTAGCGCATAAGATGCTTTCCAAATTCGCCCACGTTCTCTTTGATTCTTTGCAGTCTTTAAATCAGCGACTAAAAGATCTTCTGCGCGCTTTAATAATTTGTCGATAGCCACACCTTTGGCGGCTTTGTCCTTACTTTTATCAATAGAAACATTGACCAACTCATTTAAAAAATCAGATCTTTGAACTTTCGTTACTTTATCCGTGTTAAGAATATTATAAAGCGTGATGAATGCTTGTAGAGATATCCCTTGCGTAACCATCTGCTGAATTTTACCAAACAATAATGGACCCCAATATTGTCCAAGGTCCTTAGTTAATTGAGTTTCGATCGCTCGTAATTTTCCTGAAACAAGACCCGCCACGATTTGCTTTTTAATCTCATTTGGATTCATCGTCACGGCAATTCTTAAGATCCCATCTGTATTATTAAACTCAGCCTGTGCTCCCGAGGGCAAACGATCAACAAATTCAATGCTAACCGAGTCAGTAAATGAAACATCATTATCCACTTGGAACCCTTCCAAAGCGGCAACTAAGGCCTGTCGTTGCCGAACGATTTCGTCAACGAGCCTTCTCATTTTAATTTCTTGACCTTCTTTTTCCTTCCCTGTTGCTACTGTAGATATCTTTTCATTAAATCGAAAAGGAAGTTGTGAGGCATTAGCCGCGGCCAATGCATTTCCAGAAAAAAAGGTCATTTCCAAAGCCCCACGAAATGTTCTTAATAATTTCACTCTTGCTTTTAGCGCATTTTGATCGGTCGGTTGTGCGTTTAATTCTGCAACGCCTTGGGCGGTTGTTATGGGCGGGTCAATCAAATCATTGAGTCGGTTAAGTTGTTGCGCAACAAATGGAGCTCCTCCATTATTAGCCATCGCGAAAACGAGCTCATTAAGAAAGTCCCTCATATAATCAAATCGACTAAGGTCTAAATTGTTATTAATAATACCGTCTGATAAAACACTAAAGATTTGTTGCAACTCAAGCAAATTGAATTTATTTTCACGTATATTCTGAAGTAATAATTTCCTAATGAATTCCTTTCGTTCCGCTAAAGTTTTTAAAGGAGAATCATTAGTCACAAGACTAGTCATAAAACTATTAAAACTACTCAATCGTTGATTTAAACTTAAATCTTTTCCCGCCTTTAAGGTCTCAAGGATAGCTGCTGGACTCTGTTTTCTCCATTGAGGCATAGAAAATAATTGCCCCAGCCTCACGCCCAACGATTGCATTCTTCTTCCTTTTAATCTTTCAAAAAGAGCTCGAAACATCCCTGGCGTCCCGCTTTGAACACTCAACATTGCCTCATCTAATCCCCTAACCCCTCCAGAAAAATATTGACGCGGAACGACACTTTGGGTTTCACTATCATAATCTTCCTTAATATAGTCATACGCGCCTTTTTTAAACGCCTCTAAATACTGTTCATAAACTTCCTGTTTGTATGTTGTGTCATCCATCTCAATGCCGACAACTTTACTTTTGTTGGCATAAAGTTGACTAACGACGCTTGATTTTAATTTCATCTTAAACCACGTAGCCAAAATCATGGCGTTATAAATCTGTCGTAGCGATGCAAAATTTTCGCCTTCATTGATTTCTTTCTCTAGCTGCGGAATAAGAATATCGCGCGTGGCATCTGAAATAATTTTATTAACCTCTTTGGCCTCTTTATTCTCGACTTGATTGGTTCCAAACCGTTCTGAATCAATATTTTTATGTAAGGCAACGTAATCCTCATCAAGCATAACTTTCAATCGACTTTCAACAACATAAGCTTGATTATTAGCTTCATAAACAACCGCCTTGGCCGGAACAATCCAAACTTTGTTAAAAGTGTTGAGTGGCACATCCTTCATCCCTAACTCTTTGCCCACTTTTTCATAAAGCTCTTTCCAATAATTCTGACCTAACTCAGTTTCGGGATAAGTTAGTGAAGCAGATAATTGTTTGAGCAGATAATCTTGAACTAAAAGCTCTCTGCCGACATCGGTAGCACCAAGTGTCGAAGGAACAATTTTATCTTTTTCATAAGGTGAAAGGTTAACCCAAACATCTCCTTCTGGAATGGCTAAAAGGGTTAGAAAATATTTAACCATCTGACTTGCTTCTTTTTCCTCAATGGGCTTTCCTTCTGGACCATCCATAATAAAATCGAAATCAAAAGGTTGTTCAGGGTGAACTTGTATTCCTCTTAATATAGGAGGACTCATGGGGGCAGATAATGGCAAGAGCGTTCCTGGTGTATGTTGAATCAATATCTGGGCAGAGGCAGCTTGTGTTCTCCCGAAATCAAAGAGAACAAAATTGCTGACAAAAAACATGACCACCGCCAGATTCACCCATCTAAAAGCAGATGACTCTTTGATCCACTGAAAAATACCTTTTTTTGAAATCATGATTATCCCCCCGAAGGATTGGTTAAAAAGAATATCTCATTAAAATAAATGTTTTCTCATACATAAAAAGTATAAATTGCATTTTTAGCGAAAACTAGGGGCTAGGAGGCATTTGCGGGAAACGTTTTCTTGCCTTATTTATCGACGATGATAGAACTACGAGCTTGACTCATCCAAAGATTCTTCTTCATTATTAATTCCCAACAAAAGGGGGATGTTGGTTACTGGCATCATGTTGGTAATAATCGGTTGGAGACCCTGAATATTCAAATCTTTAAGCTGTTGCAGATCAAAGTTAAACTTAGGCGCCTCGCCTTTATTTTCAACAGCCATATTAATGCCGTTGGGATTAAAATCGATACCTCCAACCTCATTGGGTTTTTTAGTTTTAACTTCTGATACTGGAGTTGAAAACATTGACTCATCGATATCTTTATTTTCAGCTTCACTCTTTGCCGGCTGGTCAAGTGGTGTTTTACCATTATTCTGAGACTCGAGTTCTTGTGTTTCTGTTGCCGTTTCTTTCGCTTCTCTGACAGGAAGAGGTGTAGAAACTTCCCTTGTACCAGCATTTTTAGTATCTGGTTCTGAGTTTTCGCTTGCTTGATTATCAGGAAAAGATGGAATATAACTTTTAGCCTTATCTCGTGCTTCCTGAATAATTAACGTTATTTTGTCTTGTGCCGATTTAGCCGCACGTTCGGCGACGAAAGAAAAATTATCTAAAGAACTCTTCGGACCGGCGGGAAAAGGGAAATTAACCTCAAACCAAACTTTTCCTGGGGATATCGCAAGATGAACTCGACTATTACTATTAGGGTCCAGCAGATCCCTCCAGTTTTTTGAAACATTTTCAAAATCTCCATCAATAGCAACATATTGTGCAATAAATGCTCTGGATTTCTTTAAGAAACCATAGCTATAACCTGACTGCTGATCCTGCGCCCCAGCCATTGAACTACTCAAATTCACCGTCACAGCCACTGCTCCAATCAACAACTTCATTAATAGTCTTTTAGATAAACTTTTTCTTATTTCTGGCATCCTTCCCTCAATCCCTC
>JAHFGL010000053.1 GCA_023247445.1 Candidatus Omnitrophota bacterium | reverse complement strand
AATCGTATCCTTTATTTTTCCCAAGGGCCTCAAAAGCAAAGGTTGAGGTAGGATAAATAGGTGTGGTGACAGAGTTATAACTTTTATCTTTGTAAACACCGGTGTGGACTGACTTCGTACGGATTTTCATCTAAATCTCCTTAACATTTGTAAACAAATTCTGGCAAAATTCCAAATCACAATATTCAAATACCAAACAATATACAACTAACAAGCTACAAAACTAAATATAAATTCTGGCCATTGAAATTTGTGAATTGTTTGGTGTTGGAATTTGTATATTGTAATTTGCATATAATACCATCATTACTCATTTTTCACAAAAACAAATCCTAACGTTCTTTGCGTGGCACGGTCGATAACTTTTGACGTCATTTTTTGCTTCTCTTCATCGCTACACTCATTTTCATAACGAACAACTAATTTCCAACTAGGCCTAGAACGATTGTGGACTTTTGACACCGGTTCTTGCCCCAAAAAACATCCCTTGGTAAAAGACACGGCATCTACTTCACTGACATTAAGCAAAAATTCATCCATGTAATCAATCCCATGCGCGGGGATATTATTTTTCAATCGAAATAAAGTGAACTCCTCAGCGGAAACATTTGCTGACAACTCTTGCGTGGTTATAATGAGACGTCCTACTTTTTGAGGAACAACATAATCGTTTGTTTGCGTTGGGACATTTCCTTCTAAATCGAAATAAACTTGTGTGGAAAGTTGCTCAACTTTAACTCCTGCCAAACGCACATAACGGTCGATATGCTGCAGAACTGCTTCAAGAAATTGCTTTTCGATCACAATCAAAAACTCATTATCATTGACCTTAAGTTGATCAAACGTCGCAATAATCCGACCATGAATATTTAAAAACGCATTGGCTGGTTTATCCAAAGAATTAGATGTTAAACCATTTAAAAATTGGGATGGATTATTGTGCAGGGCTAAGACTATTTTATTGAGTGGATACAACTTCATCTTATGACTTCCGTGGGACCACGAGCCACATGATAAGATAAAGAAGAAGTCCAAATCCTCCCAAGAAAGTTAACAATATAAAAACAACTCTAACAATGGTTGAATCAACATCAAGAAATTCTCCAACCCCACCACAAACACCAGCAATTTTCTTATCTGTTTGAGAAAGATATATTTTATTAGCCGCCATGGGTTCACATCCTTTTCATCCCGACATCAATTACGCACATCGGTTCTCTTTATGTCCTTATCCTTATCTAAAATGCCTTGAATTTCAATCCAAAGATCAACATCATCACCTAAGAGCCATTTCCCGTCGTCAGTCTTGGTATTATAACTAATTCCAAAATCTTTACGATTAATAGTTCCTTTGAGTGTCAACGCTGTTTTAGTACGACCAAATTGATCTTTGGCGATACCATGAAAAACATAAGCTAACGTCACTTCTTTGGTGACTCCTTTTAAAGTTAAATCTCCGATTACTTTATCATCAGCCTGAACTTTTTTGGTAACAAATTTTCCCTGTGGAAATTTTGCCACATCAAAAAATCGCTCCGAACGTAAATCTTCGTCACGATCTTTATTCTTCGTATCCATGCTGGCTAAATCAAGGGTGATGTTCATTCCAACGAAGGCTTTGTTATCTTGATTTAAGTCGATCGTTCCATCATATTTAGGAATTGTGCCCGAAGCATATCCCATCAAATGTTTAATACGAAACATAAACGTTGTATACACTGGATCAATGACAAATTGATCGGCAAAACTTGCGGGAACAATAAAAGAAATATTAAGAAAAAAGATAATTACTATTAATGCCGCATGTATCCTCTTCGTCATCCTGAGGCGGAGCCGAAGGATCTCAAAATTACTTAAATAATCTGAGATTCTTCGCTTACGCTCAGAATAGCGATATTTTAATCCATTCATGTAACAATCCTTTACTTAAGAAGCAAATTAGATTCTGCAATAGTTGTTTGACCACTATTATCCATCACATTAATGCGAATAACCCACTCTTTACTGCCGCGCAAAAAATCTTTACCAATGCGTACCAACCAATTGTTAGTCGCTTCTTCATCAAAGACATTTGAAACCTTTTCAAATCGTCCAGGGTGTTTGCCTTTGCCTACTTCAACAAAGAATTCTTTAACCGGCCCATGGACCGTACCAAAAACATCGACGGAAGCAAGCTGCTTTTTTATTGGATCGTTGTTAACCTGCATGGCTGTAATCTTAGCAACAATTGTATCCGTAGAGGGTTGCGCTCCCAGCGCTTGGGTCGCATTTAATAATCCTGCTCCTGATTTCGCATCCCAACCGGGATCATACATTTCCGTTGCTGTTTTAGACAAAATATCTTCAATTTGAAGAGGTGTTAAATTCGGATTTTTCGCGAGCATTAAAGATGCCGTTGCCGCAACGATCGGTGTTGAAAAAGATGTTCCCGATTGTTTCCAATAACCCGTCTTACGAATCGCGGCCACAACACTTTCGACAGTATCTTTTGAGAATAAAGAATAGATCGCTTCCCCGGGAGCTAATAGACCATTGTTTGGTCCCCAGTTAGAAATCGTACTTCGATTTCCATTAAAATCAATGGCCCCCACGGCAAAGACTCCTTGGGATGAGGCCGGACCATGATCACTAATATTTTCGCCAACGTTACCTGCCGCAACGGCCACAAACACCCCTTGAGATCGAGCATAGTTAATCGCAATCTGTTCTAATTTTGATACTCCGCGTCCGCCCAAACTAATATTAAGCACGCGGGCACCATGATCAACGGCAAAATGAATCGCCCTAAAAATAGAGAAGCTATCTGTTTCTCCAATTTTGTTAACAACTTTAAGTGGCATAATAACAGCCCCCGGATTAATGCCCGCCACACCAATGCCATTATTTGTTTTAGCCGCAATAATACCCGCCACAAATGTCCCATGCCCTTTTAAATCCCGAAGATCATTGTTATTATCCAAAAAGTTCCATCCATGAACATCATCAACATAACCATCTCCGTCGTCATCAATTCCATTTTCCGAAACTTCTTTCTCATTGGTCCAAATGTATTCTGGCGCGTCCGGATGATCCATATCTAACCCTGAATCAATGACCGCCACTAAAACATTCTGTGCCCCTCCATCAACAATATTCCACGCGGAATTTGGATCTGATTTCGGGAGATAACCAACCTTATGAATACCCCATTGATCGGCAATGGCATCATTTTGTTTTTTCGCATCATCAACACCGCTTCCATCACCTAACGCGCCGTCGCCAAATTTCAAGATGGTTCCAGTATTGATTGCAACTGGAGCCGTACTACTTCCAAAAATCCCTAAGAGCTTGCCTTGCTTTTCTTTTTCCGGAGCCATATATAAAGGATCATTCGGCACGACCGGTTCCTTCGGCTCTTCTTTGCCCTTCTTTTTCTTCTTGCCCTTACCTTTATTATCGTCGACAACTTCCTTAACTTCTTGCTTAACCTTTGAAACAATCTGTGGCTTGATGTTATTTAAAACGTTTTTAATAACACCCTGTAACCCATTGGCTCTAAATTCTAAAATCTGATCGCTTAATTCCTGGGCCTTACTTAGAGCCTCTTCCACGGCCTTTGGATTTTTAGCTAAATCTGTTTTCGATATTGCTGCAACCGGTCGGCCGCTGGCATCAAATATCGCGAGGGCCTTTTCACTACCTTTTTGTCCGCAGACAACAACCGGCGCGCTCGTTGTGATTTGATCCATTGGATCACGACCAAATGATGATGATCCCCCACCACCACTGCCCCCCGGCGGATTTTTCGGCAAATCAGTTTCTTTAAAATCATTAAAACAATTTTCTGTATATTTTCCACCCGAAGATAAACCTTTCTTAAGCGTTCCCGTCAAGCTCTCCAAACTAATCGGGGCGCTAACTATTCCAGCGACATCGACTCCACCTTTTAGCAGCCCTGCAATTTTTTGAACTCCCCCGTCACTCGAATCAACAGAGGCAAGAGCCATCACTTTTGATGGAACAAAATTACCTAATCCACTCGAATCAACGGCTTCTTTAGCTGGATTATTTTTAAGGACAAATCGTTCATAAGGTGTTTCGATAATAATGATAATGTACGTAACAGAAATGGATTTAGGACGAATACATTGATAACACATTTTTCCGTTTTCAAGCCGACCACTGGGAGCACAGATCGTTCCTGGTCGACAGGCCATGCAACTACAAACCATGTTGTGATTTTCACAATCATCGGGTTCAACACATTTATAACATTGCGGGGCTTTATTAAGGCTTGGACTATCCAGTGAGAAAACTAACCGAGGAGTCATCGATTTTTTAGGGGCTCCCGCAGGCACACATTCACCGCCATAAAATTCACATCGATCACAATCTTCTTCATATAAATTCGGATAACAAGGATCATATCCTCCTGTAAAACTTTCGCCGGGCGTAACAAAACCGCCGGTTGTTCCACCGGTTGTGATTTGCGGCTTCCTCTCACAGGTATAACAATTGCCAGCTTGAACACAATTTTCTGTAGTAGAAATACAATTCCCTGGGCAAGTTCCCGGCGAAAAACCAAAATCGCATTGATCATACGAAGTTTTTGATTTTTCTTCACAACGGTAACATCCCCCATCCTGGATACATTTTTGATCAAAATCACAAAGAGATCCCGAACAATAGCCATGAGTAAATCCTTCTTTACATGGCGGCAATCCCATACATTGATAACATCCCGGTTTTGGTTCTTTGCATTCTTGCCCTGGACATGGACTCCATCCGCCAGCGCCATAACAACTTCCCGGCATACTAAATTCAGGACAACTTTCTGCCACGGCGCCACCCGTTGTTAAGCCACCGCCGGTTGCAGTTGCCCCCGTTGTTGTTCCAATCCCGGTTGTCGTTTTAGATTTTGGTTCACACTTATGACAAACTTTTTTACCCGGCTTTGTATTCTCAACACAGTTTTCTTCCGTCGAACAAGTAATCTCATAACATTTTCCTGGAGCATACCCTTCATTACAACGCTCATCACTTGGGTTTGTATAACATCGATAACATGTTCCTCCACCGTTGATACTGGTGACAAAAACAAAACTGCAGTATTGATTTTCTTTGCATTGACCATCGCAATTAGGATCATTTGAAAATTCTTCTTTGCGACAATCAAATTTACCAGCGGCTGGTCCGACACCTGTTGATGTATCTGTTCCATTGTTTGCAGGCGTTGCTGCTTGTTCTGGTTGAGTTTGTGATTGAAGTTCTGGCGCAAGTGGGGCATTTCCTTCAACCATTTGCAGGAAGCCTTCTGACGCACGTTTTTCCCAATCATCAGAGGCTGGTGTATACGATGGTCCTTTTTGTAAAACAATTTGTGTTTGACTGCCATACGGACTTTGCTGCCACTGAGCAAATTTGGGATAAAAGAATGGCTTGTGATTTGCAATGCCATCGACCGCCTGATCGACAAAACGACTATAATTTAAATAATCATCCGTCGGATTTTTGGGATTAGTCAGCGGCCCTTCACCTAAATAATATTTAAGTAGCGCCACACGATTATCTAAATCCTGCATGGTGACATTTTCTAATCCAACCGTGTCACCATTTTTAAGCGCATCAATATATTCTTGAGTTTGGACTAACTCATCTTTCAATAATTTCTTGGCTTCGCTAGGAAGATTATATCCGCTGTAATTTCCAAAATAGATTCCACGTCCAGTCAAAGGATTGGTGTAAAAAGTGCCAAAGACATCTTCGATGCGTTCAATCTGCACGCCTTCTCCACGATTATTTGCAACCCATCCGCCACCAAGCGAAACAGCTGTATGATAGAAATTATATGAATCCTGTCCACCAATATAAGAACAGCCAACGATAATTTGTCCGGCGGGAATTTCACTGTTACCATCCCATGCATGCATCTTGTTTGGATCAATAAGACTTCGTAAACCACCGGTGACCGTTCGATAATCCATATTGTTACCACCGGCCAACCACGCCGCCAAATGAACAAACTCATAACAGTTACCGCGGGTCGCGGTCATCCAGTCATCGCCTTCTCCTATATATTGCTTCTTGAGCTCCTCATAAACTTCTTTGTATGGCCGTCCGGTTTGGGCGGCAATATTTTGGGCTTCTTTAACGAGCAAGTCTCCAGCCTTCTGATCGTAAACAATTTTTCCTTCTTCAACCAACGCTCGAGCCGCCCCGGCAATATCTCCAGTTGTCCCAAATTTCTTTCTAATCTCTTCACGAATTTCTTCAACGCTTTTTCCACTCTGACAAACCGTCGTCACACTTTCGGTTGTTCCAACAGGATCAACTAAAACAACCTGTCCACCTGGTGTTTGACCAGTTTGTGTCCTCTTAGGTTTACAAATATGACAACCATCTTCAGTGGATGAACATTCTTGATTTTCCGGACAAGCGCCAGCAAGTGAACAATCGCCTTCAAACGCGCCTTGATCCGCGCATTGGTGATAACATTGAGCGCATTCTAAAAGCGGCTTATCACTTACCTTCTCCATTTTGCACGACATGCCATATCGATAACAGTAGGCACAGTGAGGATATTTTCTAAACTTCGCACAATCGCCCGTGTCAACTTCTTCTTTAGGCTCACATTCTGCGCAGCTAATTGTCTTACCATTTTTTAATTTAATCGGCTGCATCGAACACTTTTCATCCTCAGAACACGGAGACGGATCACAAGAGTCCGGCAAATGCATTTCATCACAAGTCTGTGGTTCTTCCTGCGGCATCGAACAGTAATAACAATCGGGTTCACCACGCGCATGCGTGCGTGGAACGCATTGACCACCGTTTGTTTCACAAAGCTGCTGACATTGTGTAATGTGCATATTAGGCGGCGATGGCTGACAAGGATTGGTCAAACATTTACAACATTGCAATTCTAAATTTGGTCCTTGAAAAGAAACGAAACGATCATAATCGGCACATTCACTACAAGGTGGTGTTTGCCAACCATAATCTTCGCAGGTCAATTTTTCTTTTGGAGGATTCGGTGGCTCTGGTTTATTAACACACTGAAAACATACTTCCCCTGACTTGGCTACAACGCCGGCGGGCACACAATTTTGATTCGCCGCGCAGCTGTTACATTGAGCATTATTTAAAAATCCTAAATCTTTACAGGTTTGCGGTGGCGGGATTTTTTTCTGGCAAGAAAAACAAGCCATACCATCTGCAGGATTGACACCAACTTGAACACATTGTTCATCATTTTTCTTGCAATTGGCTTGGCAGGCGGCCATGGAAGATGATCCTGGAAATTTATCTGCGCAGATCGGCGGGCGATCCACACAATCCCAACATTGTTCACCGGCAACAGTTTTGGGAAGAGGAATCGCGCCGGGGCCAAAACCTAACGGATTATTAACCGGTGTTGACGACACGCACATTTTCTTGGGATTCATTTCACAAAGCATGCAATCCGGGAATTTGGGAAGAAGTCCTAAGTCATAACAGGTCTGTGTCGCCCCACAACCATAGCAATCTAAATCTTTATCTAATCCCGGGTTATTTTGTGCTTTATAGGATTGAACTGTTTTGCAACTTTCTGGTTTACCACAGAGCGCCGCGCAAGTTTCCTTGGACATAGTGCCCAACAAATGTGATTTACAAAATTGATCTTGGGGATTTTGATCAAGCGCGAAGGCTAAGGAAGAAGATACTATTAAGGAAAGGACTGCTAAAGAAATAAATCTTGATATTCTCGTAAAAGACATATTGGTAATGACTTTCGCGCTTATTAAAATCAAGAAAATTTATTGAAACGAAGGATACCTTACCTTAAAACCATATGCCGGTCAAATATATTTTTCAACCGCTCAATGTTTTGAGGCTCTTTCAAAATCCTTTTTCGCTAAATCAGGTTTATCCATTTTCTGATAAAGCCGTCCACGATTGATATATCCTTTAACAAAATCAGGTTTCATTTTTAAAAGCATGTTGTAATCCGCTAAAGCCCGCTGCAAATCATTTTTCATGACATAAACAAAAGCTCGATTATTATAAACAATATAAAAATAAGGATTAATCTTTAATGCGCGTTCATAGTCTTTAAGCGCCAAATCATATTGCTTCATCGCGGCATATAAGTTTCCCCTATTCGTATAGGCTTGCTTATCCGCAGGATTAAACAAGATGGCCTGATTATAATCGTCCAAAGCCAAATCAAACTGATTAGTGTCTCTATATAAAACGCCGCGATTATTATAGGCCTCTGAATATTTTGGATTAAGCACAAGTGCAGACGTCCAATCGCGTAGCGCAAGGTCATATTTGCCTTGTTCTTTATAAATAACGCCACGATTATTATAAACTTCTACATACTTAGGATTCAGTTCTAAAGCATATGTCATATCAATAAGAGCAAGATCATATTTTTTTTGGTCGCGATAAAGCAACCCTTGATTATTGTAGGCAATGGCGTTGTGGCGATCTTTGCTAATTATATAACTCCAAAAAATGGAATTATTTTTCCAAATCTTGGTTTGAAAATAAGTTTTAGTTCCAAGCCCTATCACCAAAGCTGCCCCAAAAAAAATACAAACCCCTCTCCATAAAACATTCTTTGACTGAACATCGTTCCACATCTTTTCACTTAAGATGCCCAACAATAGACAAAATCCAAGAGAAGGCAAATACATAAATCGATCGGCGACAATGCTGATATCAACCGCATGGTCAAATCGCAAAATAAAAAAGATGGAAAGAAAATAATAAAGACACGCCCACACAAACCAAAAATTATTTCTGTAACGAATGAGAAAAAACAGAAAGACCAACAGTGTGACGATCGCCATCAGATAATGACTATTTAGAAAATCAATTGGTTGAGGCAACTGATAAAGTGGAATGAGAACAAACGGAAATAAGAATTTCTGAACATAAAAAGTCAGCGTCCACAAATAAGTTAACATGGATTCCTCGAAACTTGTTCCAGGAACACGTGCATGTAACACATATGTTTTCCAAAGAATGGGGACAATGTAAACCAAATGAATCAACTTCTCGATAATAACTTTTTTTGTCACGCCCCTTTTATATCGCCAATCGATTAAACAAAAAATTAACGGCAAACTTAGCGCCATCGGTTTAGACAAAATGCTTAATATTCCCCAAAGAATCGCTAAAACAAAATATTTCTTACGCTGGTCTTTTACATAATTCAAATAACTCAGAAGCGACAACATATAAAAGAAGCTATACAAAACATCTTTGCGCTCCGTCGCCCAAGCAACTGATTCAACGTGGATTGGATGTAGTCCGAAAACAATGGCAGTAAAACCGGCAACATATAAATTGAATCCAAATCGCAGAACAAATACAAAGATTAAAGCGGTGACAGCCAAATGAAGGATAAGATTGTTTAAGTGAAAGACAAATGAATTCAATCCAAAGAAATGATACTCCAAAGCATAACTAAAGATGGTTAGCGGGGCATAAACCGCCATGGTGGGCGTGACAAAAATCTTCTTAATGTTGGATAAGCTTAAGGAACGAACAAGTTTATTTTCTGTAATATGCTGTGCGTCATCCCAGGAAATAAAATTATTTTTAAGCGCGGGAGAAAAAGCGAAAAATACCACAACTAAAATCAAAGTGAGTAAAAGAAAAGGCTGCTTACGAAATGATTGGAGTTCTTGGGGAGAATTTTCTTTTTTTGAAATGGCCATTCTGAGGATTAATCAATAATTT
>JAHFGL010000071.1 GCA_023247445.1 Candidatus Omnitrophota bacterium | reverse complement strand
CAATTAAAGATTGTGATAACATTACAGTTTTCTCTGAAGAAGGCTGGATATTAACTTTCAATGAAAACGGTTCGGTGAAAGCCCAATATGGTTCGGGACCTTTCGATAATGGATACTTGCCTGAAGGGAGTGTAGATTTTAATTCTTTTTATTCTGAGGCTATAAAAGCTGTGGAGGATTCAAAAGAAAAATCTATGATTCAAATAGCTTTTCACCGCAGAGATAGTATCACAACTAATGGAAGGCCTCTGAAAGATAATTTATTTATACTTAGAGTCCTTGAAAGTCTTAACTCAAATTGGTTCTCTACGGATATAGAAAGATTTATCCAATTACGAAAGGAATATCCTTTTTTCCATCAATCATATGATTCAAAATTCATTCAAAACTAAAGTCTTCATCGAAACCTACGGCTGACCAATGGACGCACTATTTGAGGACTTTAAAGGGGGTTTTGGAGAAGATTTATAAAATTACATAATATGATAAAAAATTTATTATCCGCTTTAGCAGCTTTCATTATAAGTTCTCTTTCATTGTTTATTAAAAGTGGGGTAGATAAAAGTGAAATAGATACTGTCGGAATTATTACAAAGTTGGGCTTCCCATTAAGCTATGCTCAATCTGCTCCTGGTTGGTCATGGATACACTATAATGGAATTCATTTCGGGATCAATTTTATTATTTGGTTAATCATAATTTTGTTATTAAGAAATTTATTCGTTAGAAAAAATAAATTAACAAAATAATATCTCAATTATGAATAAAATTTTCATCGAAACCTACGGCTGGCCGTTGGCCACAATATAGACGCACGATGGAAGAGATTATTGGGGCGGTAGCAGGGCTTTAAATTCCTACCTTTAAGAGTTACCATACATTAATTGGAATTGGTGTGTTTGTATGGTAACCATCGATTTACTAATCTTATACAATCTTATGTATTCGAAATATAAGAAAACATCAGCATATAAATGATGTGGGATAAAACCGTTGACATTTAGGCGGCCATTGGCTATTATTAGTCAATTCAATTATTCTACAAATGTGTTAATTAAATGAATCGTATACAGGTCCAGGAAAAACTTAAAGACAGCGGTCTTCTCATTTTTACGCCCCGCGAGTTTTGCGATGTCTTTGGCATTGCTCCAAAGACGGGGTCTGTCTTTATTTCACGTAACTTAAAGAGCGGGCTCTTTATAAAGCTGCGTAATAATTACTATATGCTCAAAGACAGCCACCCGCCGCTTAATTTGATTGCCAATAAGCTTTATCAGCCTTCCTATATTTCCCTCGAATCCGCGCTTTCACATTATAGTATTATCCCTGAAGTTGTTTACACTGTCACCTCGGTCACGACAAAGCCGACCCGCGAATTTAAAACGCCTAAAGGCGTCTTTTCGTATCAGCGGATCAAAAAAAGCGTGTTTACAGGTTATGTCCCAGCCACTTTGGAAGGTCATGTAGTTTTGTTGGCGGAACCTGAAAAGGCCCTTGCTGATTATCTTTATTTTGTGGATCTCAAGAAAATATCACTTAATGATCGTTTAAACCTTAAAAGGATCAATAAAGGAAAACTCTTAAAGTACATCCGGATCTTTAAACGCAAGAGTCTCCTCAAAAAGGCCATGGATATCTATGTTGAGCAGAGAAAACCTAGAAAAATTTACTAAACAGCAACAGACATCGACCCAAAATGTGGTGCGGGAATATTGCCAGCACCTTTTCTTGTCTTATCTTTATCAAAATGCAGGTTCGGAAAAATTGCTTTTTAAAGGTGGAACGGCTTTGCGGATTATCTTAAAAAGTCCACGTTTCTCAGAGGATCTGGATTTTACTGGAGTAGGTATTGCTCATAAAGAAATCGAGGAGTTATTTACAGATACATTGGCCAATATAGAAAAAACCGGGATGACCGTACATATCGATGCGGCCACAAAAACGACTGGCGGCTATCTGGGGATCGCCATATTCGAGGCTTATGACTTGAAGATAAATGTCCAGATCGAGGTTTCATTGAGGAAAGGGAGGGAATCCAAAAAAACAAGGGCCCTTATTACAAACGACTACATCCCGGCTTACACCCTTGTACACCTCGACATAGATGGGATCATCCGGGGTAAGCTCGATGCGCTGTTGGATAGGCACAAGCCGCGCGATTATTATGACTATTTCTTTCTTTTATCCGGGAATTATCCAGCGGCAAGGACTAAAGAAAATTTAAAAAGCGTGCTTAAACTATTGCGACAAGAGACAATGAATTTTCAAACAGAATTGAAGAAATTTCTTCCGGCAAGTCAGGCGATGCATCTGCGAGATTTTAAGAAAGGGTTAGAAAAGAAGATTTTAGGGTATCTCTGAGGAATTTTATAAAGAGTGGGGTGCAATATTATGCCAATCATTAAATGCACTGATGAACAAGCTTATTTAATGGAGTTGTGTTTAGAAACCATGTGCAGAGCTTCTCTTGGGCAAATAACACATTTTGTCGAATCTTTGGAGCAGATTAAGGGAAAGTCATTTGAGGTAAAATGCCCGGATGGGGAAGTGAGGAGTTTTTATTCACTTGGAAGCTATATCGAAAAAATGATCAAGCCCATCCTTTTTCCGGAGTTGGCGGAGAAAATAGGTTGGTAGAAGGGTTGGTAGAAAGGTTGGTAGAAAGTCAGCGAAAAATCATGGGCTTTATTAAAGCTAATCCCAGAATAAGTAAGCGGGAATTGTCAGATAAAGTGGGTATTAGTACAACAGCCATCGACAAGAATATTAATAAATTGAAAGATAAAGGATTGCTAAAGCGTATCGGCCCTGACAAGGGCGGGCATTGGGAAGTTATAAAGTAATGAGGAAGTTGCTAATCCAGTTGTTTCCAAAATGGAAATAGCTCATTGACCGTCAAATCCTGTCACAAAAACTATATACTTTTTGTGACAGAATTGAAGTGGTAATATTGGCATAAATCTTTGTAGATGTTCAATTTATGGTATCTTTTATATGTGCCATGCCTAGATGGTTATTGTTGACCAAATCATTTCGCTGACG
>JAHFGL010000022.1 GCA_023247445.1 Candidatus Omnitrophota bacterium | reverse complement strand
TGATTGGTTTACGCATAAGCTTTGTCAGCAACTTTCTTGTCATTTAAGGCTGCAATTCCAGGAAGTTCTCGTCCTTCTAAGAATTCAAGCGAGGCCCCACCACCGGTTGAAATGTGAGTAAATTTATCATCGAGCTTAAATTTGCTAGCGGCAGCGGCTGAATCCCCACCACCGATGATCGTTGTTACATCTTTTAGACCAGCCAAATATTCAGCGATCGCACGCGTCCCTTTAGCATACTCATCAATCTCGAAAACGCCAACGGGTCCGTTCCAAACCACTGTCTTAGCCTTGGCTAAAATATCTTCAAATCTTTTACACGTTTCTGGTCCAATATCCAAACTCTGCCAACCATCTGGAATATCTTTAACAATTTTTCTTGTGGAAGGATCATTAAACTCTTTAACAATAAGAAAATCAGAGGTTAATTCAATATGCACATTAGCTTTCTTCGCTTTAGCTAAAAGTTCTTTAGCGGTATCAACCTTGTCCGCTTCTAATTTTGAATTACCAATATTCTTTCCTTGGGCTTTTAAAAATGTGTAGGCCATCCCGCCACCAATTAAGATGCTATTGGCTTTCTTTATTAGGTTATCGACTAATTTTATTTTATCGGAAACCTTGGCCCCACCTAAAATGACAACAAACGGTCGTTTAGGATCATTCACGGCTTGACCTAAATAATTTATTTCTTTCTCAACTAAAAGTCCAGCCACGGCGGGTAAATACTTGGCAATCCCTTCTGTTGAGGCATGCGCCCGATGAGCGGTCCCAAAGGCATCATTAACATAAACATCAGCCAATGCGGCTAATTGTTTAGCAAAAGCAGGATCATTCTTCTCTTCTTCTTTATGAAAACGTAAATTTTCTAAAAGGATCACTTTTTCTACCGCGCCATCAACAGCTTTCTTAACACTATCACCAATACATTCATCTAATCGCAGAACTTTCTCACCTAAAAGTTTCTCTAATCGTTTGGCAACTGGCGTCAGGCGCATTGAATCAACGACCTTTCCATCCGGACGGCCTAAATGACTCATCAAGATAACCTTCGCTGCGTTTTGTTTCAAAATAGCTTTGATCGTTGGAATAGCTGCGGCAATGCGGATATCATCGGTAATATTTAATTTGTCATCTAAGGGCACATTAAAGTCAACGCGGACAATAACTTTTTTTCCTTTTAAATCAATATCACGAATAGTTTGTTTGTTCATTTAATCCTCACCTTTTAAATTCTCTGTCGATAAAATCAATGGTTGAAAACTTCTAGAATCTTAAAACGCGGTCTATTATAGCCAAGCGCTCTGTTTTGTCAATTTTTTATCTCGAGATTCTTTTAAGACTTTCGCCTGTAAATAGCCACGGATTCATAAGACTCAACAGGCTCATAATGCTCAAGAATAAACTCGGTCATCTCGTTAAAACGTTCGCTATTTCTGGGATATTTAAAATACCATGAAGCAGGAAAAGTTTTATGGCCCAATTTTGTCATAACCACATATCGTGGCTGAGCTTTTTTAAAATCACTCAAGAGTTCCTGATACCACTCTTCTTTGAGCCAAGAAAATGTGGCGATGGGAAAACGGCCAACAAACGGACGATCAACCCAAAAACTAAAATTGCCAACCTCAGGAAAAGAAAAAATTGTTTCATTAGGCGCAGTATTTTCTTTTAAGAAGGTAACAACTTTTTTAACCTCATCTTCCTGCCAGGCCGGAACAACATGGCCGTAAGCGTGCTCAAGATACAAAGTCCCTTTGGGAACATTATCTAATAATGATAATTTTTTAACTTTCATGTGAAATACCCGCTGTTTGATAAGTGAAATAAAAGGAAATCGCTTTTGCAATCTGTTAATCGTGTAGCCAACCGAAGACATAATTAAGGCAACAAACAGGATATTGATCGTCGTGACTTTCCATTTCGGGAGTGAAGCCCCTAGTTTCAAATCGCGTAAGTAAAAGAAACTTTCCTCTAAAAGAAAAAAGAGTAAAATCTTCTCGGGCTGAAGGGCCATTTCAAAATGGTGGCCGGCAATGCGGCGAAAGGCGGATATGTAGAGAAGTATCCCATAGACAGCGATGCCAATAAGGATCACGGCTGTTTGGTTTAAACGTTTCGTTTGAATACGGCGGATTATGTAACCAGCTAAAAAAAGGTAAAGAAAAACAGGTGTCATGTATCTAAAGAATCGATTCCCGGGAACGAGTCCCATAAAGAATTCACCAACATTTTTAAAATGATTGTCTGATAAATCAGGAAACACCGTCATTAATCGCGTTGCCACACTGAAAGTCGTATCTAAATAAAACGGCAAAGCGCCTGTTACGATTAAATAAATAAAATATGGTAAGCCAATTAAAAAAAGCCCACCGAAATAAGCTGACAGTAATTTGCCAAATGAATGTTGTCGCTCAATTTTTAAAATAAGATTTGCAAGTAATGCGGCAAGGATGGCAAGAATTGTACATAATCCGGCCTCGACCGTTGTTAATAACGCGAGCGCGCTTATGATGCCGGCCCCAAAAAGCCACACCAACTTTTGCTTACGCACATAAATAGCGAAGGCGACTAAGGCAAACATTCCCAACGCATAACGCATCCCTCCCCAAAAATAAAACGAGACCCACGGAAAAGTTCTCGTTACTAAAATGGGGATCATTAAATAAAGGATAAGCCGTGAGCGAAATAATTGGGCGCCCAAAAAGACCGCCCCAACCATCGTGGCGACTGTTCCTAAATAATAGAAGATGGGTAAGAGAATCGAATTCTTACCAAAGATGAGCATCATAAAAGCTGGGACATAAAGTTCAAAAGGGCCGCGTAAAAAGAAAAAATCACGGTAAATAACACCACCGTGAAAAAGGGCATTGATCGCTGGAAGATGAATCCCTGTCTCCATCATGATGATTTCGTGATGAAGTAAAAAAGGTTGGTAGGTTACGAAGACAACAAAGAAGGATAATAATAAAACATCGCGCCAAGTTGGCTTTTGCAGAAAAAAACGACTCATTTAACAGCCTCAACATAAACCGTTTCGAGTTCACGTTCGGCGGGCTCAAGCTGTTTTAAATCGGGGACTTGCCCCTCTAATCGTCCAACTCTTTTGACATGACCAAATCCTGCCGTTTCTAAAATATGTTTAAGCGAGGCAAAATCATGAAACCATTTGTGACTACCACCACTATCATACGCTTTGGCAATAAAAATTTCACCGGGCGTTTGAGCGGCTTTAAATGTACACCACTCACGGATAAGTTTATGATCAAAAAATGATTTGTTATTATTCACATAGTTACGCGCGTATAATTCAAGATCAGGACAACTTAAACGAATGGCGCCACCTTTTTTCATGACGCGGAAAGATTCTTTTAAAAATTGGATTCCATGATTAAGATCTAGATGTTCAATGAAATGGCTCCCAGCGATGTAGTTGATCGAATCATCTTCGATCGGCCAAGACTTAAGAAGATTATAGTTAAGCAGCCACCCTCCTTTTATTTTCTTTAATCGCCCATACTCTTCACGAACTTCATAACGAATATTAAGCCAGTCAGGAAGAAGCACATGACCGCAACCAACATGCAATTGGTCAATAGCGTGGCTTTTGATTTCTTTTTTCAACTGTTTCTGATTAAACCGCGTATGACGCAATAAAAAATACGATGAGGCCTGATGAAGCGAGCCTTGTATTTTCATCTTTCTTTTTTGCCAGATTTTAGAAGACATAACTGTAACCGTTTAACGAAGTTTATAAATAAACGACTTCGGTGTTTCTTTAACGACAGTGTAATTAGCCTGGATAAAATCAATGACTTCCTGATATTTTTGCTTATTAGGCTCCGGGACCAAATAAACCGCTGCCCAATAATTAGAAATTTCTTTTTCAACAATCGCATATTTAGCGGAATGACTCTTTAAATTCCCCATAAGTTCCTCATGCCATTTTTGGTCAAACCAAGAAAAAGTGGCGATCGGAAATCGGCCTAAAAATGGACGGTCAAAAAGAAAATTGTACGTTCCCAGCTCTGGATAAGTAAAAATAGTTTCATTGGCCCCTACATTCGTTTTAACAAAATCGCTAACCGCTTCTAACTCATCCGCCTGCTTGTTAGGCACAATGATCCCTGAGGCTCGATCAAAGGTTAAAGGCCGCATCTCTTTATCTAATGCGGGAATGAGCTTCTCCATCTTCTTGCCGCTTATTTTCGCTGACACATATCGAAAAACCCAAAAACGGTGATTATAACGTTGCATCGCATAACCAATCGAGGATAAGATCAAGACCCACATAAAAGTATTAAAACAAACTTTTATTTTGGCGCCATTGGGCCCTATGTCCTTTCTTTTTAAAAGCTCTAATAAAAGCACTTCAAAAAAGAAAAACAAAAGAATCTTTTCTGGCTGAAGCGCCATTTCAAACTGAGCCGCCCAGATCCCCCGAAAACCGGTGTTGTACATGATAAATCCATAAATCCCCAGACAGAAAATAAACACATCTGTTTTCGTTAATTTTTTATCTTTGATTCGAATGATCAAATAAATCAGAATCGCGATGTACAGATAACTCGGTGTCATGTGTTTAAAGTTTGTATGAACCGGATTAGTCATCGCAATCAATGCTTCTTTAAAATTGCTTGGATAAATAGAAACCAGATGAGGATCAAAAACCTTCTGCATCTTCGTAATAATCGCAATAATGGAATCTAAATAAGGAATAAATGCGTGTTGAGCAATCAAATAAAACGTGGTGGGCACGATGACAAAAAGCATCCCTGCGCTATAAGCCAAGAATGCTTTTATAAGTTGTTTAATATCGTAAATTTTAAAAATGGCGGAGACAAAAAAAGCGACAACAACTCCCATCACAGGATAAATACCCATCTCAACACTCGTAAAAAGCCCCAGTGATGTTGTAAGTCCCGCCAAAAACATCCAGACAATTTTTTCTTTCTTAAAGAATTTTAATATGAGCCAAATCGTTAACAATCCAAAGGCATACCGCATCCCTCCCCAATAGGTGAAGACAACGCGGGGAAAAGTTCTGGCGACAAACACAGGAACAAATAAATAAAGCATGAGTCTCGTGGCGAAAAGTTCTTTAGCAATCAACACCCCAAAGATTAGACACAAGACAGTTCCAATATAAAAATAAAGATATAACCATTGGATATGAACGCCGAACATTTTCATCAAGAAAGCTGGTATGTAAAGTTCAAATGGTCCACGCAGATGAAAAACATCGCGATACGGAACATCTCCATTTAGAACGGACTGAATTCCCGGGAGGTATATTCCAACTTCAAAAAGATTGATTGATCCATGGATAAAAAAAGGAAATAGCGTAACGAGGATAACAAAAATCGAGAGGATAAAGGCGTCAATGGTTTTTGATTTCTTCAACATGTCCATAAAGATCGCCATCGGTGGTGTGCTGTGAGACTGCGCCTATCCATGTAGTGACGCTGGATGGGGTTTTTGTATTTTTGTGACGGCCACAATAAGTCCAAAATAAATCCACATTAGACAATTGAGGATCACTGAATAAAAAATCGTATCCCAAAAACAGTGAATTAAAAATGCTGCCAGCCCAATTAAGGCCCCGAGCAAAATAAATCTTAAGGAAAAATCAGTCATTTTGGAAAGTGTTCGAAGCGCATCTTTAAAAAGTGCTGTAATCATCCAAAGAAAAACAATCAAACCTATAACACCTGTTTCTGCGGCCATTTGTAAATAACAATTGTGAGGATATCCTCCCCATGTAATTTTATATTCGCGACCAACCAAAGAATAAGTATTTAACCCTGTGCCAAAAATAAGATTATGTTTAATAATATTTGTCGCTTCTTGCCAATAATACATACGTCCATTATCGTTAAATAATCGTCCTGGCGCAGCAAGGTCTCCCCGAGAGTTATTGAGCAAAAAGCCAGCCACAACAAAAAAGACAACAACAAGCAGTACGGTTGATAGAAATATTTTTCGATTTCTACATCCAAAAAGAACGAGGGCTAAAACAATGGCCATGAGCCCTCCCCGCGAATAAGTCCCGACCAAACAAAATAAAGTTAGGATAAGAAGAAAAGATAACGCAATCCGCCCCTTATTAGAAAAAAACATTTCTAACCCGCAGATCCCTTCCTCTTCATTTCTTTTCTCTCCGAATCTAAACACAATAATACTTAACAAAATGGGAATAAGAAAAACTAGATACGCAGCGAAATCATTCGGGGAACGAAAACTCGATGAAATCCTTCCATCATAGTTGAGATGACCAAAAATAAAATCATGTCCAACAAAATATTGGTACACCCCACTTGTTGAAACGACGGTAGCCGACAGAAAAAATACGGTCAAAAACGTCTTTAAACGATTTTTGGAGTTAATACATTCAATAAAACTAAAATAAAGAAAAGCATTTTCTAAGGCCTTACCAATAAAACCTTTGAAACTAACCAATCGATGTTGGCTGATCAGAACAGAAAATAAACTAAACAGCAGTAAAACAACAATCGGTTTATTGATCGCACTTGGATTAGGTTGAAAAGCCTTTAAAAAAGTTTTTGTACGGCCGAGAAAGTTCAATGATTTCCATAAGGCAGGATTTGTTTTTCGCAGCTCATAAAACATAACGAACCGCTTTAGGAGATAAAAGAAGATAGCGAAACCAGTGAAGGTTTCAAGTAACGCGATGGAAATAGGCAAAAAATATATCGTGGCGTAAAAAGAAAACGCCATAGCTTTATCAAACCACAATATTAACCGATTTGAACTCATTTTAGATAAGTTTACTTCGTAACATCAATATTCTTTTTATACCAATCAATAGTTTTCTTAAGGCCGGTATCAAACTTAACGTGCGCCGTGTAACCAAATTCTTTTTGGGCACGCTGTGTATCCAAACAACGTCGTGGCTGGCCATCTGGTTTTGAACTATCCCAAATAACCTTGCCCTTAAATCCTGTCATTTTAACAATAAGATTAACGAGATTTTTAATCGAAATCTCAAAACCTGCGCCAACATTGACAGGGGCTGGTTTATTATATTTTTCAGCGGCCATCACAATCGCGCGGGCCGCATCATCGACATATAGAAATTCTCTGGTTGGCTTTCCTGTTCCCCAAACTGTTATTGACGAATCGCCTCTTTTGATCGCGTCGCAACATTTTTTAATAAGCGCAGGAATAACATGGGACGATTCTTCTGAAAAATTATCTCCGGGACCATAAAGATTGACCGGCAACAAATAAATCGAATTAAAGTCATATTGCTGACGATACGCTTGCGATTGAACGAGCAACATCTTCTTCGCTAACCCATAAGGGGCATTGGTCTCTTCGGGATAGCCACTCCAAATATCATCTTCGCTAAAGGGAACTTTTGTAAATTTTGGATACGCGCAGATGGTTCCAATGGCAACAAACTTATCTACCTTCTGCAAATAAGCTTCGTGCAGAAGCTGAACACCCATCATCAAATTTTCATAAAAGAATTTTCCGGGATTTTCACGGTTGGCCCCGATTCCACCAACGACAGCCGCTAAATGAATAATCATATTGGGCTTAGCATCGGTAAGAAGTCGTTTGATATCACTTAACTGCCGTAAATCATATTCTTTCTTACGCGGGACAAAAATATGCTGGCATCCTTTTTTATTAAGGCCGTCAATAACCGACCGTCCTAAAAAACCAGCCCCACCGGTAACCACGACTCTTTTATCTTCCCAGAACTTCACTTTGTTGATTTCCCTTTGGTCCCATGCAAAAGCTGGCGGACAACTTCCATATCCGCATCAACCATCATCCGAACAAGCGCTTGGAAGCCAACCTTCGGTGTCCACTTTAAAATTCGTTTGGCTTTGGAACTGTCTCCAATTAAACAATCAACTTCCGTAGGACGAAAATAACGTTTATCAATTTCGACATATTTTTTCCAATCTAATCCAGCACAACTAAAGGCTTCAGCTAAGAATTCCTTGACGGAATGCGTCTCTCCGGTTGCGATCACATAATCTTCGGGTTTATCTTGCTGCAACATCAGCCACATCGCTTCCACATAATCACCAGCAAAACCCCAATCACGTTTGGCATCCAAATTTCCCAGATAAAGTTTCTTTTGAATTCCATGTTTAATTCGCGCTAAGGCCATCGTAATTTTACGGGTGACAAAGGTTTCTCCGCGGCGCGGCGATTCATGATTAAATAAAATACCGTTACACGCAAAAATGTTGTACGCCTCGCGATAATTAACCGTTATCCAATAAGCATAAACCTTAGCGACGGCGTAAGGACTACGAGGATAAAATGGCGTTTTTTCACTTTGCGGATATTCTTTAATCTGCCCGAACATCTCGGAACTTGAAGCTTGATAAAACTTTGTTTTTATCCCTGAATCACGAATGGCTTCCAAGAGTCGTGTTGTCCCCAAAGCGGCGACCTCTCCAGTATATTCTGGAATCTCAAAGCTCACCTTAACATGACTTTGCGCGCCTAAATTATAGATTTCATCTGGTTTGATGGTCTTTACAATACGATTTAAAGAGCTCGCATCATTTAAATCCCCATAAACCATCCGTAAACGCAGATCTTTCTCATGCGGGTCTTGATAAATATGATCAACGCGTTGTGTGTTAAATGAACTGGAACGTCTAATGAGTCCATAAACGGTATAACCTTTTTTGAGCAGAAATTCTGTCAAATAAGAACCATCTTGGCCAGTAATCCCGGTGACTAATGCTACTTTTTGTTTTTTCATATCTTCTCTGGTGGTATGTCTTTCTAACGAATTGTTATTATCTATATTTTGTGTTTAGGGTTATTAATGAGGTTATTGATTGAACCAAGTATACCAACCATATACCAAAAGTAAATAGAAAGTTGCAGGGAATATAAGTTCGTATCAAAAAAACTATGAATAAGAAAAGCGGCCAAGCCTGCCAAGAGACCTAAAGCAATGAATTTAAGAAAATCCTTTTGAAAAATTGGAAGGAAAACCAGCGTAAGAGTTGATTGAAACAATTTAAATACCATAAATAGAAAACAACCCAAGCCCAGCAGTCCTGTTTCGGCCGCTAACTGTAAATAACAATTATGCGCATAGGTTGGACTGGCCTTAATGCTCTGTCCATATTCTTGGAAGATTTGCATATAGGTATTAAGTCCGTGTCCAAAGATTGGTCGTTCTTTAATCATCGTTAACGTATCTCGCCAAATTTGGAATCTCCAAGATATGGAGTTCAAACGATCCTCTACAAATAACGAATTCATATGCTTTTGGATAAAAGGATAACTTAACGCGGCCATCAAAATAAGTATGAGAATAAACGGCCAAGGATTGTATCGTTTCATTGAATTAAACATGACATAAAGAAAAAAAACAAAACCTAAAACAACACCCAACTCTGCCCCTCGCGTAAAAGTAAGGAACAAGGACCACAGTAATAAAAAAATTATTCCTAAAGAACAAATTTTATATATTTTCTTAGTTAAGATAAATGGCAATGCGAAGGCAACTAATGTAACGATCGTTAAGAATCCGCCTAAAGAATCTGGCGTTTTAAACCCAGCCGTCGCTCGACTGTGTGGCTCGATCACATGCTGTAAAAAAATGTCTTTCGATGTGATATAAAACTGGACAAGACTATCGATGGCGGTTGACGTGGCTGTAAATAATAAAACACCCAATGCAATATAAATATGCCGCCTTTGGGTAAAAACTTCCAAAATAAGAAAGTAAACTAAAAACCATTCTAAGGTTTTAGAAATAAAACCATGCAAAGAATCGCTTAGGAAAACACTTCCCACGACAGAAAGAACACACAAAAAAATAAAGAAATAAATAGATTTATTAAGCGCGCTGGGTGGGGGTTGTAAGGTTTGTCGCCAGGAGCGGGAAACGCGAAATATCAAAATTCTCTTTATGATCAATAACAGGGTTGCAGCGACAACAGAGACCTCAATAACAGCAGGACTATAAGGAAGCCAAAAAATCAGAAGATACAGAAAAAATCGAATAATTGAATCAATTCTAGAAAGGATGGTTTGTTGAATCATAAAAAAATGACCAGTCAAATTTCAAATCTCAATTTCCAAATACCAAGCAATTTACAAACCCCAAATTACAAATACCAAAAAATAAACAAACCACAATTCACAAACAATCTTTTAGTTGAAATTTTGGTCATTGGAATTTGTGTATTGTTTATTTTTTGGTATTTGGGATTTGGATATTGGACTAGTAGGCTCCTCTACCTTTTAAGACAACAGGGATTGTCTGCAAGAGAATATTCAAATCGAGCCCAAATGTCCAGTTGTTAATATACCAAGCATCCCATCGTACAAGGCGGGAGAATGAAGAATCACTGCGACCACGAATTTGCCAAAGGCCTGTCATTCCTGGACGAATCTCCAATCGCCGTAGTTGGCGCAAATCTTCTTTTTCAACCTGAGAAATTGGGAAAGGTCGCGGCCCAACTAAACTCATATCCCCCATGAGCACATTTAAAACTTGGGGTAATTCATCAATGCTATATTTTCTTAAAAATTTTCCAAACTTTGTAATCCGAGGATCTTCTTTCATCTTAAAAATAGGTCCATCGACTTCATTTCTATGTTTTAATTGCGCAAGTAACTCATCAGCGTTGGGAACCATACTCCTAAATTTGAGCATGTTAAAAATTCGGCCGCGGCGGCCATAGCGTCGTGAAAAATAAAAGACAGGTCCCGGGGTATCGAGCTTAATTAAAATGGCAAGAATTAAAAATACTGGAGATAAAATGCTTATCAAAATCAACGAAGCAACAAAATCAAATAATCTTTTGCCGACTTGTTTACGTAAATTTTCCGCGTTGGAATATTCCAGAACTGGAATAAAACCAATATTATATTTATAAAAATCGCTGGGGATTAAATCAAAACCCTGAGGGATGACTTGAATAGAAATCCCTTTCTCTTTACAGGACTCAAGCATTTCTAAGAAAACCTTACTGTCATGATGAATGGTGATAAAAACCTTATTAACAAACTCACGGCGAGCAATCTTTTCAAAATCAGAAATCTTGCCAACGATCTTTGGCCCATGACGATTTTCATCATTTGTTTTAAAATCATCAAGGAATCCGATAATATTAAGCCCCAGGCCCGGTCTTTTATGAATCTCTTGGGATAACGTCATCCCCACCTTCCCTGCGCCAATAATCAGAATATTAAAATTGTTATACCCCTGGGAAACTAAATATTGAACAAGAATTCTTTTTCCAATGCGCCATAATGAAAGCGCAACCGCAATAACAAGCGAACCAAAAATAAGAATTGACCGTGGGAAATCTTCATTCTTTGTCATGTAAATAGCAACGATCGTAATTAACGATGACAAAATAACGGAACGAATAACCTGCCAAATTTCCACACTCTCAAAGATCTCTCTTTTGGTCTTATAAAGCCCGTGGATGTAATTAAGACCAATGGTCATCAAAATCCAGAAAAAAAGAATCAAACGGAAAGGATTCTGCGGATCCCAAAACAAATAATGAAGTCGGATAGGAAATGGCAAGGTTGAGGCGCGTAACCAGCACGCTAAGAAAATAGAAAAATAAAGGAAGAAAATATCGATGGAGATATAAAGAAGTGTAATAAATGACTGACGGATACGTTTGCGCATGGCTAACTCTTATTTCTAAACAAACTCTTAACTAATAAATAGACAAATATGCTGTTACCAATCAAATACCGTTTCCACAATCGATGCGGTTCTGTGCATAGACGGAAAAACCATTCCAAACCGCTGCGTTGGATCCAGCGTGGAGCTTGCGGTTTAACTCCCGATAAAAAATCAAAAGCGGCTCCAACGCCAAGCATAACCGGAACATTTAATTTCGCCTGATGATTAACCATCCAGAAATCTTGCCGTGGAGCACCAATCCCCACCCATAAAATATCTGGAGCAGCTGTATTAATTCGATTTACAATCGCAATGTCCTCTTCTTTTGTTAACTCTCGAAATGGTGGCGAATACGCTCCGCTAATTTTCAAATTAGGAAATTTACTTTTTAAACTCACTTGCAACTTTGCTAAAACCTTTTCGGTGCCCCCATAAAAATATTGTTTGTATCCTTTTTGTTCACAAAGTTGACAAACCGCAAGCATTAAATCCGGTCCGTAGACACGTTCAACATGTTTCAAGCCGCGTGCCCTGGCAATCCAAACCGTTGGCATGCCATCAGGTGTAACAATCGCGGCGTTATTGACTAAATTTCGATAATCTTCATTTCGATTACATTCAACGATGGTACTTACCGGACAAACACAAACGTATCCCTTCTGTTTTTTAGCAACTAAGGTGTCAATTATACACCAAGCATCGGCCATGTCGATAGCAGAAATCTTAACACCTAAGATATCAAATCTTTTATTATTAATATTTGTCATAGACGTCGAAAGCATATTAAAATTTTATTCGTGTTAACTCTGGTAGTTATTCTTTTTTTTGCAGACCACTCTTAGCAATTTCTGAAGGAAATCCATAATCATATCTTATTTTTTCTGGAAAACGGTCAATCTTAACAGCACGCTTGGCAAATTCTTCAGGACTCTCCAAAACAACTTTACCATCAAGAACTTGAATCACTTGATCAATCCCGTAATTTTTCAAATCACGGACAACCAATTCTTCAGAATTATAAGAATCCCAATTAATAATTGTTGTTGTTGCGCCAAACAACCCTACTTGAGGCCTCGTAGGAGGCGGCAACAAAAATATGGATATTCTCATGACCCAATCTATCGCCCACGCCGATTTATGATCATTGACGGGATGACTTTTAAAATAATCGTTAATAGTGACATTGGTAGGAAAATATTTAGGAAGTGTATCATTGATATGCAGTTGATTCGTTAGAACCCGAACATTGTCACGAATATCTGGGCAATTAAATAGTGATGGGGGATTATAAATAACTTGATACCCCATGAAAGAATATAGTAAAACCGCTGTCGTTAAAACAATCTTAAAAGGAATAGCCAATACGTTCACGATAATAAATTCAACCGCAAGTAAAGATGTAAAAGCAAAAACCGCAATACCATAACGATAATATCTTGGATCTTGATGTGAGGTCAGAGAAATTCCCATGACAATTAAAACCGACAGAAGAAACCAGTACGCTAAATGCAAAAACCTGTCCTGATCAAATTTCTTTCTGGCCATCGCAATAAAAAGCAAAAGCGGCGATAGGGAGATAAACATGCTAATGACTTTTAATGGATTAACTCCCGGCCAGATAAACAAAAAATTAAAATACTTAAAAAATTCAGCAATGGTCACACCCCGTGTTACTTTGACAAAAACCTCTCCCATTTCTTTGGTCCACCCTAGCGTACCAAATTGCCAGGCAAGGACAGGAAACGTCGCCAGCCCCGTAGCTAAATAATTTTTTATGTACCAAAGAGATGAAAAGAAAATAGCCAAGATTAAAATAGCCAGCCACTTACGATTTTTCAGCAGCTGATTAAGCAGTGACCAAGGTTTATAGGGAACAAAAAGAAAAATAACGGCAAAAAAGAGAAAAATATAAACCATCTGAAATTTACATGCCATCAGATGAACCCAAAAAATCAGTGCCAGTAGCAATCGTCGTGGATCAGGATTAAGACGAAGTTCCCAAATACTGTAGGTAACTCCAAATAAGAATGCGATTAACGCCCCATTAATTGTTGACCATTGATTCGCTCCTGAGATAAAAAAATGCTCATTAAAAAGGACAAGAAACACACCCGCCAGAGCGATGTATTTATTTTTAAAACTATAACCTACATACCCAAAAATAAGAAATAAGACAATAATCCGCCAGAAGATGTTGATGAGCTGCGCAAATAAAGTCTCCTGGCCAAATAAGGCGAGCCCCAGCGCATAGGGAACACTTTCAAAATGCGGAACAAACATCCGATGATCCATGCCCCGATCCGCAACAATGCTTGTCCCGTAATCCAGCCATAATTTTTGAACGGTCAGATAGAGTGCATGCGAGTCGACATCAACTAAAAGATAAAAATTTCGTAGAAAAAATATCCCAACGAAAACGAGGAAAATACTATTCGGGATGGTGAGAATGCCACGACCTCTTAATCCATAAAACACATTCTCTCTTACGTTTTTGTTGATCAAGAGAGAATAACTTCCGAAGACAAGTCCCCAAATCCAAAATTTGTTATATAAACCAAGGAGAGATAAAAGAAGCTGAAGTCCTACCGCGACAACACTGCCAATGAGTAACGTCTCTCCAATATAAAGCGCCCGGGAAGCATTGCGCAGTTTGTCTGATCCGATGAGCAAAAAAACCCATTGCCCCCAAATATAGACAGAGATGACATAAACAAAAAATAATAAAAGTTGAAGATAGTTCATTTCTTTAAAACGCAGGCATAGTTGATTGCCTCTTTGTTCATCTCTGGATGATATTCTTTTAATGACAAAGGAAGAATACATTCAGAAGTGATTTTAAATTCTTCACTGAGCATTGTCCGAACCTCAGCCACATTATTAAACAGGTAAATATGATCAGCCGCGGCGGCATAAATAGCGGTCGTAAGAAATAGCGTTCCGTCATCTTTAAGAAGACTTTTAAGTTTCTTAAGCATTTCCACAGGATTTTCCAAATGTTCCAAGAGTTCGCCGCAAACGATCAAGTCATATTCTTTTTGACCAGTAAGATCAAAGACATTGCGGATTGAAATATTCACATTGTTCACGTTGCAGCTTTTTTTAAGAAAATTGCTAGAGAACTTAACCGCATGCGCGCTAATATCAAAGGCATCGAGCCTTTGAAAAGCAAGATTCTTGATCATGTAATAAACAAATATCCCATCGCCAATGGGAACATCCATGGCCCGAGACACATTTTTTAGCGGAGCCAATTCTTTTAAGAAATATTGACCAAACTTATAATGGTTGGGCCAAAAGATCTGGGAATAAAGCAAGCCCTCCATGTAAGGCATCATGACTTCTTCGCTAAAATAAACACTATCGGCAACTTCCTTAAAAGATGAACTCTGATAAGTCCCTCTTTTGACAAACTCTACCTGCTGAAAAAGGAACTCATAGGAAAATTTGATAAAAGCGTCGAGCCCGATGGTTTCTTGATCGCGCGACACATACGTTTTCTTAATATTTGAAATAAGTTCTTCGCTGAACTTAAGATAATCTTCATCAAAATTGGCCATAATATGAAAATACGATTTTTCATAAATAAAAAATACTCGATTGATGTAATCGAAGGCGTTTTTAGTTAAAGGATATTTTTGGAGAAGTTCTTTAGAAATCATATTTAAAACCTATGTAACCAATCCACCGGTCACGGCTAAATTAACTCCCAATAAATAATCTGATGCAGGGGAAAGCAAAAATCGAATCGCCGGGACAACATCAGCAACGGTAGCATTTCTTCCCATCGGATGCCCTTCACCAATAATCTCAACCATTCGCTTGGGAATATTTTTTAAGAAATTGGTGTTCATCATCGATGGGCTGACGGCGTTGATGTTAATTTGATATTTACCGTATTCACAGATAACCGATTTCATCAGCCCCTGCAAGGCATGCTTGACCATCATATATTGCGCGTAATAAGCCCAGCCTTCCGATGGATTGGGAAGAACAACAACGCTTGAAAGCATAAAAACAATTTTTCCTTTGCCTTCTTTTTTCATTTCAGGAAGAAATGCTTGAATAATTCGGCCGATGGAATTGACTTGGATATTCATCTCATCGTCCGTCTTAAACCAATCAAGCCCGCTAAATCGAACGGGCTTAACGGGTGATCCCGCCAGATGGACAATCTTGTTGGGCATCATTCCCTTTGCTTTAACTAGTTCAATAAAGCGTTCGACATCCTCCTGTTTTCTAAAATCGGCCTGGAGGGCAACGACGTCGGCTTTCATGTCTTTGCTCAGGGTATCTAATTTTTGGGATGACTGATTGTAGTGGGCTAAGAAAACTCGGTCTTCTCTGTCGAGATCTTTAATGAGCGCACAACCGACATCAGAAGAGGCTCCTGTGATGAGGATAATATCTTTACTCAAACATACCTCCCCTAATTTTCGCCCGGGAAACTTCGGTTTTATTATCTTTTAAAACCTTGGCGCTTATCTCAATGACCTTTAAAGCGTCGTTTAAATAAGTCACTTCACCATAAATAAAAAGTTTATCGTCAACATAAACAGGTTTAACAAAACGTAAATCAACCGAATGGATCATCCCATTTCGACCCGGCAGATACATCCCGAACAACCGTGAATAAAAAGCACCAATCATTAAGCCGTAAACAACTTGGCCGTCAAACCCGCGTGTCCGAGCATATTCTGTATCTAAATGCAGAGGATTTTCATCGCCGGAAAGATCGCGAAACTGCTGTAAAGTCTTAAGCGAAACCGTTGCCGAAAATTCCGCTTTAAGCCCCAAGGTCAATTCATTGAATTTATACGTGTTCATGCGCCGGATTTTCTTTCGATTAGAGCCGCCATCTCACCGACATTTTTTAAAGAAGATAATTCGCTAATATCGAATTTGATTTTAAAGGCCTGCTCCATGCTGATAATTAAATTGATATGGTTAAACGAATCCCACGTGTCAATGTCTTTGGCCGATGTTTCGGCGGAGAGTTCGATCGTCTGATCATCAAATACATCTCTAAATATTTCTTTCATTCTGTTTAGTGTTTCGCTTTTCACCTTAACTCCTTTCGCCGATGCCAGCCTTGCTGACGTCGATACTTTCAACAAGTTTAATATGTTTATTTTTCTTCTGATAATTATTCGGGATTTCATATTGCCAAATGGATCCTTCCAAATCTTTGCGCGCAAAAGTAAAACCCATGTCCGCATAATGATTGGCCACTAAACCGTTCTTCGCCGTTGGATAATAATAACCGAATATTTTTTTTACACCTCGTTCGCGACAAGCTTCAATAAGAAAATCCAAGATGACAATCTCCATCGTCCGCTTAAGGACTCGGCAACTCATGAGCCAAGTATCGATATGGCACTCGTTATTTTTGACATTCGCGATAACGACCGTTACCAATCCGTTGTCGCCAAATTTATCTTTTAATCGGCCGTATAATGTCAATGAATCCGCTCGATGCGCCATCGCCTCAACCTCTGTCTGGCTATAACGACGAGTTGTTAGATTAAACTGATTGGTCTTATTAATCAAGAGAGATATTCTTTCCATGTAAAAATCGTTAAAACTACCGACCTCGGCTTGCATTTCTAGCGAATTTAAATAATCTCCATAATCTTTAAATTCCGCGGCTTGGGCCGTTCTCTTTTGATTATCTTCGTAAAATTTATTTCGATTTAAATCCTCCGCGGAAAGAGCTGGAATTTCAAACCATCCGCCTTTATCAAGAATATTCTTAAACTGTCCGACATCGCTGCCGATTTCAACGACCAAAACATCCGGCAATTGACTGCGGATTAGCTGTCGCTCCGCTGGATTGTCGTCAATAAAAACGATACTTGAAAGATCGATATTAAGTTCTTGTGCTATTTTGACGATATTTTCATTCTTAGGTTCCCAATTGGCCTTAAAGGAAAGAAAATCATCCCGCTTAAGGATCGAATCTGGATGTTGGAAACCTTCTTCGGCTAAGTTGAGATCATTTTTGGAGCAAACGGCCAGCATGATGCCCCGTTCTTTTAAACTTTTAAGATATTTTTGGAAATCACGATAGGCCTCGCCCACCGGCGTTTCTTCCCCCAACTGAATCTTTTCAATGCCGTCATCCGCAATCGTTCCACCCCATAGCGTGTTGTCCAAATCAAGGACAATACATTTTTTACTTTGCCCATAAAGCGATAGGGCGACTTTGACAAAATAATAGGCCAGATAAGGTATGGCCGTAAAACTGACGGCATATTTGTAGGCATACCAAAAGGCATTGTCGAACCACTCTTTCAAACCAATATACGAAGACAAATAACAAATATCCAAGATGTGAAAATAAGAATGCTCTCTTTTGAAATTGGCCAACGCCGCGTTTAATCGCAAAATATAATTCACCCGGCCGTTAAGTGAGACCGAATCCAAATTTCCCAATTCCCGATGATAGGGAAGTTCAAAATTATTTTGAATAATTGTGCAATTATATTTCTTATAAACACGATCCCAAAGATCCGTCAGCCGATTAATTTGTGCGTCGAGCTTGGCCTGAACCTCTGCCTCTGTATCCTTAACGGATGGATACTCGTTAATGTTGACATTGGTCGTACAAAAATAAATGATATCCGGCTTAAACGCTTCTAAAGTGGGGTTTTCGAAATAACTTTCTTCGTAATAGGCATTAAACTGCGATTCATAAAACAGGGGCTTGACCCCAGAACGCAGCATGAAGATTTCAATCATGTCTTTAATTTCGGCCGTTGTTGATCCGCCCATGATGGCGATCTTTTTCAATGGATATTCTGCTGATCCTTGGAGCAATTCTTTACGAATCGACATCTTTTTCTTCATCAAATTATTGATATCAAGGGGAAAATCAGTAAGGTGGGTAAAAGAATCGTGAGATGGCTTATTTGACATGACGTAATTACGTTTCCAATTGATGGAACATTTAAGAATATATACACTTAGGAAGTGACTTCTAAATGATTGGCGAGGATTTTACACCCAGACATAGGACATTTCAATATTTTTTTCTATCGACAACCATATATTAAATTGACTAATGGTCAGCTTTATCAGATAATATTTTTCAATTTCAAGAAAATATTTTTTATAAAACTTAAAAGGCCATTAGAATGAGTATCGAGCTTCGCCATTTGGAAGATAAAGATTGTGCCCTAGTCGCCAAAATGCACAACAGCAATATTCCCGCTGGAACGATGAACACGTTAGGCAATGATTTTACGGAATTAATCTTCCGCACACTGGCCGTTTCTCGCTCTGGATTTTGCCTCTTGGCCGAAGAAAACGGACAAATCATCGGAATCATCGCTGGAACAGTCAGCATGAAAGGATTTTACCGAGAATTCTTTCGTCAATATCCGTTTAAAGCGCCTTGGTTTCTTCTTACAAAACTTTTAAATCCTGTTGTCCTTAAGAAAGTTTATCACCTCTCGCGCTATCCCTGGGCCTTCCCCGATCTTCCTACCGCCGAAGGCATCAGTTTTGTGGTTGTCCCCGAATACCGTAAGACTGGATTGACATTCCTGTTATGGCAAAAAAAAGCAGAGGCGTTTAAAGCCTTGGGAATCAACTGCGTGCGCATCTGCATCCATTCGTCGTTGACTAGAAATCAGTGGTTTTTTGAAAAAATTGGACTTAAATGTCAGGGCGAAGTCCACTTCACAAAAACTGAGGGCATGAAAGTCTATTCTTGGGATCTTAATTCTTTCAATTCCGGGGTTATTTAAAACCGTCCTGCCTTAGCCTGTGGGCCACCCTTTCAGCGACAAGAAAATGGCCAGCGGCATTGTAATGTGCTGCGTGTGGTGGAAAAAATGACAACGGGTCTGAATGTGATAAGAATTCCTGATGGATATCAACAATCGGGATATTAAGCTCAGATATTATTTCTAATACATATTTCCTTGCCTTAGGATCGCGAAACAATTGATCTTCATCAACCATATATCTTGAGCGCTCCGGCAAATAAACAAAATATAATTTTCCACCCCACGATTCGACGATTCTCTTAGCTTTTTTCATTATTTTTTTAAATATTGGTGGCGGAGGCGTTGCAGGATTTGGTAACGACAACTTAGTTTTTGCGCGAACATGATCTAACTCGAGCATCCCTTTTAAATCGAAACGAATAGGTTGCTGTGCTACGGCTTCAATTTCTTTACTCTCTTTCTTTCCTTTTTGTTCCTCTACATAAGCTATCAATAAACGATCAATGTCATCTTGCCGTACCATCAAATTCTGTAAAAAATCATCTTCGTTTAAATATTTCTTTAAAAACGCGAATGATTCTTCTTCATTAAGACCCGTCAAATCATTGCCTTCAAAATACATCCAAAAAACTATTTTGGGTTTTATATCTTTGGCATATTCTATTAAAGTTGCCAGCTCAAGCAGTGGGCCATTGCCCCCTTTAGCGAGACTAATCGCCTTAAACCCTTTTTGACGCAATATGGCGCCCATATTTTCATTCGATTCAACACAGGCCCCTTCCGTAAAACTATCCCCGATGAGAAGAACATCAACCTGATGAGGGGCGTAAAAACCTTTTGGATTGTTAAATCCATGCTCATCACTTTTAAATATTGACCAAGAACCACTCTCGTTACAATGAACGATTGTTTTATCAGATATCCCTCCCAGCGGAAAAACTTGGCTATTTTTATTAATAAATTCTTTTAGATACTCCATAGGAATTGGGTTTGGATATGCCGCGACACCATCCTTTATTAAATCATTGATAACTTCTAATTTTTCTCTTTTATCAAAAGAAATATTTTCGGATTTCCCAATTCGTTGGGGTATTCCTCGACCTGGCCAAAATGTTAGAAAAATTTCAAGTGCATAAATTGAAATAACCATCGAGACAATTGATAATGCAACATTCACTTTCGTATTTTCTTTTAATCGTAACCCCAAACCAAATAAAACGGCAAAAGAAAATCCAATCATTACAGCTATTAATATCAATCCTATCGGTCCTTTACGTACAAAATAAAATTTGTAGACGCCGTAAGGTACCATCAAGATTGAAATAATCAGGCCCACAATAAAAATCAAATTAGCCAATTGAACAATACGATTAGATAATACTTTTGAGTTAGAGGACATAGTTAGGGAATGAATTATTGATAATTTTTTTGAACTAAAAAATCACCGATCGCCAGAACATCAAATTCGGTACGTAGAAAACACTCAACCGCATCTTTGGGTGTGTAGACAATCGGTTCGTTTTCGTTAAAAGACGTATTTAAAAGGACAGGAATCCCTTTGATCCTTTCAAATTCAGAAATGAGTTGCCAATATCGTAGATTAGTTTTCTTGCTGACCGTTTGCACACGTGCCGTTCCATCGATATGGGTCACCGCAGGGATAACACTTTTTTTATCCACCTTCACCTTACCGGTCAAAATCATGTGCGGCGATGGTTGTTGTTTCGGCATGTCAAAGTATTGCGCTACCTTTTCTTCTAAAACTGATGGCGCAAATGGTCGAAAAAATTCACGCTTTTTAACACGGCTGTTGAGCTTGTCTTTCATTGTCGCATCACTTGGATCAACGACGATGCTGCGATTTCCCAGCGCGCGTGGGCCCGCTTCCATTCGCCCCTGAAACCATCCGACAATTTTTCCCTGCGCAATATGTTTGGCTGTTTCTTGGGCAATATTGCTAGAGCGATGAAATCGAACTTTATATCCTGATAAAACCTTTTCGATTTGTTCGTTAGTAAATTCACCGCCTAAATAAGCGCTGTCAAAAGTATAGGTCCGTGGTTTATTCAATGTTTGATGATAATAATACAACGCTGCGCCTAGCGATGCGCCAGCGTCATTGGCGAGGGGTTGAATAAAAAAGTTTTTAAAAGGCGTCTTCTTGACGATCTCTTCATTCATCAAACAATTTAAAATAACACCTCCCGCCATACATAAATTGGGAGATTTGGTAACCGCATAAAGATGATTGGCTAAGTGAACGCCGATCTTCTCAACCAGCCGTTGTAACGCATACGAAATATCCAGAAACCGTTGATCATAGGGATCATTCTTGGCTCGTTTGGGACCAAACTTTTTGATAAAGAAATCACTCAACCATTTTGATCGTCCGTGAGTATGAAAATCAAAATATTTTAAGTTCAATCGATAACCACCATCCGCGGTAAGCTGCACAACATCTTCAAAATCTTTGCAATAAGTGTCTTTGCCGTAAGCCGAAAGTCCCATGACCTTCCATTCATCATAAAATGGCGTGAAACCTAAGTAATCGGTGATGCACGCGTAAAGATGGCCGACCGAATGAGGAACTTTAATGTCCATAATCTTTTGAATATGATTATCCTTGCCGATCGCTATCGTCATCGAAGCTGACTCGCCTCGTCCATCGAGAACCAAAATCGCCGCTTCTTTAAATTCAGATACAAAAAAGCAACTCGCCGCGTGACACATGTGGTGCTCAATAAATTCAACCTTTGGTTTTTGAACCAAAGAAAATTGTTTTTGAATTGCTGTGCCAATGCCATGCATCGCCTTAACACGATTTAAAAACGTCAGCCCCTCGGCGCCAGAATCACTTGTCAAAAGCTTTAAGCTTGTTGGGAAATATCGAATAACGTGGCCAAGATTAGAATAAATTTCAGCGATAGGATTCCAAAAGAAAGTAATGTGATCAACGTCATCCATTGTAATCCCTTCGAAATCCAAACACTGCTCGATCGCTTCTTTAGGAAATTTCCACGTATGCTTTTCGCGGTTAAGCCTTTCTTGTTCAAGGACAATACGAATTGCACCATCTTTAATCAGTGAACAAGTGGCTTCATGGGCGTAACTGCTAAGACCTAAAATATACATCGCAGCGCTTTTAATGGGGTTAGTTCTTTTTTTGACATTTTATGCAGAGATAAATCTTAAGCATTTTATTTAAATAATATTTTTTCTCAAGAATGTTAAAATGCTTTTCCAAAAGCGGAACAATCTCAGCTTCTGCGCTGGGATGATCTTTATCTACAGAAAAATCATAAATTCCCTTAACCCAAGGTTTGACCAACTTTTCATAAATCTTAAAATTAAGATTCATGACCGAAGATTTCAGGGGAAATCCTACCAAGAAAAATCCATCCTTGGCGAGCAGTTGTTTAATATGGATAAGCCCGCGCTCCATGGGTTCGGGATGAATATGTTCAAAAACACTAGAAGAAAAAATATAATCAGGGGCTGGAATGTCTAATGGCTCTTTAAAAATATCATGCTTTAAGAGCTCAATATTTTTCATATTTTCATTTGCCATCATACTTTTAACGTCGGCAAAATGGGGATGGACATCAATGGCGAAGACCTTTTTAAATCGTTTAGATAGTTCTTTAAAAGCGATCCCCGCGCCAAAGCCTATTTCGAGAACGGTTTGGCCCTTCGCTGGAATAAAATCAAAAAGCATCTCCAATTTCTTTTGATAAAACCTTCCATAAAAAGGCCAATAATAACAATCTGGACAGGCATCAAAATTCTTTGGAAACTTCATATTTTGTTTTTCAGGAAGTTCGACTCTCATTCAACCTCATTAATTTAAAAAAACTTAAACTTTCGAAAAGCGATCCAACTCATTTTCATCAGAATTAGCGCGTGCTTTAAAAAGCTTACAAATCCTTTTCCATAAGCTTTGGGTTGTCCATAATTGCGCGGACGATAATGGACGGGGATTTCAACAACCTTTAGATTGTTTTTAACCGCCCCAAAGATCAACTCAAAATCTCCAAAAGGATCAAAATCACCAAAGAAATTAATTTGTTTTCGGGTTTTCTCATAGTTTTTCTTCGAGATCGCTTTGTAACCGCACAAAGTATCAGTAAATCTTTGCTGCAATATCATCGTAAAGACATTTCCAAAAAAACGATTACCAATAAAGTTAGAGAATGGCATGGCTTTTTTTTCCATTTTATAAATAAATCGTGTGCCATTAATATACTCCCCCATCCCCAATCGATACGCATCCCAAAACAACTTTATTTCCTCCGGTGGGATAGTTAAATCCGCTTCCATCCAGCACAAAAAGTCACCTTGTGCTTTCTCACAACCTAAATGAAAAGCATCTCCTTGCCCTTTGCCTTTCTGTTTATAGAGTTTGATGTCTTTCTGTGGATAATTCTTTATCATTTCCTCTATTTTTGCAACTGTGCCATCTTTAGAATGACCTTCCACAAAAATAATCTCAGTCCTTTTTCCAATATTCGGGATGCCAGTAACTAATCCTTCAATATTTTCTTCTTCATCTCGGCAAGTTAAAATAATGGAGACAGACTGGTCTTCAATATGATCCGGCGGGGCATTAAGCGACCCAACTAAACATTGGGCTAGCGCCAAACGTCGAATGATAGGAACTTTTGTAAGAATTTGATTAAATAAAAACGAAATAATGGGAATATTGTATGGAAATATGAGACGAAAATCCCGACGAATGGGTTTATATCCGGAAATACTTAAAAAATTTTCCACATCATCAATAGACAGCCAATTAAAGTTACACTCAGGCATTTTAAGACGATATTTTTCAGCCAACTGTATAATCGGCCCCCACAATTCATTGTAATGCGTAATAATAATCCGCGTATCGGAGGTACAAAATCGTCTGATCCGCTGAAAGAAAGTCTGAATATTTTTAACTGTGCCTAACGTCCCAGAAATAATAATGTAGTCAAACTTCTCCTGCGATTCAAAGAATTCGACGTCCGCGCAAATAAATTCAATGTTAGGAAATTCCTCTCGTGCGCGCTCAACCATCTTATCACTGACATCAACGCCGACACCTCGTTTGGGCTTGAGTCGTCCTATTAAATTGCCCATCCCACAACCAAGCTCTAAGATTGAACTGTCAGAGTTAATAAAAAAATTACAGTATCCTAGGATATCATCATGATAATAACTATGGCGCTTAAACCAAATATGCCGCTCTTCGGCTACCTTATTATAATGGTCCCTTAGATTAATCATTTTGTCGTCGTATAATATTCTTTAATTGAATTACAGACATATTTAATCTGCGCTGTACTTAAACCAACGCCTGACGGAAGCGAGATCCCTCGTTCAAAAATTTTGTACGCATTGGGGCATGGTTTCTTAATTGAATTTTTGTTGGTAAAACAAGGCTGATGGTCTAATGGATAAAAAAATCGACGAACACCAACATCTTTTTTAGTTAAATAATCACTTAAGACTTGTGGATCTTGAACTAAAAGGTTAATGCGAAATGGCACGCGCGTTCCTACTCTGGTATCAACGGGGAATTCAACTTGAGCAACATCTTTAAGTAACTTTTTATAAAGCGCCTCATTCTCGGCCTTGCGCTTAATAATCCAATCTAGTTTTTTCATCTGAATCACACCAACGGCGGCCTGTAAATCTGTGACTCGGAAGTTAAAACCCATGTAGGGATGAACAAAACTGCCACGATTTAATCGGCCTTGATTCTTAAAATAGCGGCAACGATCAGCGATCTCATCGCTATTGGTAAATAACGCACCGCCTTCGCCTGTTGTGATTGTTTTATCAGCATAAAACGACATGCATCCCACCTCGCCAAATGTCCCAACGTGCTTTTTACCAAAGAAAACACCAAGTCCCTGCGCCGCGTCTTCTACGACCAAAAGTTTATGCGCCTTGGCAATTTTCATAATTTGATCCATCCGCGCCGCCTGTCCATAAATATGCACGGGCATAATCGCTTTAGTTTTCTTAGAAAGACATTTCTTTAAACTATCGATGCTGATATTAAAATCATCCATATTAACATCGGCAAAAACAGGTTTCGCTCCGGTCAAGGCAATCGATGTCGCGCTGCCAACAAATGTAAACGCCGGAACGATTACCTCATCCCCTGGCCCAATTCCTAAAATCATCAAGGCCACATAAAGAGCCAATGTACCATTGGGCAGAAGAATAACATGCTTGGCCTTACAGTAATCTTGCAGCATCTCTTGGAATTGCGCGGTCTTCTTGCCTTCAGTAATCCAATTGGCCTTGATTGTTTCAACCACTGAGGCAATTTCGTCTTTAGTTAAGTATGGATCAAATTGATTAACCTTCATCGTGACTCCCGCCTTTCATTGGTTTTGTATGGCGAGGTCCGCCTTTGGCGAGATCTCGCCGATACTGTGTATCGGTGGACTCGCCAACTTCCCGAAATAATAAGTTGGCGGCCTTTTAATTATTTCTTAAAATGCTAAAACATACGGAAATTTTTCTTTTGTAACAATGACCGGAAACTGGGCATAAGGCACATCATGATATTCTAAATAGACATAATCTTTTCTTCCTTCTTGTAAATAAGATTGATTCATCGTCAATGTTTCTGTGTCTTTCTCGCGTAAAACTGTCAATGGGCTTTTAAAGAAATCATTCTTATGTGCGCCCAAAATAGAAATAAAATTAAGAAATAGTGCTAACAAAACCGCGCTCATTAACAGGGGTGAAAAAATCTTTATGTTTGAAAGAACCAAAATATACATCAGTAAGATTGGTATATAGAGAAATCGAGATTGCTGCGAACCAAACCACCATGATAGCCAAAACGTCATAATAAAAAAAGATAGAATTGAGATTTCTTTAGCCCAGAACGATTTAAAAAAGAAATATACGAATGGGCCTAAAAAGAGCAAATAAATCAATCCCATCGGATAATCAAAACGATTATTTACAGACTTATCGGGCACAGCCAATAGCCAAAAATGCTTCATAAAATCAACCGCCGATCGGCCGTAGCCATAGGAATCTTTGACCTTCATGTGTTCAGTAACGGAGCCCACCAAAGAATTCCAGGCCTTTGAGTTATCGCCGATATGATTGTTAATTTTAATCAACCCTGGACTAAAAGGAAAAAGCGGCGTCCCGGCCACTGATAAAGACTTGGTGACAAATGGCCCTCCCACAAAAAGACTGAACAAGACAAAAAAACTCAAGAATCGTTTAACTCTTTTTAGATAAACCACTTTAGCTTCTGAGTTAATAACATCATTAAATGTCCATGCCATGCGATTAAACCCAAATCTCTTTAACAACCAAATCAAAAACGTAACAACTAAAAAGATGACGATGATTTGAATCGGCACAAACGCTTTGGCCCAGAAATAAAAAGTAAATTCTATAGCCGCCACGACAACAGCTCCGCTTAAAAAACTATCCAAAGCCGCTAGAAATAAATATGCCAGAACAAGATCTAACATCGCCGTTCCTAGTTGAATTCCGATTCCATGCGAACCAAAAATGGCAAAGGCCATTAGCCCCAAAGACAAAAAATGATTTTGGTTAAAGCGCTTGACCAATCGAATCGAAACACAGATCAGGCCTAAAAAGAAAATAAATTGGGGAAATTTGTTGGGCAGTTGTGTGACAAACCAATAAGGCGCCAAAGCAAAATCAATAGGCAGTGGAAACAAATCCGCATGCGACCAAGGGATATGTTGGAAGGAATGTAGGATCAAATGCTGTCGAGGAATGGTCAAATGATAATTTAAGGAATCGTATTCTTGCATTAGATGTGGCGGCAAAACAGCGGCATAAAAAGCACATCCAACAATAAGCAAACTCAATCCCGCGCCACAAATCAAAAAGATTCGCGTGATCAACGATTCCTGGCCAAAATTAGCCTTAAAATTTTTTAACGATTGAGAAATGCCCGCGAAATTTTTTGAAACAATATAGATAAGAACCAACAAAAATAAAATTGTGGCCAGTGGCGAGGTTACGCCATTTTGACTTGGCAAAAAATACAGCTCCAACCAAAACACAATATAACCGATGGCAAGGATAAAAGTCGGCAGGTGACTTACGCTCAATTGAGCCTCTTTAGATAAATAACGATTCGCCATAAGAAATAGGCTGAGGTTACAAGAAGGAAATATACATCAATCCAATTGATTTTCTGCCCAGAGGAATCTGTATTACTCATAAATTAGTAATATTAAATATATTTATAAAGGTAAATTATATGAGACTATATCACAGCACGAAATTGGTGTAAATTTATTTTTGGGAAGGAATTTGAACTTTCCGGGACGAAACAATGGTTTTCTCGTAGATCTTTAGAAGGGCGCTATAGTTTTCTTGCATTATATATTTTTCCTCATAAACCTTTCGGGCATTTTGACCCATTTCTTGGGCCAAACTTGGATTGGCGATCATCCACTGAACCTTTTGGGCAAGATCATCTGAACTTTTTGGATCAAATCGTAACCCTGTGACCTTTTTCTGTACCAATTCACCTAAAGAACCAATGTCACTAACGACAACAGGTTTGCCGCAGGCATAAGCTTCAACGATGACACGCGGAAAATTTTCAAAACATTGAGAAGGCAGAACAACGAAAAAAGATTTTTTCATGTGCTCCATGACTTCACTTAAAGGTCGTTGTCCTAAAAACTCAATATTAGTCTCCTTGCTTGCCGCGATAACATCTTGCCGCAAAGGCCCATCGCCAATAATCTTAAGTTTCAACAGCCCCTTTAACTTTCCCCAAGCTTCTAACAAAACTTTAATCCCTTTGTAATCTTGCAGGCCGCCAACAAAAAGAGCATAGTCGCCATTCACACTTGAGATCCCTGGATCAAAATCTAGAAAGTTTGGTTTTACCGTTAGTTTATCTTGCGCAAATCCATTTTGAACATGCATCTTCTTACTAAATTCACTCAGGACAATAAAGTGATCAATGGTCTTTGTCACGATCTCTTTCGCATAAAACTTATCAATAATTCTTTTTAAAACAAATGACATAAAATAAGAATTTTTCCAACAGCGATTAATCACCGCTGCTTTTCGGCCGGTGCTCAAACAATCCGTACAAACTTTTCCAGATCGATAAAAGATGGCAATTGGACACAAAAAGCGATAGTTGTGCAGCGTCTGAACAATCGGGATATTTTCATCATGACAAGCCTGATATACCGATGGGCTAATCACCGAAAATGTATTATGAATATGCGCAATGTCGGGTTTTTCTTTTTGAATTATCTTGCGGATGGCTTTGTAGGAGACTTTTGACCAATAAATATCGGTCAGCGTAAATTTTATTTTTTGGAAGACATTATAGGCTTCAATTTCTTTATTATAGCGCTCATACAGAATAACTTTATGCCCAAATTGCTCGAGCATCTTTTTTTCTGTTTTAACAACCTCATCCTCTCCTCCTGGCTGCAGATAAAGGTTGTGGATGAGAAGAATCTTCATGATTAAAATTGCTGCGTGTAACGTTTTCTATCGGCAGATAATTCTTTTTTGATCCAATAGGAAGTTTTCGTCGGGTCAAGTCTTTGATCTAGAAGATCTTTTTTAAGAAATCTTAAAATAAGACCGACCGTCCCAAAGATAAGATAAAACATTAACGAAAGCATGATCGCTGTGATGGTCCCTCCGATTAAGTGCGCGACCTTCATCCAGGGTTTGTAAATTTTCTCAACCCCTTTAAGCGAAACACTAGTTAGAATCAACATAAAAACAGAAAGGCTAAGAAGAATGATCGGCCCAAGATCCCAGCCATGCTTGATTCCCATGCGCGTGCCAATAAAGGCCAGGATGATTGCCAATCCATATCCAAAAACTCTCAAATTTTTTATTTCTTTATTATTCATAAGTTTCCGATTCGTCATTCTGAGCGTAGCGAAGAATCTCAAAACACTTAAGAATTCTGAGATCCTTCGTCACTTTGTTCCTCAGGATGACGACAAATACAATCAATCCAAAACTTGCGTGATATCCGCTTTCTTGTATTTATCTTTATTGGGTTGTGCATTTTTCTCTAATAGAAAATGCCCTAGCACGAGATAATCCATATCCGTGCACATAAAACATCGATAAGCATCCTCCGGCGTGCAGACAATCGGTTCGCCGCGAATATTATAAGAAGTATTAATAATCACCGGACATCCTGTTAGATCATAAAAAGCTTTAATAATATCGTAGTAATAAGTATTTGATTCTTTGGTGACGGTTTGAATCCGCGCCGAATAATCTACGTGGGTAATCGCTGGAATCACCGAGCGTTTAGCTTTTAATTTATCAATGCCCCACAACTGATTTTGCGCATTCGTTACACACTTATCATTTTTAACTGGAGCCACCAAAAGCATATACGGACTGTCATAATCCAAATCAAAAAAATCTTTCACATGTTCACGAATAACACTTGGCGCAAATGGCCGAAAGGATTCGCGAAATTTTATTTTTAAATTTAAGATCGATTGCATTTTCTCTGATCGGGCATCACCAATAATACTGCGGGCCCCTAAAGCACGTGGACCAAATTCCATGCGACCTTGCACTAGCCCAATAACCTTTTCACTATTAATTAAACCTGCGATCTTAGCGGGCGCCTCTTTGGCATTCATCTTTAAAAAGGGTAAATTATTTTTCTTTAAATAATCCTCAACATATTCATCACTGTACCCTGGGCCTAAAAGCGTACTGCTCTGTAGATCCGTTTTACCATTCGTTACCCGCGGTTTATCTAGATATTGATACCAGGTTAAAAGCGCAACACCTAACGCGCCACCCGCATCACCAGCCGCCGGTTGAATCCAGATATTTTTAAATTTTGATTGCTTCAAAATCTGGCCATTACCGACGCAATTTAAGGCCACCCCACCAGCTAAACATAAATTCTCCTGGCCCGTAACTTGATGAAGATGATTCGCCATCCTAATCATAATTTCGTTGGTGACCTCTTGAATTGAGCGGGCGATATCCATATCTCTTTGCGTAATTTTTGTCTCTGGCTTTCTAGCCGGAGCACCAAAGAGTTTATCAAAATGACGATTAGTCATCTTTAATCCAACGCAATAATCAAAATACTTCATGTTCAATTTAAAAGAGCCGTCATCTTTGATATCAATTAATTCTTTTTTTATGATATCTACATATTTAGGTTCCCCGTAAGGCGCTAATCCCATTAATTTATATTCTCCGGAATTAACTCGGAACCCTGTGTAATAGGTGAAGGCTGAATATAAAAGACCTAAGGAGTGCGGGAATTTTAATTCGGCTTGCAATTCAATATGATTGTCTTTACCAACGCCAAAACTCGTTGTCGTCCACTCCCCTACGCCATCGATCGTTAGAACTGCTGCTTCTTTAAACGGTGATGGAAAAAAGGCTGAGGCGGCATGCGATTCATGGTGCTCGGGAAAAATGATTTCGCCTTCAAATTCTAATTCTTTTTGAATAAGCTCTTTAAGAAAAATCTTTTTCTTAAGCCATATGGGAATGGCCTTTAAAAATGATAACAAGCCAAACGGGGCATAGGTTAAATACGTGATTAAAAGTCTTTCAAGTTTAATGAACGGCTTATCGTAAAATCCAACATAAGTTAAATCCTTCACGGTAATGTTCGCTTCTTTTAAACAATAGGCAACAGCTTGGGTGGGAAAAGAATCGTCGTGTTTCTTGCGTGTAAAACGTTCCTCTTGGGCTGCGGCAATAATCTCGCCATCTTTAACAAGGCAAGCGGCGCTGTCGTGGTAAAAGGCGGAAATTCCTAAAATATATATCGGCTTAACGTTGTTCATATCGCTTTACTATTTTATATAATTGGCCATGACTTCAGCGACCGCCTGATGCCCAACAGCATTAAAATGGGCATCACGATTGTTGTATAAATGCGGCTGGGGATGTTCTTTCTTATAATTTCGTAAAGACGGTGTTAAATCAATAAAATCAAAGCTATTTTCACTCGCCAACGTCTTTAGATTATCTTGAAAAATAGTCGAGCGGGAAATAACTTCTTTTAATTCCTCACCATAATATTGAGATCCAATTTCATTTTCATCTAATCCAATTTGCTGAGCGATGGGGATATAAACAACACTAAATTTAATTTGATTCCTTGCTAACAATTGACTAATTTTCACTAAATAAGCGTTGTCCAATGCGACCGCCTCTTTTTGTTCTAAAGTAGCAAACCCCCGGAAAAAATTGAGAAAGGTATCCGATTCGTTGACAGAATTTACATTTCTAAATTTATTTATCCTTTCCTTAATTCTTTCCTTGGCTCGATAAATAAGAAAATATATCTTAGAATGTTTATATAACCAAAATCGAAAAGACGTGTCATCTAAATCATTCTTATCAACATAGCCTGTAAATGTGATGTGTTCCAAATCTTTTGGCTCATCAGCCTTCTTCCAATACTTCAAGGTATCATTCGGATCATTGGAAAAGAAGAACAAATAAACAGATTTAAGATCTTTGACCTTCGATAAATTCTCTTTCAACCAGTTATAGTACAAAATGGACGACCAACTGGAACAACCAACATTAATGACATCAATATTCTTTAATTTGTCTTCAACTTTATTACCAAACAACTCATCCACATCCACTTGGCTCCCTTGAACAAAAGAATCCCCAATAAATAGAATTTTTGGCAAGCCCTCGGTGGTTGGCCGATCCCTCAATCCATCAGCATTAAAAACCACCTTTTGCTTTCGTGTTACTTTTTCTTCATCAACCTCATTGAAAAAGCTGATATTGGGTTTATGAAAATGATGATATAGGCGATGAGGAACCATCCAAATTTCCGTCAACCCTTCTGTTTTTGGAAAATTTGCGATTTGGAATCCTGTTTCAAACAAAGCTAAGGTAGCCAATGATGAAAGAAAGAAAAGCAGCAAATTCCGTAAAAATAATTTCATAAAATAAAACCAATGAAACGACTAGGTTGATTTAAAAAAGGGTGTAAATAAAAGGGGCAACTGCTGAACTTTCAGCAAAGATGATGATTATGCTCAGTAATACTAATATGACCACAATAGGAGCTAACCAGTAAGTTTTTCTTACCCTTAAGAACTCCCAGAACTCTTTTAAGATTGATACTTTTGACATAGTTATCCTCTCCTTAAATGTATTGTTTTAAACTGCTTTTCGTCTTGTATCATCTAACCCCTTAGCATAGGCCAAGGTTATACCAAACAAACTCCAAAAAGGAATTGCATTGTAAGGCAGTTCCAGGATGACGAGAAAACAGGCGATGATGATCCAGTAGATAAGTAAACTTACAAGAACGATCCCTGTTAATGATTTAACTCTAAGAATCTTCCGTACCGTTCGAATAAAAAGCCAGAAAAACAATCCAACAAGAACAAATCCAACAATCCCTGCACGGTAAATGACGTGAAAAAAAGAATTATGCGGGGTAATCCATCCATCCCGTTGCCATTCCCCGACAGCCCATAACAACATTTCAAGTCGTTTGGATCGTTGAGGTTTACCAAAATTTATACCCAACCATGCGTTATCCTTAATCATATCCTCTAGCATATCGTGCCAGATATAGAGACGAAAAATTAAATTCCCATATTCTAAATCTTTAGATCTAACCGTAACATTAGAGCCAAAATAAACATTAATGGTTAAAAAAATAAAACTGGTCATACTGCTTTTAATCTCAGGGAGTGTTGCTTTTATCAATGGCTCAAGATCTTCTTTTAAATAGTATTCTTTATCATTTAAAGCTATTCTATCATTTTGATGTCTTTCTAGATAATCTTGATTAAGAGCAGCCCTAATCTCTAACTCAACATTTTTCATAATCTCATCAACCATCACATGCCCATCTTGGGTTGCAAGATTGAATCTTTGATCGACAACTTCTTTTTCATCGCCTACCGTCTTTTCATGTTTTTCAATAATTTCATTAACTCTGGTTTTAGCTATTTCATAATATTTTTTAGCTGTCGTTTGAACAATCTCAATAAAAGTTGGATCATTTATTTTGACAACTTCCGGGGCTATATTTGGAAGGGGCGACTTTTCCTCCTGACTTTTAAAAACTTTTTTTGTTTCCTCAGGTAGAGTCTTATTAGGCTGTTTTTCTATTTTTGTATTTACCTGAATTGTTTCCGTCACACTTTTTTTAGATTCTATTTTTACCGTAGGGGCTTTATACGTTGACTTATCTTCCAGCGGAATTATGACATTTTCTTTCTTTGGCACTATTTCTTCCTGCTTCGGGGTCTCTTCTTTTTTAACCGCGACAACTTCTTGCATTGGTGGGGGGGCATCAACAGGCTTTTGAAGCATTTCCGATTTCTTACTTACTTCTGTTTCAGGGCTAGGTGGGGGCGCTGCTTTAACTGTAATATTTTCGATAGCTCTATCCGCAGCAATTGTGACATCACTCTCCGAAACTCCTTTGACATCCACACTATAAAGCTTTGGCTCTAGAACTTTGGGAACATATTTAATCTTGCTTAATTCTTCTTCTTTTACTTTGTAAAGTTCAATAAGCCCTCTTACCTTAAACAATGTCACTGTTCGTTCTCGGTTTATATAAGCAAATAACATTAAGATAACGATAAAGGCAATGATACTTGGTTTAGCAAATTTTGTATTCTTAATAAAAACAACAAATAGTCCATATCCCAAGAAAACAAATGCTCCAAAGAAAGCTAAACTTAGCGAACGGGCCCCAATAAAAAAGTCCATAAAAGGGAACCACGCAAGTAACATCACAATAAATGCAATTTTTAGCCATCTGTTGGAAAGATTCAAAGCCAAAAAAGCAAACAAAACAAAAAATGAATATTGGTGATAGCTAAACAGGTAAGAAAATTTAAGCCCTAATGCCATCACAATAAGCAGCCACAAAATGGTCTTTTGAGTAAAAAGTTTACGGTCGAAGAAATAAAATGTTATCACAGCAAAAAGTGGATAATAAAAAAGCGCGGCGTTACGAAAGGCTAATGGTCCGTGGGTAACATATCCATGAATAGCTTTTAAAATAAGCCATCCGAAATATAGAAAAACAAAATAATGCCATTTTTTAAAGGTTCGTTTTTCAACTTTCCAATACAAAACAAACAACACAAGACAAACAAACAAAAGAATTTCTCCAGGAAAGATGGGAAAGTCAAGAAAGGGAAGATTGATATGTTGTTGAGCAAAGACTCTCCCGCAAAATGCGTAAATTAACGAGACTGTTCCAACAAGAAAGAATCCAATATTTTTCAATATAGATCCTTGTCGATTTGCCTGGCTTTCCATTTATGCTCCTTGAAAAACAAAACCACTTTTAGATAATTGATCGTTAATAGAAAATGCTTTAAAGATCTTGCGATAAAATTTGATATCAAAAAAGGATAATGGATGAAAAAAAATGTTTTTAAAATACTCTTTAATCGCTAATAATTTATTAGTTAAGTATAATTGCGGCAAATAATAAAACTTTAATTTTCTTTTGATATTTTGGGCGTTGGGGTGGTCCTTTTCTTCTTTGAGCACTTGATCAAAATAATGGTCAAAAAGATTAAGAACTGCTTTCCCTTTTATGGAGGAAGATTGAGGTCTGAATTCTAACATATTAGAAAGCGAATTTATTTGTTCTTCTTTAAAATCAGGAACGAAAGACTGAACCTTCTTTGAAGTAATTTCAAAACGATAATCTAGCTGCTTTATGGCATATTTTCTTGAATCAGAGGTTTTAAGGATTCGATAACGCAAAAGCGCTTTATCAAGATTAGCTATTTTAAATTTAGTAAATACTTTTCCCCAAAATTCATAATCCTGAGGATATCCTTGGATATCGCCTTTTTCTTCGTTATAAAAACCAACTTCCTCAAAAATTGTTCGATGTAACATTACCGTAGGATGAATAATACACCAATAGGATAATTCTCCTGAACCGGCTAGATAACATTTAATCATTAGTGGATCAGTAGGCGTTTTAAAAAGTGTGCCCTGCTTGCCTTCTTCATCAATACGCAAAGCCCAGCTGCCAACTAAGGCAATATCTTTATGCGCCTCTAAATATTCAACCTGCAACTGTAGCCTCGTTAACTCACAAATATCATCCGCATCCATCCGCGCAATATATTGGCCTTGAGCCCGACGGATGCCAATATTTAAAGATTTTGTCTGGCCTAAATTTCGAGAATTAGTTAATAGGATGATCCTTTGATCTTTGTAGGAACGAATAATCTCAGCGGCTTGATCCGTGCTAGCATCATCAACAATAATAAATTCAAAATCTCTAAATGTCTGATTTAAAATACTTTCAATAGCTTCTTTAAGATACTTTTGGCTATTGTAAACGGTCATGACAACACTAACTTTAGGCATGATGTTACTTTTCTAAAACAACTAAATAGTCTCTATTTAAATAAAAATTCTTGGGGTCAATTTCAGATCTTTTAATAATTTTAAGCCCGCTTCTGTGTGCTAAAACGTCGATGACTTCAGGAACAATAAAATAATGTCCTTCCACCTTGTACTCATCTTGAGATGAGAATCGCTTCCAACCATCCGGGGCTTTTAGATTCGTTGTATGAATAAATACCCGGCCGCCTTTTTTAAGGATACGGGCAAATTCTTGCATATACGCCCAAATCGTATGAAGATCCAGGTGGACAAAAACATCAAAGGAGTAAACGAAATCAAATCGATTGTTAAATTCCTTAGGAAAAACGGCATTTTTTAATAAGACATAATGTGTGTGTGGATAATGATTTAAAACAAGCTTTGCTTTTTTAAGCATTTCCTGCGATATATCGAAACAGAAGAATTCTTTTGTCAAAGGCGCAACTTTACTCGCCACCCGCCCGCCACCAGTTCCAATTTCAGCCACAACACTTTGTTTTGTAATAAATGGCTTGATATAATTTTCCACAACCCACTCAACGTCTTCTCTATTACCCCATTCATCCCCTAAAAACAGGTCGTTCTCACGGACTAATTTGGCATCTTCAAAGGGAATAGAATTCCTATTCCATCTCTTGGCATAACGATCCCATAAATTCTTGTTATATTCGGTATTAGAAAGGTTTCCAACACCGGTAAGCTTCTTTTTTAGTTGTTTAAGGTACTTTTTCAAATCATTTTTCTCGTTAGAATTATTAGGAATTTAGAATAGCTATATATTACTTATTTCTCTTTTTAATGCAAGATTTAATTACTTCGAAATTGAATCTTTGGTTAAATAATTCTGCCAATATTGATCATTGGGCTGGGCGAAATATAACTTACGTAGTTCGAAGGCCTTATCTTGAATATGTTGGGGATTTTCTTTTCTTAACTTCAAGAAATGTTTAATAGCCCCGCTTGCCTCTTTAGCATTAAAACATAATTGCCACAAATCGGGATCAACCTTATAAGCTAAATAATTCATGGTTAATACGTTTGTTTCCGAGATCAAAACAACTGGAATCGACTTAACAACCAGCTCAACCGAGGTTCCCGTTGCCCCGCAAATCGCAATGGATGTGCTCGCCAAATAATCTTCATAAGGACCAGTAACAAACTCAAAATTGGATGGAAAATCATCTATCCCCAACTCTTTCTTAAGACGCTCTTGATTAAAACTCGCGACAGGATGTAATTTTAACCGCACCTTTGGAAAACTCTTTAACTGATCTTCCATCGCGAGTAAAATTCTCAATGTATAAACCGTATTAGACAAAGCATATCCCAAAACAACCAACAAATCTTTACCCACCCCAATGGTCGATAATGATTTAAAGACCGATTGATATCGAAATAGCGGTGTATACTCAACAGGAAAATCCTTAATAAACTCGCGAGCGGCATCCTTGCCCAATGGTCCCAACACAAGCATTTTGTCAGGAACTAAATTAAATAGTTTCTCTTGCCGGCTGGGGATAATGGACAAATGGTTAGGAGATATTAAAAAAGGTTGGCTCCCGATTATTTGCGCTTGAGGGAAAACTTGTTTTATCCCAAACATTAGCCCTCGTTCAAAAGATTGAAACTCACACCAATTAACCAGCCCACTTAAACGCAAGTCACGTTCTTTGACACGCTTTCCAAAGCATGACAATAGAATGGCATACAAAAAACTAAACTGTGTTAGATTGGCGTAATATTCTTCTTTGATAAGCCGGCTTAAATTGAAATTGTGAAGTAGCGGTGGACGAATACGATAACGAAGCGCTCTTAAAGGAGTTAAAAAGGTATAAAGATAATCTTTTAGTTTTAAAAATTCTTCAAAGAAAACTATATTTTCCTTACTCTCTTTAACTTTGCTTAAAAGCGTTTTATAGTTTTTAATTTGAACTGGAATGGGAAGAAATACAGCAGTCGCTCCCTCTTTCTCTAAATAAGAATATAGTTTTGGGAAATAACGTTTATCTAAGGTGTCTTGATACGTCGTGAGAAAGTGATCGGTAATATAATTTCTTATTAAAACAATCCTATTTTTACCATGCAATAACTGTCGCGCCCTTGAACTTAGAACAATCTTAACCGCCCAAAAACGTCGCAAGAAAGAAAAAACATGTCGAACAAATCTTAAAATAGATTTTAAAAACACACGTCCCTTCTCAAAGACAATAAAGAAATTGTTCAGTATAAAAAAATCATAGGAAAAAGCTTCTTTGACGCTTAGCGCAAGGGCCGATGAATCAACAATAATTAAATCAATATCAGGGTCTTCTTTTCTTAATCCTTCTAGAACAAAAAAATAACAAATATTTAGAAAAAGATCGCTAATAAATGTATTTTTAACTGCCGGCACGGAGAAAATCCATTCTTTCTGGATTTTTCCAGCGAAGGAAGTGTCATCAATCCAGCCGATAAAATCACCGCGCATTTGCTGGCTTACCGTATAAAGCTTTTTGGCATACTCGAGTTCTATGGCATCCTTGGGCAGAACGGATCTAAATTTGAGCGAAACAGTGTTATCCTTACCCAAATAAATCCATTTTTTAATAGGTTGTTTCTGAAGGAATAACTTTAAGAAGAAACTAGGTATACAGGAAAGTAAAATCATTTTTTAAACGATAAAAAATCACGTGATGGGAACTGATACTTTTTGGGAAATAGCACTCATTGAGGAGACTTTAAAATTTGACGCAAATCAGAATCTAAGTTGTGATTCTCTTGGGCAATACTGTAAATAAGATCTAAGACCCCTTGACCTAAATCAATGTGGCTAGAATCATCGATCTTCTTCGCGAGTTTTGGTCGAAAATTATACGGCGTAATTTCATAATGTGTGTCGTTGGTGCTCTCGGAGAATTCCAGGTTAACGGTATTATTAAACATCTCTTTAATCATCACCATTAAATCTTTGATGCGAATCGATTGGTTACCACTAATGATCACATACTCATTTTCAAATTCTTTACCGATGGCTTTGACACTTAATCGAGCGGCATCGGTAACATGAATATATTCGCGAATCTCATCTCCATCACCGCAACGCGTAATCTTTTTCTCACGCAAAGCCTGATGAAGGATTTTTGAGATCCAATTTGTTTGATGAGCACGCGGGCCATACAAAGAGCCGTAGCGTAAAATTGTATATTTAAAATCTAATTTTTCGGCAAAGGCTTCGATAGTGAGCTCACAAGATTGTTTACTGGCTCGATAGAAAGATCCCAGCGAACTATAAACATATAGTGTGCTAGCAAATAGATATCGTTTAACTTTATTCGCCACACAGGCATTTAAAATATTTAGATTTCCGACGTAATTGGTATGAAGCGTTTCATAAGGATTATGGCGGGCGAAATCGATGTCAGCGATGCCAGCAAAATTAAAAACAACA
>JAHFGL010000052.1 GCA_023247445.1 Candidatus Omnitrophota bacterium | reverse complement strand
TAAATTGATATCAACACTGTACGGACTTTTTTTGGTGACTTCCATCGTAATGCCGTGCGATTTTAAATAATCAATCTCTTCATCGCGCGTTTTAAATTCCCAGATGCGTAAAGGCGCGATAATTTCTAATTTTGGATCAAGCAGGCGCGCGGTCACTTCAAAACGTACCTGATCATTACCTTTTCCTGTGCAGCCGTGGGCGATCGCTTGCGCCTTTTCTTTATGCGCAACAAGCACTTGATGTTTAGCAATAAGCGGTCGCGATAAAGCGGTCGCTAAAAAATATTTTCCTTCATAAACAGCGTTGGCCTTGATCGCCGGAAAAACATAATCATCCACAAATTCTTTTTTTAAGTCCAAGATATAAACTTTCGACGCCCCGGTTTTTAGTGCACGGGCTTTAATGATTTCAAAATTTTCTCCTTGCCCAACATCCGCCAAAAAAGCGATGACGTCATATCCTTTATCTTTAAGCCATGGAATCGCGCAGGAAGTATCAAGTCCACCTGAGTAGGCTAGAATAATTTTTTTCATTGGGATATCTCCTTTTAACCTAGTCACAGGACACAAGGTCACAAGTTGTTTACTATCGATTAATTGTGACTTTGTGACGTGAGACCTTGTAACCAGCGTTATTTCTTAAATAAAAACATCAGTATCGCTTTTTGTGTATGCAATCGATTTTCCGCCTGATCAAAAATAATCGAATGTTTACCGTCAATGATTTCTTCCGTGACTTCTTGCCCACGATGCGCTGGCAGACAGTGCATAAAAATGTAATCTTTGCTGGCCGCCTTCACTAAACTCGCATTGATTTGAAAACCTTTAAAGTCATTTAGTCTTTTATTGGTCTCTTCTTCTTGTCCCATACTAACCCACGTGTCGGAATAGATCACATTCGCATTGTGCACGGCCGCTTCCGCTGAATTATTAACCGAAATCCTCGACCCTGATTGCTTGGCAAAACTCTGCGCTAAGGTTTGAATTTCTTTCATCGGTTCATAACCTTTAGGCGTTGCCACCTTCATATGCAATCCAACTTTACTTGCCGCAATCATCAGCGAATGGCAAACATTGTTGCCGTCGCCGACGTAAGCTAACTTGAGGCCCTTTAATGTGCCAAACTTTTCTTTGATCGAAAGAATGTCGGCCAGCGCCTGACAAGGATGAAAAAGATCAGATAATCCGTTGATGACTGAAATAGTTGAGTACCGCGCCAAATCTAAAACATCTTGGTGCGCAAATGTTCGGGCAACGATCGCCCCCAGATATCGTGACAATGTTTGAGCAATGTCCGATGTCGTTTCACGAACGCCAAGATTAATTTCTTCTGGCCCCAGATAAATACAGCTCCCACCTAATTCACTTACCCCGACTTCAAATGAAACCCGCGTGCGGTTCGACGGCTTTTGAAAAATTAAGCCAACTGTTTTTCCTTTGAGGATATTGCTTTTTAATTTTTTATTCTTAAGTTTGCCGGCTAAATCTAGTAGCTTCAGGATTTCGGCCTGTGAATAATCTTTTAAACTAATAAAATCACGTTTCATGATGCGCTAACCGCCTTTTTAAAAGCATTCTCGAGAATATAGATTGCTTTGTTGATTTGTTTTTTAGTGACATTTAAAGCCGGCATAATGCGCAGAACATTGCCTTGTGTACAATTTATAATTAAACCTTGGGCAAAACACTCATCGAAAATCGCCTTGCCTTCGATATTTAATTCAATGCCAATCATTAGTCCCAGCCCGCGAACTTCTTTGATACAAACAAATTTTTCTTTGAGCATCTTTAATTGATCGAGTAAATATTGTCCCATTGTTTTTGTGTTACGTAACATATGATCGCTGGTGATCGCTTTAAAGACACCTAAGGAAGCTTTGCATACCAACGGGCTTCCGCCAAAGGTTGAGGCATGCATGCCGGGTTTAAACGTATCGGCGATTTCTTTTTTTACGACGAGTGCGCCAATCGGTAATCCGCCGCCAAGCGCTTTGGCGAGCGTCATTAAATCGGGTTTAATTCCGTAATGTTTAAATCCAAACATCTCGCCAGTTCGTCCGATTCCCGTTTGAACTTCATCTAGAATCAAAAGAATATTTCTTTCATCGCAGATTTTACGGATCGTTTGAATATACTCTTTACTCGCGATATTAATGCCGCCTTCTCCCTGGATTAACTCAATCATGATTGCAATTGTTTTGTCGTTGATGGCATTTTTTAGCGCAGCAATATCATTAAAGGGAACACACTTAAATCCTTGGGGAAGCGGCGCAAATCCTTCTTGATATTTGGGTTGTCCGGTTGCCGCAATCGCTGCCAGTGTCCGTCCATGAAATGATTTTTCTGTTGTGATAATTTCAAATCGACTTCCCTTGCCGTACGCCCGCGCAAATTTGATCGCCGCTTCATTCGCTTCCGCCCCGCTATTACAAAAAAATACTTTTGAGGGGAATGACCAGCGCACAATTTCTTTAGCGAGCTTCGCTTGATGTGGATGGTAGAAATTGTTTGGAATGTGAATAAGTGTTCCGATTTGATCGCGTACCGCGGCCATTACTTTCGGATGACAATGCCCGACATTGTTAACACCCCAGCCAGGAAAAAAGTCTAAATATTTTTTACCCGAGATGTCATACAAATCCATGCCCTTGCCTTTAACAAAAATCGCAGGCACACGCGTATAGGTCGATAAAATATATTCCTGATAGTTGTCAAAGATCTCTTGTTTTTTCATCCCTTCAATATTTGCGTCCCGATCCCTTGGTCGGTAAAAAATTCTAGTAGAAGTGCGTGTTGAATTCGTGCGTCGACAATGTGAGTCTTTTTAACTCCCGCTTTAAGTGCATCGGTGCAGGCGCTGACTTTTGGAATCATGCCGCTTTGAATGACGTTGAGCTTAATAAGATTTTCGACTTCAGCCATTGTTAATGTTGATATCAGTGAACTGGGATCTTCTGGGTTTCGCATAACTCCTTGAACGTTTGTCAGTAGTACTAATTTTTCCGCATCCATTTGATACGCGATCGCGCTGGCCACTTCATCGGCATTGATGTTGTAAAGTTGTTTGTCTTTAATTCCCATCGGTGAAATGACCGTGATGTTGCCGCGTTTTAAATGAGATTCTAATGTTTCTTTATTAATGTCGGTGATCGATCCAACAAATCCTAAATCTTTTGTTGCCTTCTTTTTTTCTACGCGGATAATATTTTCTTCGCCGCGTAAACCCGTCACATCGCCTTTAAGATCACGAATTTCTTTGACGATGATTTTATTTAGTTTATCGAGTTCTTCTTGAACGATTTGCAGTGTTTGTTTATCGGTCACACGAATTCCTTCATGGAATTCTGACTTGAGGCCCGATTCTTTAAGACGACTGCTGATATGCGGTCCCCCACCGTGCACTAAAATTGTTCGTATACCAACGTAACTTAAAAAAACAATATCTTCTAAAACGTTTTTGCGGATGACTTCGTTATCAAGGATGCTTCCGCCATATTTAATGACAAAAAGTTTTCGCCTAAACGCATGAATGTACGGAATTGCTTCAATTAAAATGTTAGCTTTGCTGATAATTTCATCCATTAATTATATTCTCCATTAATGCGTACATATTCATACGACAAGTCTGATGTGTAAATGGTGGCTTTAGCTTTGCCAAGATTTAGATCAACATTGATATCAATCTTCTTTTCTTTAAATGAGCTAAATGTAATTTTTAAATTCTGCTCGGTAATTTTTGCAATGCCAAGAGACCCAACCGCGGCGGCCACTCGCCCCCAGTTTGGATCACTACCAAAGGCCGCTGTTTTAACAAGATTTGAATTAGCAATCGCAAGCCCAACTGTTCGCGCCTGCGTGGCACTTTCCGTTCCCGTTACATGAATCTCAATAAATTTTGTTGCGCCCTCGCCGTCCAAAACAATTTTTTTAGCCAATTCTAGACAAACAAAGCTTAACGCTTTATAAAATGTGTCAAAATCTTTTCCCCTGGCGCTAATCATTTTATTTTTCGCCAGGCCATTGGCTAATATAATCACCATATCATTGGTGCTCATGCAACCATCGACACTGATGCAGTTAAACGATTGATCAACCGCCTCCTTAAGCGCTAATTTAAGCATCGGCTTACTGATCGCCGCGTCCGTTGTGATAAACGCGAGCATTGTTGCCATATTTGGTGCCGTCATTCCAGAACCTTTGGCGCAGGCGCCGATTGTAACAACCTTGCCACCGATTTTAATTTGCGTTGTGATTTCTTTTGAAGCTAAGTCCGTCGTTAAGATTGCTTTCGCGGCCTTGGCTGCGCCTGTTGCGCTTAAACCTTTAATAAGTTTTTCTGATGAAGATTCAATTTTATTGTAGGGCAAAGGTTTTCCAATAATGCCAGTTGAAGCCACTAAAACATCTCCTTTGGGAATTCCTAACAATTTCCCAAAAAGTTCGGTGGTTTTCTCGGCATACATCAAACCAAAGCTGCCGGTAAAGCAATTGGCGTTACCGCTATTAACGACGATGGCTTGGGCCTGATTATTTTTCGTATGCTTTTGTGTGACGATCAGTGGCGCCGCCTTAACTGAACTTTTTGTAAACACGGCTGCGCAATGAGCTGTGACTTCGCTTGTAATAAGCGCAAGATCCGGTTTGCCAGATTTTTTAATACCGCACCAGAAACCATTGGCTTTAAACCCTTTTGCTTTTGTAACGCCACCGCTAATTAGTTTCACAAGAGACTCTCCGTTTCTTTGAATCCATACATAATATTCATATTTTGAATGGCTTGGCCCGACGCGCCTTTGACTAAATTATCAATGGCCGAAGTAATTACTAAAAGATTTTGATTTGGGTTCGTGGCCAGCGCAATATCACAGTAGTTTGTTCGCGCGACATTTTTTAATTCTGGTTGTGACCCAAGTGGTAAAAGTCGAACAAACGGTTCTGTCTTATAGAAGTTTTTATATACCTTGTGCATTTCCTCTAACGATATTTTTTCATTTAATTGCACATAGATAGTCGATAATATCCCTCGATTAATCGGTAATAAATGCGGGACAAAATTGACACTTACAGGTTTGTCGGTAATTTTAGATAAATAAAGATCAATCTCTGGCGCATGCTGATGATTAAGCACTTTATACGCCTTAAAATTTTCATTAACCTCGCCAAAGCTAAACGGTAATGTTGCTTTTCGTCCCGCGCCGCTAACGCCGCTCTTGGCATCAATAATAATTGATTGAACCTCTTTCCCGTGTGTTGCTAGTAGAGGCGCTAACCCCAGAATCGCAGATGTTGGATAACATCCAGGATTTGTAATTAAGTTCGCTTTCTTAATATCTTCTCGGAAAAGTTCAGGCAATCCGTAGACAGCTTTGTTTAAATTTTTATCATCAAGATGTTTGGTCCCATACCATTTTTCGTAGTCTTCGGTATTTTTTAGTCGATAGTCACCGCTTAAATCAATGACACGTTTTTTAGCTTCCAAAAGTTTTGGGGCAATTTGCATGGAAACGGTATGCGGAACAGCTAGAAATAATAGTTCTACATTGTCTGCGATTTTGGTTAGATCAAATGGTTCGCAGTGGAGTTCTGTTTCTCCAAGTAAGTGCGGCCAGATCTCACTGACAGCTCCTTTGGTGTTATTGGCACTAACATAAGTGACACGCACATCTTTATGTTTAAGTAAGAGCTCTAAAAGTGTGCAGCCTGAATAACCACTGATTCCAACAATCCCAACGTTCATCATTTTGTAACCTTTTTGTAGAAAAATATTTAAGCTAATGAAACGATAGTTTATATTAAAATGAATCTGTTCTCAACAACTTTATTCACGGAAAATATTCATTCTCCGAAGGCATTAAGTACGCTAAAAGGGAAATAAAAAAACCTATCTCGTCAGCTCAGCTATGAGGGAGATAGGTTTTTTTGATGAAAATTTTAATTCAGATTAACGCTTAACCCACTGGAACTTCTTACGTGCTCCCTTCATACCCGGTTTCTTTCTTTCCTTCATTCTTGAATCCCGGCTTAACAGAGTTGTTTTTCTTAGCACCCCTCTATTGGCAGGATCACATAAAGATAAAGCCCGGGAAAGGGCTAAACGCACAGCACCCGCTTGTCCAGTTGAACCGCCACCGGTAACTTTGGCTTCTAAATCAAATTTGCCCATGGTGTTGGTTAATTTTAGTGGTTCTAAAATAGTGATGCGATCAGTTTCTCGCACAAAATAATTTTCGAAAGTACGTTTGTTGACTTTAATATTTCCAGTCCCTGGCGTTAAATTCACGCGAGCGATTGAACTTTTTCGGCGGCCTGTTGCTCCATATTTTACGACTTCTACCATCTCTTGATATTCTCCTTAAGAATTAAACAGCTAATGGGATCGGTTTCTGTGCTTTATGAGGATGTTTATCACCAGCATAAATACGTACGTTTGTACGGATCTTATATCCTAATGGACCGTTTGGAATCATGCGGGTCACTGCAAGTAACATCGCTTGCGTGGGCTTCTTCTTCATTAGTTCCCCTAGAGGAATAACGCGTCGACCACTTGGATATCCAGTAAAGTATTGATATTCTTTGTCTTCCAACTTGCGGCCGGTAACTCGAATTTTGTCAGCATTAATGATAATGACATAATCTCCGGTATCAACGTTGGGCGTATAAATTTTTTTGTGTTTACCACGCAAAATCGTTGCTGCTTTAGCGGCGACACGACCTAAAACTTTATCTTTTGCATCGATCAAATAATATTTCTTTTCGAAAGTGCCTGCTTTAGCTATGTATGATTTTTGTTCCATTGGATTTACTCGTCCTTAAAATTAAAATTTATTTGCCAGAATGAGATTGAAGTATATCATTTCGTTCTGTTCTGTCAACAGATTTTTCCTGGGAAATTATCGATGAGAGAATCGTCTGCGAAGTAACGCGCCAAAAGCGCCGCTGCCAAAAAGCAACATACTGGCTGGCTCAGGAACTGGGTTACTTGGCACTTCTGTAGGACAAGGATTTACTCCATCATTGTCAACGCACCAAGTTACAGTGCGTAGTGAGGAATGACTTGTGAACCCTCCTCCCCGAGGAACTAAATCCATATTTTCTGGAAAGGCGGTATAGCGTCCTTCAGGAACGGGGCCACCACCAAGAGGTGTATAAGTTCCAAAATGAAAATTAAAAGTTTCGCCGGGATTGATAAATTGATTGAATTGAGTGAAGAAGTTAGGGGCAAAACCAAATCCATAATGAGTAACATTATTGGCATCAACAAGTGCAGGAGACCAATCGGCTGTATTTATGGGAAGATAGGCAATGGTTTCACCAGCGGTTGAATCATTATGGAGTACGGCAAAAAGATCAATAGAATCGTTCGGACCCACAATAAAAGAATCTTGTACGAAATTAAAATCCCAGACTAATGTGGCGTGAGCTGTTTTTGTTAGGGAAAGAAAACAGAAAATTCCGACTAAAAATGTTAAAACAGAAAATTTTTTAATATTCATTTATCCATTCCCCTTTGATTTTTTTAGAATCTATATATTATTAACTAAATGAAAATAGCATAAGTTACATTATTGTCAACGCGACATAATAGGACAAACCCTCCCTAGTATTTTACCTCTAGAAGTGTTAGCCCCCACGGCTTAGCGGTATAGCCGGCGTACATACGATTTTTTTTAGAGAGGATTTTTTTGATACTGCCTTTGGGAAGTTTTTCGCAGCCAATTTCTAGTAGTGTTCCGACAATATTGCGAACCATTTTGTATAAAAACCCATTCGCGGTTACGTCTATATAGATGTAGTCACCCTTTTTTTGAATCGAAAGTTTTTTGATTGTGCGTACCGTTCTCATGAATTTTTTCTTCGAAAGATCTTTGGCTTGGAAAGATTTAAAATCGTGTCGACCAACAAGGGCTTTCGCTTCTTGTCTCATTAAAGGTAAGTTTAATTTATACGGATAGAGTAAGCAGAATTTTCGCTGCAGCGAACATCGGCCGTCACGGTTGAGGATTGTATAGCGATAAGTTTTTTCTTTGGCGCTAAACTGAGCATGAAATTTTAGTGGAACCTCCTCCGCTTTTAAAATCGATATCTCATCAGGTAAATTCCCATTTAAAGCGCGCTTGATCGTATCAACCGGCATGGTTGATTCTGTTTTAAAGTGAGCAACCTGTCCGAGGGCGTGAACACCGGAATCCGTCCGACCGGAGCCTAGAAGATTAATTTTTGTCTTAAAAATTTTTCTTAAAACTTTAGTGATTTCATCTTGAACGGTACGAAAGCCTTTGGCTTGAATTTGCCAGCCGGCAAAGTTACTGCCATCGTACTCGATGGTGAGTTTAATGTTGCGGGTCACGATTTAATTAATTCTTCAGCAATTTGAACGGCATTGGTCGCAGCGCCTTTACGAAGATTGTCAGCAACGATCCAAAGCCACATTCCCGTTTTAACCGCAGGATCTTTGCGGATGCGACCAACAAAAACTTCATCACGGCCGGAGATATCTTTAGGCATTGGATAAATTTTATTTTTTGGATCATCCATTACGACGATACCTTTAGATTTTTTAAGAAGCGCACGCACGGCGTCAGCACTAATCGGTTTTTTGGTTTCAATATAAACTGCTTCGCTGTGGACATTGCGCACGGGCACACGAACAGTTGTGCACGAGATCTGGATTTTAGGATCGTGCATAATCTTGTGAGTTTCTTTAACCATCTTCCATTCTTCGGTTGTAAAATCGTTATCACTAAAAGAACCGATCTGTGGAAAAATATTAAAGGCAATTGATTGGGCCATAACTTTTTCACCGGTGTACGGTTCATTATTTGCCCAGGCTTTAAATTCACCGTCGGTTTGGGCAATGGCTTTACTGCCACCACCAGAAACCGCTTGATATGTCGCCGCGATGATTCTTTTAAGTCCAGCTTTTTTCTGGATGGGTCCAAGGGCTACAACCATTTGAATGGTTGAGCAATTTGGATTCGCTATAATTCCTTTGTGCTTTTTAACATCCCCTGGGTTAACCTCAGGCACAACCAAGGGAACATTTTTGTCCATACGAAAATCAGCACCATTATCAATCACAACCGCACCGGCTTTGACCGCATCTTTAGCATAAGTGACGGCGGCCCCTTGCTCTCCTTCAGTTCCAGCAAATAAGGCGATATCAATTCCTTTAAACGAATCAGAATTAAGTTCGTCAACTTGATAACTTTGTCCATCAACATCAATAGCTCGACGGCTGCGGCCAAAGACTTTGAGCTGGCCAACAGGAAATTTGCGTGATTTAAGGACGCGAAGCATTTCGATGCCAACGGCACCTACGCCAACGACAGCAACGTTATATTTTGTTTTTTTCTTCATGGTTATGCCTTTATTTAGCTTGGTTTGATTTCTTGCCACGTACAAATCCGATTATTAGAACGATAAGTCCAATAAAAAAACATAATCTAAACAAATCAGTAAAGAGAAAAGTTAATCCTTTTATGCTATTCCCAGTGGGAAGTGATTCAGCAAAATTCCAAAGCGGCCTGGGAACGATAATGCCAATTATCATCAAAATGATTCCTAAAGGTTTTAATTGAGACTTTTTGTTTTCTACAGGCATTGACACTCCTTTATAAACTTTTTATTATTAAGTCGCCAACTTCAGAAGTCGAATATCCCATTTTCCCGGCAGCTAAATCTTTAACTTTTGTTTTTACAGCCAGTTTGATGGAGTTCTCAACGGATTCACCAGCTTTGGATTCCCCAAGTTGTTTAAGCATCATCGCAACCGCGCCGATGGCCGCGAGCGGATTAATCACATTTTGTCCTGTATATTTTGGTGCAGATCCGCCGATCGGTTCAAACATCGACACACCATTTGGATTAATATTTCCACCGGCGGCAATTCCCATTCCACCTTGGATCATCGCGCCTAAATCGGTAATGATATCGCCAAACATATTGTCGGTCACAATCACATCAAACCATTCTGGATTTTTAACAAACCACATCGTGGTCGCATCGACATGCGCGTAATCAGTTTTGATATCCGTAT
>JAHFGL010000070.1 GCA_023247445.1 Candidatus Omnitrophota bacterium | reverse complement strand
GTTGACCACAAAACCTTGGTCTTTTTGCGCAGGCGTCGAGGCACAACCATTTAATGAAAATAGGGCTAGGACAACAATAAACACTGCCTTATAGAGATAGCGCATATAAATCCTTTCATTTGGATGTTTATTAAGAACCACCATTTATTTCACCCTCATCCCGGACAACGTCCTGGGTCTAAAGACATATTGGCATGATAAACAACATACCCATCATCCCTCGTTACTGTTAATACTATACGGTCTTTTTGAAGATCTCTCGTGAAACTGTATGTGCGATTAGCTTCAACATCAATATCTACTACAGCAGAACCTATATACCAATTTATGAGAGACTGGCAGCTTTCTACTAACACACTCACATGCCCGGGAGATACTTGAAAATGATGATAATTCCATTTCAAAGAATCAGGCTTATAACCATTGATTTCAACCACCGTAAGAGCGTTGCCAATGCCCATATAACTCTGAAACTTTAAGACCGCGTGAGGAGAAGAACTACCTACTTCATGAAAAGATGGAGCCGTCACACAGCCAGACACTACAAACACATAAAATAAGACTAAAAATATAATTTTCTTCATATAAAGTCTTTCTTATTTAATACAGATTGAATTCAAATTCTAACAACACTTTACAAATGTCGCGCAGCTTCATCATTAGTTGTTCTAGGCCTCTTAAACGCCTTTTGTTCTACAATTATTCTCCCTTCTGCATCTAATAGTTGAAAATTCATTGAATCTACATCAACAGTCCTGTTAACTTGATATGTTTCATTAGGAATGACGTTAAAAGTCAACTCAACATAACTAACGACATTTAAATCATCCCCAAATCCTCCAACAACTAAGGTATTTTCTCCGGGCCGTAACTGTATTTTATCGGAGAACCGAAAAAAACTTGGCTTTTGCCCATTAATTGTCACTAAAAATGTGGCATCCCATCCCAAAAGGGGATGATCTTTATCTTTTTCAAAATTAATAGTAGCAGGAGACTCTAAACTGGAAGGGCTTTGATACGTTGCACATCCTGATAATAAGACCAAACAAAAAATACTTACCAAAATTCTACTTATCATTCTGTTCCCCCTCGTATTCTAATCTGGAGTTTTAGCGCCACACAAATAAAATAATTAATAAATGGTGTCGTTTCTCACAACTACCAATATCTCAGAGACTTATAACTAATTCAGAACTATCTTAATTTGCTTCTTGTGAGGCAAACATGTTATTTTTTATTATAGCCTTAGTATTTATTTGCAAACCTTGGGATATCGAGACTTATGAGAAACGGAGTCCATCAGAATTTTTGTGTAAATGGTTTTTCTTATTCAAGAACAATTCTCCCTGGGAAGTGGATAATAAATTGATTTATCGCCTGATTCCAGGGGCGTATCGGCATAGTCCACTTCTTGGCAATGTTCCTCAAGGTTAAATATAAGATTTTAGTCACAGCATCGTCCGTGGGGAATGATCCTCGGTGTTTGGTTACTTTACGTAGACTGCTATATAATGATTCAATGGCATTGGTTGTATAAATTGCTTTACGAATATACTCTGGGTATTTCAAGAATGGGATGATTCCCTGCCAATGGCGCTGCCACATAGCACTGATCGTCGAGTATTTTGAGTCCCAGGTTTGAGAAAAATGCTTTAAGGCCTCGTTCGCCTGTTGTTCATTGATAGCCGTATAAATGGGTTTAAGATCAAGAGCAACAGCTTTGCGATCTTTCCACGACACAAACTTGAGCGAATTACGAATCATATGCACAATGCACAATTGAACCTCTGTGTCGGGGAATACCGCCTCGAGCGCTTCCGGGAATCCTTTGAGTCCGTCGACACAAGCGATGAGAATGTCCTCAACACCGCGGTTTTTAAGTTCGGTAATGACGCTCATCCAGAACTTAGCGCCTTCTTGCTCAGCAATCCATAATCCAAGGACTTCCTTGTGGCCATTGAGGTTAACGCCTATAGCCATATACACAGCTTTGTTGATGATCTGGGCGTTCTGACGCACCTTGATTCGAATTGCATCAAGATAAACAATCGGATAAACACGTTCCAGTGGTCGATTTTGCCAGGCTTTGACTTCTTCCATTACACCGTCGGTGACGGTGGAGATTAAATCTGGAGACACTTCTGTGCCATAAATCTCCAGCAGATGCCCTTGAATTTCTCGAACGGTCATCCCGCGGGCATACATGGAGATGATTTTTGCATCAAAACCTTCAAAACGTCGCTGGTGTTTCTTGACGATTTGTGGCTCAAACGTCGCTTCACGGTCACGTGGTGCTTCAATATCCAGTTGCCCGTCGCGGGTCTTTAATTTCTTCTTCGTCGTCCCATTACGGCTGTTATCTATGCCTTCTGGACGGATTTGATTCTTCTTATAGCCTAAATGGTGGGTCATTTCACCTTCTAAGGCTCGTTCTAAAAGAGCTTTACTAAGTTGCTTGATAAGGCCGGCTTCGCCAATCAAGTCCTCAGGGTTCTTGTATTCGGCCATCAGTTCTTCTATAATTTCTTTGCGTATGGTCATCGTCTGTCCTTTCTATTGCTTTATTGTACAGATTTTGACCATTTACACAAATTTTAGGACAGACTCGCTGTTATCCCAGAAACCACTCATTAAGTTACATTTAGAATTACTCTTTGAAGAATTTCAGACGTGCATATTCTTAGAATCCTTTAATTGGTCTGATAATTTTATTTCATCACATTTAAAGAATGCATTAAAAAACAGAAAATATAAGAAGAAACCTTTTCCCTCAGTAATAGATTTCTCAGATGATCAGTGGGAAGATCTAAAAGGAACGTTAAAAGTTGGAATGAAGGTTGGACTAAGTATATTTGTAGCAGCTGTTATTACGGAAGATTTAAAGTTCTTAAACGAAGCAAAGAAAAACATATTTTACTGTTCGAACCAGAAGACATTTGTGGAAACATTTGATTATATTCGCACCGGCCTTGCTAACAATATACTGGTTAAGAAACATTTTGGTGATGTTTTGGCTGTTTAAGAAACAAGCAGGAATGATTTGTAGAGAGTTCTGGGGAGCTCTGAGAGTTTTTACAAAAAAGATTTAGTG
>JAHFGL010000021.1 GCA_023247445.1 Candidatus Omnitrophota bacterium | reverse complement strand
CTTCTGTAGTTCAAACTCATCGCTGTCCTGCTCTTCTTCATTCTCAATATAAGTGAAATCTACTTTTTTAACCGTCAAGAGTATCCTCTCAAGCCTTTGCAGAATATCATTCCCAATATGCGGGCTTAGAGACTGCGGTGAAATATCGTGTCTGTCTACGGATTCTAAAATAAATTTAACATGTTCTAACTTTGACATACCCATTATGTTTATGATTCTTCCGTACAATTTGCCTAGCTTTTCATAATCAAAAGATGGGCCATATTCCCCCTTCTCGTCTTCTTCAAGATTTTCATCCGTATCCTCATTAACAGGAATTTCAAACATCCCATTTTCAGTAGCAATTTGTATTAAAACAGCTGTTTCCTCTATAGTTAATTGCCCCTTTTGCTTTTGATCCAAAAAGTTATTGATGGTGTCTTCAGTAATTGTTGGCGATAGTAGTCGGTCGATAATTGTGTATGTTTCATTATCAATAGCGCGCGTTTTGAAAACAATCTCTATGAGTCGCTCTCTGGTTTTTGGGGTCAAGGTTTGGACAATTGCTTTTTGATCTATTTCAGAGAATAAGGGTTGATAACCCTCCATAAAACCGTCTAATTTCTTTAAATAATCTAAATTATCTCCCGTTTGATTTATAAGGGCGGCAAGGAAGGAAATAACTACCTTCCTTACTTTTTCATCATCTTTATTATCATCCAAAAGCGTCTTAGCGATATCGATTCGTAGGTTGATTTCATCTTGGCTTAATTCTGAAATGTTGTTTGGATTTAAAAAGTAATTCAAGATAAGGTCGGAGTCAATTTCATATAGAGTATATGCGGTTGTTCCGCGATAATTTCTAGAATCACTCGTCAAAGCGGCAAAGAAAGCCAATCGTTGCTTTTCGTTAAAAACAGATTGGTAGACTCTTTTTATCCGATAGAATAAATTATCGTTATAATCGGTAAATGCTCGAAAAGCCCTTAATGCTCCCAGAATTTCTTCTGGAGAATCCTGTTTGCTATCGTATTTGCTTAAAAGTTTTCGCGTATTTTCTTCAACGATATCCATTTGCTCTTCTGAAAATTTATATCCAAACTCTCCGCGTATTTCTGACATGAGGGAAAGACAATACATGGAATACTCATCGATATGCGCTGTACGTTCAACGCTACTTACAAAATTATTTATAAAGGCCTGCGGTGCAATATAGGCAAAATAATAAAACTCAAGGGGATGGTTAACATTAACGCGGTAAGCAAAGGCTTTATTTTTAATGGCCTGCATGACTTCTTCTGAAGAAAATTTTAAATCTAAATTTTTTGCGATGGAAAACAATGTCCACAGGCCATTATTTCCTGGTTGAAAATCAGAAGTGCTTTCCGGTTCTTTATTGCTCAATTCTAAATATAAACGTCCTAAGACTTCTTGAAGTTGATCTTTGATCTTGTCAGAAGTTTTTTCTAGGTCACCCCTGTGGTAAGCTAATATTTGCAAAACGGATGCTCTCTCTTCTGAAGAATAATTGTTATTTATATCCAAGATTGAGAATAATGCTTCGTAACCACTCTCGGCCCCTAAGTTAAAGGCCAAAGTTTCATAGTAAGAGCGCTCAAGTCCACTAATATGCATAGCGGCAAATATTTCTCGGCTCGATAAACCATGGTAAGGAGAATAGTCTCCTGGGACGTTCGTTACAACAGCCGTTAGAAGACCAGCCGTAGCTATTCTTGCCACTCTAGTTTTCGTTTTTCTACTCACCGAATCACGCCAGTAATTCTTCAATCTTTGAAAGAGCGTTAACTCATATTTAAGGTCTACACTCCCCAAATTTATAGAATCCGCGATATTATCAAGCTCTGTTTTAAAAGCACCAGCTAATTCTTCCTTCCTATAGACATAGGTAAGGCGGGAGATATCGCTCTTGGCCTTTCTGATCCAAGAAAAGAATAAATCTTGATCTTCTGTTGTAAACCCTTCCGTTGTTTCTAGAACCATTTTTAGATAACGAATAATTCCTTGAATTCTCTTTAAATACAATTCAAACAAATCAATACCCTTCAAATCCTCGGAATAACTGTTATTAACAAACCAAACAACATCATCTGTTCTCTTAATTAAATTTTTTAATTTCGTATCACTAAAACCATTGCTATCTTGCCACTCTTCTAAAAGAGTCGTGTATTCTTTTAACCGTGTCGCAGGCTCCGTCATCATCGCCTCATCTTTTTGAAAAAGAAAATATTCAAGTGGTTCGTTGGAAAGACCACGCGTTGTATTTGTTGTTTCTGGCTGGGACCAATCTTGTCGGTTAGAAATATTTTGCCTGACCTGCGCCAAAGAAAACCGGCCCTGGTTAGAACTTTCTTTGGACTGATCATACTCGATGGAAATAGTGCCTCCGGGGGCAACACGATCTAGAAGTCGCTGATAAAACATCTTATCGGTTTTAAGGGCAGGCACATATCGATCCATATCGTTAATTTCTATATGCTGATAGCGCTCTTCCCCTACAAAAGCCTCATGATCACTTTGCAAATTAGCGCGACGGATAATAATCTCAACACCTGGATGGATAGAACGCGCAAAGCGGGTTTTAGCGGATTCCAAGAACGCTTGCATAAAAGCTGAATTGTCGACAAAAATATATTTTCCAGGTGGGAGACTTTGAAAATAGAACGCAGGCCTTAACCCCGCGGCCAAAACTAAAACCGCAGGACCGCTAGGCCGCAAATTCTTTAACACACCCTCTTCTTTGGCTAATGGAAAATCCTTACTAAAAGTTTTTTCTCTGACCTCACTTTCTCCATTTGGCTCTACATCTTTTAAAGCCAATTGACCTAATTTCCAAGCCATCATGATACCCGGACGATCTGAGAATATTGGATTAATATGATTCTCTTCTTTCTTAATAAAATCATCGACGCTTATAACAAGGTCTATACGCTCACTGATCTGCTGTTCACCCTTTTGACGTTCTGCCGCAGGAGAATCTTTAAACTTTTCTTTATCGTTTCTCATTTGATTTAATCGTTCATCAAACGAAAGGCGAAATGGATTAAAATAAAAATCAGCCAAGAATTGATCAATATTATTTATGCCAGTGCGCTTTTGAAGGTTTTCCAGATTGCCATAGATGCGTTTATAAGCTGGTTCTTCTAATAAAATCTGAATGGGTGTTCTTGGATCCTTGGCTAGCTTTTCGGCATCGTAATTAGTCATCATTGCGGCGTCGGATTGGGCAGGTTGTACGGATTCGTTCCCGACTGACATAGTTTTTAGTACTGTCGTAAAAACAGCTTCGTCGCCTTGCGGAAGTTGGCCTCGTTGATATAGATTTAATCCTATGGTGGTAGATTGAATCGTTGTCATCATCGCCGCATCAACGCCACCGGAAAAATATTTGCGTGGAATGATCTCTTGAGTTTCGGGATCATAGTCATCTTTGATTACGTCATAAACACCCTTTTTAAAGGCTTCGAGATATTGGTTGTAAATTTTCTCTTTGGCGGACTTGTCATCAGTCTCAACACCTTTAGTTTTGTTTTGGTCAACGTAAACTTTTCCAAGGACACTTTGTTTTAGATTTTTCTTGTACCAGGTGGCGAGAATCAGTGAATTATAAACTTGTCGTAACTGAGCAAAGTTTTTTCCTTCGTTGACCTCTTTTTCGATGGCGGGGATAATTAATCGTCTTAAAATATTTGTTATTTCAGGAGAGCTTGAGGATGGAGGATTGATGATGGACGATGGATATTCGCTCCTCGTTCCATCTTCTCTCTTCAATCTTCCATCTTCAAGATGATCCGAGTTATTTTTCGTTGCAAGGTAATCATCTTCAAGCATCACCTTCAAATGCGACTCCACCACAAATGCACTTTTATCATGCGTATACACAACCGCTTTTTCCGGCACGATCCAAACTTTATGAAACGTGTCCATCGGAATGTCATCGGTATTAAATTTCTCTTTAGCTTCCTTGCGGACGCGATCCCAGAATTCTTTACCCAATTCATTTTCGGGAATCATCAGTGACGCGGTCAGTTGTTTTAAAATATAATCTTGCGCTAGAAGGTCTCGGCCCATCTCAGTTTTATTCAACCCGTCAGCGATAATGCGATTCGGTTCGTTCGGCGATAGGTTGACCCACATGTTTTCTTCGGGCACGGTTAAGGCGGACATAAAATATTTGATCAATTTGGTAGATTCTTCTTTGAACTTTTCGCCTTCGAGTTTGGAATCTCCTTGATCAATAATAAAATCAAATTTAAATGGATTGTCAGGATAAAGAGTTAATCCCTTCATCATGACCGGCGTAAAGGCTGGGCTTAAATTGACGATCACTCCAGGGACTGGGAGATTGAAAACAGTCTGAGCTAAAAGTGGCGTGGGCAAAAACACTGTGTTTACTGAAAAGAAAAACACAACAATTGCTGCTATTACCCGCATGATTCGTTTGTTTTTATTAAAATTATTCATATTATTAGTTAATACACAGTCTCTCTCCTACAGTACAAATATAAGTCATATTTATCTATTAAAAAGGCCCTAAAGGGGCATTCGAGCAAGCGGTTTCTTAGCCTTTTTTGTTCATTGAATTTTAGAAGGTTTTGGTTATAATGGGCCCAGATCAAAACTGCAGGAAACGGTAGGTTTTCTTAATTCAAATAATGGGAATCATCGCTTGACGATCCCGTTTGAATATGTTAGATTTTCAGTGAATACAAATGAATACATCTGCAAGGAGATGAATAATGAGTAAAACAGTTACGTTACGGCTTTCCGAAGAAGAATATAAGCAGATTTCAAGAATTGCGAATCAAGAACATCGGCCGATCTCGAACTTTATTACACATGTTGTTTTAGATAAGATTGAAGATGCCTATCATGCCGATTCTCTTGAGATGACTCAGATTAACACCGATGAGAAATTGATAAAAAGTCTAAAAGCTGGGCATAGGGATGCAAAGGTCAAGAAAGGAAAGTTTGTTGCCTAATTTTCGCATCTTTGAGACCAACCAATTCACGAAAGACCTTAACCAAAATTTTGGTTCCTATCAAAAACAGATCCAAGAAAAATTGATCAACCATGTTTATCCACAGTTACGTGACCAGCCGTACTTTGGAAAAAATATAAAAAAATTGCGAGATTATAAGCCAGAAACTTGGCGCTACCGCATAAGCTCCTATCGATTTTTTTATGCAATTGATGATAAAGAAAAAATTGTTTTTATGATTGCTGCTGATAACCGCAAAGATGCTTATTAAATTATGAAAATCGGACCCATAGATATTGAAAAACCAATTGCGCTGGCCCCCATGGAAGATGTAACCGATAAGTCTTTTCGGCTATTCTCCAAACGCATGGGTGCGGACTTAGTTTATACGGAATTTACAAATTGCGATGGGATTACCCGTCGGATTGCCAAGGTGCTTCGTAAAATTGAGGTGCTTGAAGAGGAACGGCCGGTTGCCATCCAACTATTTGGCGGCGTTGAAGGTTCCATGGAAAACGCAGCGAGAATTGCGGAAACTTATAAACCCGATTTTATTGATATCAACTGCGGCTGCTGGGTTAAAGATGTTGTCGCGCGCGGTCAAGGCGCTGCCCTTTTAAAAGACCTTCCTCATTTTGAAAAAATTGTACGATCAACGGTACGTGGGACTAAACTTCCTGTCACTGTTAAAACGCGTTTAGGTTGGGATGAAAAAAGTATTGTCATTTTAGATGTTGCCAAAATGGTTGAACAAGCCGGCGCGGTTGCACTCACCATTCATTGTCGAACACGCAGTCAGGGTCATGAAGGGTCGGCGGATTGGACGTGGCTCGAGAAAGTTAAGAAAGTTGTCTCCATTCCCGTCATTGGAAATGGCGATCTACAAACAGCCCAAGATGTTAAACGGATGTTTGAATGTGGTTGCGATGGCGTCATGATTGGCCGCGCGGGAATCACCAATCCTTGGATTTTTAAGCAAGCAAAACATTATTTAAAAACCGGTGAGCTTCTCCCTGATCCTACCATTCAAGAACGTGTTGATACCTGCATTGAGCATTTGAAACTTTCGGTGGCGTTTAAAGGACAACATTTTGGCGTTATGGAATTTCGTAAACATTATGCTGGATATTTTCGTGGCATTCCCAACATCGCCAAACTGCGTTCAGAGCTTATGCAATTTATGGTTTTAGATAGTGTTATTGAACGGCTTAAAAAATTTGTCGATGAAAATTCTTTAGTGCCCGTCATCCCTGTCTAATAAAGATGACAATGCTGATATGAAAAAATACGACATTATTGTCATTGGTTCCGGCGGTGGCGCAAAGATTACCTCCCCTGCCGCTCGACTTGGATTTAAAGTAGCCGCCATCGAAAAAGATGCCTTAGGCGGCACCTGTTTAAATCGTGGTTGTATTCCATCAAAGATGCTCATCCATCCCGCAGATGTGGCGCTTGAGATTAAAGACGCTTACAAGTTTGACCTTCTTAACAATACGAAATTTAGCGTTGATTTTGCCAAACTTATCACGCGCATTTCAGAAACGGTTGATCAAGATTCCGCGAGTATTGTCGCTGGCTATACAAAGAATCCCAACATTGATTATTACAAAGCCGCCGCTCGTTTTGTCAGTGATAAAGTCATTGAAGTTAACGGCGAACAATTAACCGCTGATAAAATTTTTATTGCCGTTGGCGCGCGACCGCATATTCCCAATATTGAAGGCTTGAACAACACTCCTTTTATGACGAGTACCGAAGCGTTGCGTAATACCAAGCTGCCGCAAAAAATGATTATCTTAGGAGCCGGTTATATCGCTGTTGAACTTGGTCATGCGTATAGTTCGTTGGGCACCGAAGTTCACTTTCTCGTGCGCAGTCAATTTTTGCGTGGCGAAGATTCTCAAGTTGCTGAAGAATTTACCCGCGAGTTTTCAAAACGAAACAACATCCATATCGGTACGATTCCAATAAAAGTTGAATTTAATAGTGGTTTGTTTAGTGTGGCTTATAAAGATTCGCAAGGCGCGCTCAAAGTAATGACGGCGGATAGCTTGCTTGTGGCAACCGGCATTGTTGCCAATACCGATACGTTGTCGCTTGAAAATACGAATATTAAATTACGCGATGGTGGATTTATTAAGGTTGATGATCATCTGCGAACAACTGTGCCCGGCATTTATTCAATGGGCGATTGTGTTGGAAATTATTTCTTTCGTCACAGTGTAAACTTTGAAGGTGAATATTTGTTTGATGAAATTTTTGGTCGAAAGCGTAACTTGCCCATTAAGTATCCTCCCGTTCCTCATGCTGTTTTTACGTATCCGCAAGTTGCGGGTGTCGGGAAAACGGAAGATCAACTAAAGGCCGAAGGTGTTAATTATGTTGTTGGACTCAACTCCTATAAAAGCAGTGCGATGGGTATGGCGCTGTTATCTGATCACGGGTTTTGTAAAATTTTAATTGAACGATCGACACGGAAAATCTTGGGTGCGCATATTGTTGGCGATGAGGCCTCCAACATGATCCATATGCTCATTGCCTTTATGAATAAAGACGGCACGCTCGATGATCTTCTTAATATGATTTACATCCATCCTGCGCTACCTGAAATTGTCCGTAACGCCGCGCGCAAAGCACAAGAAATATTGAAATAGGTCTTTTGACACGGTTCATCAGATATGTTACACTCTCGCAGGAGGTAAAAATATGTCTACTAAACATCCACGTTTAAATGTAGTTTTAGAACCAAATCTGTACACAGCTATCGGGAAATTAGCTCATAAGGAAGGAGTCTCTTTGTCGATGCTGGCTAGAGATTTATTGAAGGAAGCTGTTGAACGATACGAAGACTCTTATTGGCAAAAAACGGCTGAAAAACGTGAAAAAAGTTTTTCAACGAATAAGGCCTTATCCCATAAACAAGTTTGGTCATAAATGCCCTACCAGTTAATTTATCATCCTGAGGTTAAGGAAGATCTCTCGAAAATCCCAATGAATATAAAGGAACGCATTCGTAAAGCCATTGAGACGAGATTAATGACAGAGCCTCTTCATTTTGGCGATCCTTTACGAAAAAGTTTGCAGGGTTACCGTAAATTACGCGTTGGAGATTATCGAGTGATTTATAAAATTTTGGGGAATGACCAAGTTCGTATTTTAAAAATTGGACACCGTAAAGAAGTGTACGAACAGATTTTTTCTAGGATTTAAAATGGCACAAGAATTTAATCCCAATTTAATTAAAGCAAAAATAAATAAAGCCAAGCGTGGGCTTCTCTCTGGTGGGAAAAGCCCGGAAGCAGAAGTTCTTGGAACTGGCGATCCTAATAGTCATGGCATGCCGAAACTCCCACCGGGTCAACGCGAAGTTCCCAACTGGCCGATTCTTGATTTAGGAATCTTGCCAGACATTCCAAAAGATAAATGGCAATTAGCAGTCATGGGTGATGTTGATAATCCATTTACCCTAAACTGGAAAGAATTTCTAGCTCTGCCGCAGATAAAAGACATCTCTGACTTTCATTGTGTAACGACCTGGAGTCGAATGGATAACCATTGGGAAGGCGTGCAATTAAAAACCATTGCCCAAAAAGCAAAATTAAAATCAACCGTTAAATATGTTTATATGACTGGTCACGATGGATATTCAACCAATTTAAAATTAGAAGAAGCGATCGATGACGATGTTCTTCTTGTTCATAAATGGGAAGGCCTTGATCTGCCCAAAGAACACGGCGGGCCGGTGCGACTCATTACACCACGTAAATATGCCTGGAAAGGCAGCAAGTGGATTAAGGAAATTATTTTTTTATCAAAAGAAAAATTAGGATTTTGGGAGCTGCGTGGTTATTCCAATACCGCTGAACCCTGGTATGACGATCGATACGCTGAGCCGCAAATAAATGATTAATGCTGCCCCTGCCCTTACACGTCGTGCGGTTTTATGGTTAGGACAAACGTGTAACCTGCGCTGTTACTTCTGCTACTTTCTTGATCGTATCGAAAATGCTCACCATCCTGAACATGCGTTTATGTCACTTGGCAAAGCCAAAGAGATTTGTTTGACGCTGCGCAAATTTTATAAATGCGATGCCATTGATATTCAAGGCGGCGAGCCAACAATTTATCCACAAATTTTAGAGTTGATTGTTTATTGTCGCTCGATTGGACTTGCGCCAACGCTTATTACAAACGGAATATATTTGGCGCAGCCAGGACGTTTAGAAGAATTTAAAAAGGCTGGGATTGCTGATTTTCTTTGCAGTCTACATGGCATTGGTAAAGTTCATGATGAGGTCGTTGGTCGCGATGGCGCGTACGAAAAATTAATTTGTGCCATTGAGAAGATGAATGAGTTGGAAATTCCTGTTCGCATTAACTGCACGCTGACAAAACCGGTGATCGCGATTTTGCCGCAAATCGCTAAAAAGGCGATCGAATTAAAAGTATTAGTTGTTAACTTTATCGCTTTTAATCCATTCGATGATCAGAAATCAGGTAAACGTTCGGCACTTAATGTGGCATCTTACTCAGAAATAAAACCAAAGTTATCCGAGGCGCTAGATCTTCTCGAAGCCGCTGGTATTGAGGCCAACGTTCGCTATCTTCCCTTATGTTTTGCTGAGGAGCGTCATCGCAAGAATTTTTATAATCTACAACAACTCTCCTATGATCCGCACGAATGGGATTATCAAAGTTGGCAATGGACTGGACAACAACCGCAGCGCATGAGCGATGGCCCTCTTTCGCCCACCCATCGCTTGGGATTTAATGATCGACATTTTATGTATCGTTCTTTGGAGTTGCGCGATTGGGTTAGTCACAATCCGCTTTGGGCGAAATCTTTGATGAAGATTCAGCATGCACTCGCAATGGTAAATCAAATAATCTTTGGTAAAAAGAATCTTTATCGAAAAGAAGCAAACGATCGCGCCAAGCTAGATTTGGGATATAAATATCATTTGGATTGTCAGAAATGTTCGTTGCGGAAAATTTGTGATGGCTTTCATGGCGATTACGCGGAAATATTTGGGTTAGCCGAAGCTGCGCCCGTTTTGCAATCTTCTCTTGTTGATGATCCTGTATTTTTTGTGCGAAATCAAAACAAATTGGCGAGTCGTATTTAGGATTTTGATTCTTGCGGAGTTAAGGCTTTAATCGCCAGCGCGTGCAGGCCGGATTCAAATTCGCTTTCAAGAATTTTATAGATCAGTTTATGGCGTTGGATAAGAGTTTTTCCTTTAAAGTCATTGGAGACAATGAGTAGTTGCATGTGTGTCCCTCCGCTACGCGCAGATTCGTTATGGCCAGCATGCTTAAAGCTTTCATCGATAAGATCCAAATGATCAATGCTAATCTTCGCGCGCAGAATTTTTTCTATTTTTTCTTTTGTTGTCATGGGAGCTAGTGTAGTATAAAAAGCAAAAAGGGACAAGGGGCATGGGTCAAGGAATTCTTTGACCCTTGTCCCTTGTACCTTGACCCTTTCAATATGAAACTATCGCTCAACACGCAAATTTTACTTGGTGCGCTCTTTGGTGTCGGCGTTGGAATTCTGCTAAATGTCTTAGGTAATACCCATCCTGTTTATCATCCCACGGTTTATTTTAGTGAAATTATCGGTGATTTTTTTGTCAATCTTCTAAAAATGGTTTTGATCCCACTTGTCTTTACATCCATTACGGTCGGCATTGCGAATTTACGTGCCCATGCGCAGATGGATAAGGTGTGGAAATATACGATGATTTATTTTCTAGTCACACCGATTATCGCTGCCATTTTGGGACTGACGGTCATTAATATCGCTAAACCCGGCGTTGGCTTAAACATCGATTTGTTTAAAGATTCGATGTCGATGTTTCATGCCGATCAAATGTCAATTGCACAATTCTTTAAAACATTTTTATCAAGCATGTTTGTTAATCCTGTTACGGCGATGGCCCAAGGCAATGTCTTTGCCATTGTTGTGTTCGCCTTAATTTTAGGAATTGCTTTGGTTGTCACTGGTCCCAAGGCCAAAACGATATTAAATTTTTTAAATGAGTTTTTCGATATTATTATGCTCATCGTGCAGTGGATTATGCGCTTGGCGCCATTTGGAATTATGGCGCTCTTGGCGAAATTAATCGCCACCCAAAATGTTGGCCTCTTTACCTCGCTTGGATTGTTTATGGCCGTTGTCGCCGGCACAACGTTATTTCATGGAATTGTTATTTTGCCGGGCATTTTGTATATTCTGACAAAATTTAGTCCGTTTAAATTCTTTGCTGCCATGCAAGAGGCCTTGGTCACCGCCTTTTCCACCAGTTCAAGTTCAGCAACGATGCCGGTCACCATGCGCTGCTTGGAAAGAAACTTAAAAGTTGATAAAGATATTGCGGGGTTTGTGCTTCCCTTAGGCACAACTGTCAACATGGATGGAACCGCGATGTATGAAGCCGCCGCTGCGTTATTTATTGCGAACATTGTTGGGATAGAGTTAAATCTTGTCCAACAATGTGTGGTTGTTATTACCGCTGTTATTGCTTCTATTGGCGCGCCAGGCATTCCCAGTGCCGGAATGGTGACCATGGTTATGGTTCTTCAATCCGTTGGCCTACCCGTTGAGGCGATCGCTATTCTCCTGCCGATTGACCGTCCGCTTGATGCCATTCGCACGATGGTTAATGTCGAAGGCGATGCCGTCTGCAGTCTGATTGTCCAGAAGTATGCTTCTAAATAAATTATCTTAGATGAGATAAAATCCTCCAGTGGTTTAGGCATATTATTACAGAGCGAGTTCCGCAGCTGATCGACTACAAAAACTTGGTTTAGACATATGATCAGTCGCTCAAACATGCTCCCTTCGGTCGCAAACTCGCTTTGTGATCATATGTCTAAACCATTGAGAAAAGTCGATCGCGCGAGGACTGTTTGAGCGAATAATAATATGCCTAAACCACTGACATGTCACATTCATTAATTGGGCCTGCATCTAAATTCAGCTCGACAATTAAAAGTATTTATTGCATAATTCTTCCATGGAACAAACCTCAATTATCCCTATGACCAAAACAATGATAGAAATTCTTGAACGGATCAAACAAAATCAAGAAGCGATTATCAGCTGGTTGGAATCTCACGAACGTTCAAAGGAACTTCCCTTATATACGTCACTCGATATCCGCGATGCTGGCTTTAAGGTCTCGGTTGTTGATACCAATCTGTTTCCCGCTGGATTTAACAATTTGTGTGAACATGGACTGGCGGACTCTGTTAAATTTATTAAGGAAGCAGTTTTAAAGCGTGTTCCTGGTTGTCAAAATATTTTAATCGTGGCTGAAGAACATACGCGTAACACTTGGTACTTGGAAAATATCCGTATTTTGCAGCAGATCATTGAACAAGCCGGATTTCGTGTCAGGATCGCCACCTTCTTATCTATTCAACCGGACTTTTGTGACAGTGCAAAATATGTTGAGCTTGAGACAGCAACACAGCAATCGGTAAAAGTTTTCTGCTTTAAACGCATTCTCTCTGAATTTGAAGCCGGCCGAGATGATATCGATCTAATTATTCTTAACAATGATTTAACAACCGGGATTCCAGAGATTCTAAAGAAAACGAATGTCCCGATTTACCCATCGATTCAGGCTGGCTGGCATGCCCGTCATAAATCTCATCATTTTTGTATCGTCAATGATCTGATTAAAGAATTTGCCAAGATTCTGAATATGGATCCATGGCTATTTTCTTGTTTATTTAGTGTGCAGGATCAAGTGAATATTAATGTTGATACCGATCGGCAAAAGCTAGCAGATTTGGCGAACGATTTATTTAAACGTATTGCGATCAAATATAAAGAACACGCCATTAAAGAAAAACCGTATATCGTTGTTAAATCTGATTCGGGCACATATGGCATGGGTGTCTTGCCGGTTGAAGATCCAGCAGAGATTCTTAATCTTAATCGCAAAGAGCGCAATAAACTTTATAAAGGGAAAAGTTCACAAGTTATCGAGCGATATCTTTTGCAAGAAGGAGTTTTGACGATTCACAATATTGATCACGAGGTTAGCGAAGTTGTTATTTATCAAATTGAAAATAATCTAATCGGTGGGTTTTATCGCTCTCATTCAGGCAAAGGTGAGCGTGATAATTTAAACTCCCAAGGGATGAATTTTAAAAAAATGTGCCCGCATCTTAAAAAATATGGTGATTGTGGTGTTCATCATGATGTCAGTATCTTTGACGTTTATCGCATCCTCGCCCGTATCGGTGGCATCGCGGCCCATCGCGAAATCACTCAGCTCGAAGGCACGAAAGAAAATTTCAAATGAACTTCTTATTCTTGATGGATCCACTTAATACTGTCGTTATGGATAAAGATACCTCCTTTATCCTGATGCTTGCGGCTTCACGCCGTGGACATAAGGTTTATTATTTGCCTAATGATGGAATCACGCGAAAGAATGGCAAACTTTATTTTGATGTAATTGAAGTTACACCCCAGCTTGTTAAAGATAAACCATTTGTCGAACATCAAAAAGTAGCTTTGGTCGAAAACGAAATAGATGTTGTTTTTATTCGTAGCGACCCTCCCTTTGATCAAGAATATTTAACGAATACGTTACTATTGGACTTGTTGCCTTCTTCCATCCCGGTCATTAATAGTTCTTCGGGAGTAAGAACCGTTAATGAAAAATTATGGGCGACACAATTTACATCGATTGTCCCCCGAACCCTTGTTTCGTCAAAGAAAGATCAGCTTCTTAAATTTTTAGATGAAGAAAAAGATATTATTATTAAACCAACGGATGGTCATGGCGGCAAAGGTGTGTTTCATGTCAAAAAAGGCGATGAAAACACGAATGTTATTATTGAGATGATGACTGTAAACGGCAACCGCCCAGCCATTGCCCAGCAATATGTGCCGCAGGCGAAAGATGGTGATAAACGTATTTTACTCTTTAATGGCGAGCCCCTCGGTGCGGTTCTTCGTGTTCATGCCCAAGACGATCATCGTAATAATATTTTTGCGGGCGGAAAATGTGTCGCAACCGAAATCACCAAACGCGATCAGGAAATTATCGAAATCTTAAAGCCAGAACTACGTAAGCTTGGATTATATTTTGTGGGCATTGATATCATGGGTGAGTATTTAATTGAAGTTAATGTAACCTCCCCTACCTGTCTTCAGGAAATGAATCAACTGTATAAAGTTCAACTCGAAGACAAAGTGATCGATTTTGTTGAAAAACTCATTGACCAAAGTAAGCATAAGGATAGAATACACGCTTAAAGGAAATTAAGGTCAATGGCCAACCTAGTTTTGTATTACACACAATCTTGTCCCTACTCTCAAAAAGTTCTAAGGTTTATTGAACAAAATAATATTAAACTAGTTCTTAAGGATACTCATGAAGGTCGGCAAAATCGTGAGGATCTTATTAAAATTGGCGGGAAGTCGCAAGTTCCCTGCCTGGTCATTGATGGCCAAGCGCTTTATGAGTCCGATGACATTATTGAATGGTTGAAAAATGAATTTAAACGACATTAAAAATATTATCGAAAGCAATATTCCCGGCGCAACGGCGTATATCCTTGATCCGATGAACGATGGACAGCATCTACAGGCCATTGTGATCAGCCCTGCTTTTGAAGGCCTGATGCTCATTAAACAACATCAGATGGTCATGAAACCTCTAAAACAAGCGATGGCCGCGGATGTTCATGCGCTAGCGCTTAAAACATTTACACCACTTAAGTGGAACGAAGTTAAATCACAATATAATTTATAGAAGGAGATACAACATGCGCGATGAAATTAAGCAGCAAATTGAGAATGATCTTAAAAGTAATAAAGTAATCCTTTATATGAAGGGTACAAAAGATAGTCCGATGTGTGGATTTTCGGCAAGGACAGTTGATATTTTAAAAGAACATGAAGTTCCATTTAAGACCGTTAACATTTTAGAAAACGAAGAATTGCGTGGGGCACTCAAAGAATATTCTGATTGGCCAACCTTCCCTCAATTATATGTTGATGGTGAACTCGTGGGTGGTTGTGATATCGTGACAGAACTGCATGGTAGCGGTGAATTAACTAAGCTATTAGGTAAGTAACGCGGATTGCTTAATAGTAAGCGTAATTGATGAAATTAAAGCGGTAAAGATAGAGTCCTTCCTTACTTTCTTCGATTAATTCAAAATCAGGGCAGCTGAATTTTTCTGAATAAACATAGCTAGTCCTGCTATTTTTGGCCGATTCAAATTTCTGTTCACAGGTTAGATTCATAAATTCGTAATATAATCTTTGACTAACTGTGACATTTCCTGCCTTTGTGCTGGAAGGAAAATTGTCGGTTGCAATCCCAATAACAACTCCCTTCCACGGTAAACTTAAGAAAATAAGGTGTTGTATGTTTTTAAATAAACGTAAATCATCCGGCTGAAGATAATTGTTGGCAGGCGCAGCTGGGATGCGAATCGTTGCCGAAGGTTTATGGAGCAAGGTCAATTTTTGCCAGCGTTCATCCTTGGTGTAATTAAAAGACATGATAAATAAGAATACGAGTGTTAGCCACAGAACTGAATGAAGAATCTTTGGATGCGTTGAAAAAATAGTATTTTTAAAATAAATAAATACAGCATTTATTCCATACCCAGCAATAATCGTTAGAAGAATCGATGTGACGATAACCACCCGTTGATATTCAATGATAATCCGAAAAGTCGCGATCGAATAAATCGCCCAAAAGATAATGCCAAGCCACAGAGTACTGTTTAACCATGGCGTTCTTTTAGATACGATAACGATGCCCAATAGTCCAAATAATAAAGTAACGATTGGAATAATATACCATGGGGCATATTGCGGAATCGAATCGGCGATATAAACTGGATAAAGTATCTTGGATAGAAAGATTTCTGATACAAAATATCCTGCGGCTTTGTCTCGAAGTAAGAATGGCAGCGCAATAACGATAAAGACTATCAGGCAAACGATCATGTAAGGCCAAATCTTATTTAATTGGATGCTTTTTGATAATCTTGATTGTTGAAAGATATAAGAAATAATGATGATGGTGCAAAAAGGAAATAATGGCGGATAGAATAAAAGTGCCAGAAATAAAGATAAAAATATCATTGGTAGATTGTTGAGTGAGATAAAGATAAAACCAACCAGTAGCAGAATGATCCCTGCGATTAGGGGAATCAATGTCCATAACCCGGGAAGATTGGCACCACTAGTAATATAGAGCACTAAAAGGCTTGTTATGGCGGCGATGGTTGGATTGCTTAGCTGAAGCTTTAAAAAAAGATAAATAAGAATAACAACGATTAGGCTGGTTATGATCGTTATGGCTGTATAGCTTAGTAGTGGATCAAGGCCCAGTAGAACAAATATCTCGGCTAGGAAGCTATGAAAGATAAATTCAAAATTTGTTATTTGAAGTTCAGTTGCGGCCAGCGGGTTAATCAGTGGCAACGCATGTGTACGAATACTGCTTTTTATAAATGCAACAGCGCTCCATTCATCCGCAAAATAAGGATAAATATATTTCATATGTTGAACATCTTGGTATTGAGGCGTTGTCGCGACTGTAATTTTGCCGGAATAGTTAAAGTGGATTGAATAAAGGTGCAAAAAAGCGATGACAACAACCACTAAAAGAGTCCAGTCAACGGATTTTAAGCTAACCAGTGAACGAAGGCGCTCGCTTAATTTTGATTTTAGTTTGAAGCTAACGATAAGAATGATGAGTAAATGCGTGGCAATGACAACGGGGTAAGTAAAGATATGTAGGGCCTGCGTGATAAGGGCGACCAAAAGATTTAGGCCAATTATATAGAGAAGAAAATACGGAAAGGCATTTTTTTGGCCTTGCTCTTTACTAATGAAAAGAAATGGATATATTAAAAGGACGAACCCCAGAAGAGTTTTAATCATAATCAACTAGATTAATCTTAATAAAGTTTATGAAACAGTTAAAAGAAATTTTGCGTTTGAGTATAACACTCGCTCAGGCAGAATTTAAATTAAAAAATGAAGGAAGTTATCTGGGGATTTTGTGGTACCTACTTAATCCTCTCTTGATGTTCTCCCTCCTGTTATTTATTTTTTCGCAACAGCTCGGTAAAAACATTGAACATTACCCTCTTTATCTACTGTTTGGAATCATTCTCTTTAATTTATTTAGGATAGTAACCACCGAATCAACACGCGTTATTTATGAACATCGATTGCTGATTAAATCGACTAAGTTTCCCATTGAGGCCTTGGTTGGCGCCCTTATTTTCAAAGCTCTTTTTTCCCATATCTTTGAAATTATTGTTTTTGTTTTTACGTTATGGGTATTTCACATCCCAATTGTTAATATCATCTTTTATCTTCCCATCTTATTGTGTTTGACACTTTTTTTGTATGGTTTTGCCCTTGTTTTGGCTTCGCTGACAATTTACTTCATGGACCTAGAAAATATTTGGGCTTTTATGGTTCAGGTCTTGTGGTTTTTAACGCCAATTTTTTATGCTGCAGAGCTTAATTCACATATCTTTTTCGTGAACTTATTTAATCCAATGTATTATTTTATAACCTTAGGACGTCAGATTATTATTTATACTTCCCATCCTTCTACGTGGCTCTTGGCTGGAATGTTAGGATATACGATACTCATGCTATTTGTTGGACAGCTAATATTCTCAAGATTAAAACAGAAATTTAGTGAGTTAATGTAATGAAACGAATTGTTGTTGAAAACTTATCGAAGAAATTCTACATTGGTTCAAATCAACGGGGTCAATTTTTGTCAAAGGCGCTTTGTGCTATTTCGGGTCGCGCCCAAACAAAGGAATTGTGGGCGCTTGTGGACGTATCCTTTAGCGTCTTAGCGGGAGAGATGATTGGGATCATTGGGAAAAACGGGGCTGGCAAAAGCACTTTGTTAAGTGTCATTGCCGGAATTTATGAGCGCAGTGGCGGAACGCTTACGGTTAACGGAAAGGTTATCTCTGTTATCGGCTTGGTTAACGGCTTGCGCGATCGCTTAACCATGCGTGACAATATTTATCTTTGCTGCGCTCTCTTTGGCTTATCCCGCCGAACGACAAATGAACGATTTGACTCCATTGTTGAACTTACTGAATTAACCGAATATACAGAAACAAAATTGTATCAATTTTCAGCTGGGATGAAGGCGCGTCTTGTTTTTTCCATGGCGATTCACTGCGATCCCGAAATACTTCTTTTTGATGAAATCATTGCTAATCTCGATATTGATTTTGTTGAGCGCGGGAAAAAAACGCTTAGCGACCTTAGGAAAAAGGGCGTTACGATTCTTTCGGTAAGTCATATTCCCTCCATCATGCATGATTGTAATCGAATCTTGTGGCTTCACGAAGGACGTTTGATTGAGGAAGGCCCCAGTGAAGAGATTATTAAGCGATATTGGAAAGAACATGCTTAAGCTACGGGAGAAATATGACATTGTTGTTGTTGGCGCGGGACCAGCCGGGTTGGCCTTTATTAAGACGGTACGTAAAGAAAATCCGCACGCTAGTATTTTATTATTAGAAAAGTATTCATATCCTCGCGATAAAATTTGTGGTGATGGAATTTCTTCGCTTGTCCCTCCCCTTATTGGTGAAATTTTCCCAGAAATTGCTGATAAAATTTCCAAAGAGAGTCTTACTCAAAAATATCGAATTTGGTATCCAAGTGGGGAATGCATTACAAAATTAAGTCCTCCACTTAATGTCATCCCACGTAAGACATTTGATTACCTTCTTTGGACTGCTACTGTTGACCAATCGATTGATGTTTTAGAAGAGGCTTCAGCAACAAAGCTGATATTTGATGAGTGTCGAGCAATTCAAGGAATACAATTTATTCATGAAAAGAATGAAAGAAGTGTTAAGGCTGATCTTATTGTTGGCGCTGATGGATCCAACAGCATTGTAAGACGACAGACATCCCTTTCGCCGCGGTATGAGAACGGTATCATTGCTGTTAGGCAATATGTTAAGGGAATCCCCAACATTGATGACGGCCTCGTATTTTTCCTTGACCCCGATAATATTGGATACTTTTGGATTTTTCCTTTTAAGAAAGATGGTGAGCGTTGGGCAAATATTGGATATGGGACTAAAAAGTCTAATCTTCGTGGCAAGTTTTATCAGTGGTGCGAAGATCCCAAAGTTAAAGAGTATTTAGGCGATGGAATTCTGCAAGGCACGCTCAAGGGCTTTCCACTTAATATTATCAATTCTCGATTCGCGAAATTAAGAATCAAGGACGCTATTTGGGGAAAAGGATATCTTCTTTTAGGCGATGCTGCAGGGCTAATTCATCCTTATACTGGCGAAGGGATTTCGGCCGCCCTTCTTTCAGGAAAAATCGCCGCTGAACTTTATAATAAGAAATTGCCGATGCAGCAGTTGGGCAAAACGTATCAACGAGAAATTATTAATGTCTTACAAAATTTTTACGCTTTAATATATACGAGCAAGCTTTACATCCTTCCTTGTTTGATTCCCCCGCCTTGGCGCGCGCTGTATGTAAAGATTTTATCTTGGATCGAAAATAGAAAACCTTATTGAGTGAGCATAATTTTCTTTCGTTTAACTGTCCTATATTTATCGTCACCCTCGTGAATTTCTAGAAATTCATTAATAGGCACGTTTTCAAAAATTTGCGTAAGGTTACTCGTTGGCCAAAAGATTTTAAGAGAATTAATTTTTACCGCTTGGCCTAACCCGATTTCTTGCTGCAGGCTGTTTGCCCCAAAGCTTCCCCCGCTATTTACATCCGCATAAATAAAGCGATTGCCGTCTTTCTCTTTAACTTCGATTTGGATGCGCGCTCCAATCGCGGAACGGTTTGATTTAACACCAATAAGTTTTATCGTAATCCAGTTGTTTCCAAATCCAGGATTTTCAAATAAGTTGGTCGTTTGTGGACCAAACTGTGGATCGGTTATCTCTTGCAGGATATCTTGATCACCATCATTATCTAAGTCGGCAAAAGAAACGCATGATCCTTCACCAATATAGCCAAACCCGCCAGCCTTTGTTATATCAGAAAAATGTTTTCCTTTTACAGTTCGAAGAACCTTCTGCGGAAAGATCCCCTCATTAAAAAGAGGAGAATTTCCGAGAAACAAATCGGGAAAACCATCGTTATCAATATCGCCCAAATTAGACCCTGCACCGGCTATGGGGTAATTAAAATCTTGTTCAGATGAAACATCGCGAAACCCTCCCTGACCATCTCCCCTGTAAAGACGATTAGCGGTTTTTTGTGCTATTGGCAAATTTAAATATCCAGCAATAATCTCATCTGTCACGATGGTATAGTTGGGAACAAAAATATCCAAATTTCCATCATTATTAAAATCCCAAAACCAAGCCGTGGTGCTATAAAACGGTTCTGTGACATTTAGTTCCATCGCCACATCCGTAAATGTTTTATTGCGATTATTATGATAGAGGCGATTATTGGAGCCCAAATTGGAAACATAAAGATCGGGATACCCATCCTTGTCATAATCTCCCCAGGAAACGGCAGTTGTATGGTGACGGTTCTCTACCCCCGCTTCTTTGGCAATATCGGTGAATGTTCCGTTTCCATTATTGTGAAATAGTTGTGAAGGATAAAATTTAACAGCGGCCGTGGTCGTGGGATCGACAGCCGCAGGCAAAAGAGTATTTAAACTCATTTGACTCCCAACGTAAAGATCAAGATATCCATCATTATCAAAGTCCGCCCAGGCGACCGATAACGCAGGATAAAACTTTTTGGCTAGGCCTGCTTTAATGGTTACATCCGTAAAAGTTCCATTGCCGTTATTGTGAAGTAGCGTATATGGATAATTGTCTAAGCTTCCAAGCCAAGCCCCACGGACAATAAACAGATCAACAAATCCATCATTATCGTAATCACCTTGGATAATGTTATCGCCACCGGTTATTCCTAATAATCCAGCTTCAGCCGTTTTGTCGATAAATGTCCCATCGCCGTTATTATGAAAATATCGTATCTGTGTTCGAATATCAACACTGGTTGCAATGATATCAATGAGATTATCACCATCGAGATCTTCCAGAAGCGTTCCTCCACTTAATCCAAAATGATCAATCCCTATTTGAGAAGCAATATTCTTAAAACGTGGAATATTTTCCGCAGATTCAAATACTGCTGGATCAATTAGATAATTCTTGGGAACTCCTTTTGGGTACTGTCCAATTTTCATGTAGGCTAAGTTTAATAACCATTTAGCGGTTAAATCATCCGCATTAATTGCAAGAAGTTGCTTAAGGATTGAAATGGCGGTTATAAGATGTTGATTCTCACTCGGACAGGTGTTTTGCCATGAAGGGAAAATTTTGTCATGGGAACTATTGGGGGAGTCTTTTTTGTTACAGTCGGCCAGATAAATGTGGGTGACAAGGGCACTAAAATATAAATGTCTTGCTTGGCGATTTAACTCGCTGATGGGAAGGCTTTTCTCTTCTCTAATCTTTGGGATAAGATCGATGGCGCTCGTGAAATACGTAATGGCCTCTGGGTAGCGATAAAGACTAAAAAGAGTTTCAGCATAAATGGCATAAAATTTATATTTTTCTAGCGATACTGGATTCGCAGTATTATCAAAGTCTTTTTTAGTTTTGCGTAAATAGTCTTCTCTTATCGTTTGCATATTCCTTGTTTTAGCAATATGGGCTAACTTTGAGCGCATATCATTCGGCGAATTAAACAAATATTCCAGTTTGTTTCGAAATACTAAAATACTAGCCAGAAGAATGACGGCGATTATGACAATTGTCTTACCTGTGGGAGTTTTTTTAAACATAGCTGGAAATTTATCGTCGATAAGCGCGATCAATGCTTTCCATGGTTGTTCGAATTGTCTCCATGGAGAAAATAAATAGAATTAAAGATAGGAAAATATTTTGATTGATCTGGGTGGTTAGTAATTGAATAAGTGGAATAGCCATGTAAATAATTAAGATAATAAATAAAGCGTAAATAATCTTTTTAGTTTTTTTAATGCCCCACGAAACGCCCGCTGTTTTAATCCCGGTCTTTAAATCATTATGATAATCATCAATTTGATGCGCGAGTTCGATTAGAAAGCCAATAATAAGAAGCCAGCCAAATAAGTAAAAGGTAAATGTTTTATGCTCGGGGATGAGAAAAACAAAAAACAAGAATGGAAGTCTTTGGGTTATTGCCGCAACGGCCAGCCCCCAGATGTCACGGTTTTTAAAACGTAGTGGCGGAGCAGAATAAAAGGTTGCCATAAAAAAGATAATGATTGATAAAAGGATGATTGAGCCATTGTGAAATAAAAATGGCAGAAAAAGAGTCAAGATACCAGTTATGCCGATAAGGATTTTGACAAAGTAAGACGAAAAATCTAATAGCGGAAATTTTTTGGCTTGTTTATCAACATGCTCATCAAAATATAGGTTTATTAAGTATCCGTACGAACAGGCAGCGTAGAAATAGCAAAAGAAAATTATTATTTCCTTCCAGAGTAAAGACAATGTATTAGTAAAAATTATTAAGCTTAGAATGGCAATAAGGACAGTTTGGATTTTATCTTGCCATTGCCAGTAGCGGATTAGTTCGAGGACATTTAAGATTCTTTTGATCATGCTTTGGTGACTCATTTAACCTAATAAAAGTCCGATTCTCCAGCCTAACTCAGAGGCTAAGTTAAACCAAGCTTTAAGAAGTGGACGTTTAAGAAATTGAAAAGTTATCCAGATCGGAAAGATAAATGCGCTGGTGGCTCGAAAACTTTGAAACATCGGTTCGCTCGTGATAAATGTCAAATTTTGATGTTTGGTATATATTTTTTTTGCCCAATACGCGCGGTTAAGATTTAGTTTAAAGATTGTCAGTAGTGACGAAGGGTGCCAATGCCCTACTTGATGCCGTGGAAGATAATAGATACGAATTTTATTTCTAATTTGTAGCGAGAATTCGTAATCTTCGAGGCTTTTCATTATTGGATCAAACAAGAATTGAGCAAACACATCCCTCCGAGCCGCAAAATTTTTTGTATCAAGAATCTTAATATGCTCCCCTTCCCTATGCATTTCTTTAAATGAGTCTTGAGTTGCCTGAATTTGACTGGACCAAATCGTGTTGGTTAAGTCATATTCGCTTCCCATAACGATTGATTCGTTTTTAGTGATTATTGGGTTGATCAAGGCCTCAATCCAATTTTGGGGAACAATACAGTCGCTGTCGGTCATGGCGATAATATCACCACAAGCGCAACCAATCCCTGTGTTGCGCGCGTTCCCGCGACCGCGATCAAATTCAAAGACATATCGAACAATTGAATTCTTTGCTTTGAGTTTATGGATGAGTTCTTTAGTTTCATCGGTTGAATGATTGTCAACCACAATGACTTCAAAAGGCGGATAAGTTTGTTTAAGAACAGAGTTTAAACATTCTTCGAGTGATTTTGCCCCATTATAGACTGGGATAATAACTGAGACTTTAGGTATTAGCATTTTCTTCCCCAATAAAGACCGGCGCGCCAGCTTATTTCGGTTAAAAAAATAAAACCAATTTTCTTAGAAGGGTTTTTAAGCAGTTGCAATGCCATCCAAAATGGCAGTTTAATGAGATTAGTTAGCTTGCGACTCTCAAACATTGTATCGTTATGAATGAATTCTTTTTCTTTGTGCATATGAAAAACAATCCCCGCCCAATATCCGCGGTTAAAGTTTAGCTTAAACCAAGATACGAGCGAATTTTTGTGGTAATGACCTACTTTAATGGATGGAATATAACGTATTTTGACTTTGTCCCGCAAGCGAATGGAAAGTTCGAAATCTTCGATATTCCCGACACTGGGATTAAACATAAATTGTTTCATTGTATCTGTCGTAATCGCAAAATTTTTTGTATCCAAAACGGTAATATAGTTTCCATTTAAATATTTTCCAAAGAAGCTTTGATTTGCTTCTTGAATACTTTTTGACCAGAAATTCTTATTTAAATCGTATTCGTGGCCCATCACAATGGTTTCTCCTTCGTTTACAATCGGAGCAATTAAAGATTCAATCCAGTTGTATGGCACAATGCAATCGCTATCGGTCATAACAATAATTTCGCCATGGGCGGCAATGATGCCAGCGTTACGGGCCGCTCCCCTTGAGCGTAAAGGTTCAAAAACATACTGAATGTTTGGATAGTCGCTTTGAAACTCTATCGCAATATCTTTCGTTTGATCGATTGAATTATTATCAACCACAATAACCTCAAAAGCAGGATTGCTTTGATTTAAGACGGATTGCAGGCATTGCCCTAATGTTGGGGCCCCATTATAAACAGGAATTATTATCGAAACTTTTGGAGCAGACATATTATTTTAAGTTGAGGTCCCTTGTGATCTTCGTTGCGATTTTTTTATAAGCCATGGCTGAAGGATGCTGGTCATTTTTGTTGAGATAATCAAAAGGTTCCTTCGTGTAATCCAAATATTTTATATTCATTTGATCTAAAAATGGTATTAAATGTTGAGTAAATTCACCGGGATATAAGAGAACATAAAAGGAAGAATGTGGATATTTCAAAGAGAATTTATCTTTCATCTGTCGGATGCTTTCTGCGGCTTGCTTGATTTGAGGTTGATGAACCCCAGGCCAATTGAACTTTAGTGCCTGCAAGAGCTTACTTTTTGACAGGACATAATAAAATATGGTTTCTAGCGGCCGGCCTGTTAGAAAAGTCTCTTTGCGTTTAAATTTGCCAAGAGTGGTCTGTTGATAATAAGGATCAGCTACTTTCCATTGCATCACCTTAATGCTCCCTAACATCCTTTCAACATGATCATCGATAAAGCTGTAAATGACGATTCCGTTAGGCTCTTTTATTTCATGTTTAAAATCTATATTTTCAAGTTGCGCTAGAATATCGAACGGCCCATGGCCATGAAAGCCAAAATTATAGGGCTGATATTCTTTGGTATAACTTCCCAGATAATACGGCAGTGTTTGGTTATCTTCCACCCCTTCGCCATACGTAAAAGAACATCCTAGAAATAAAACAAATTTATCTCGGCTACTTATATTCTTGATCGGCGTTACTCTGCTTCCATTTGGATTAATTGAATAGGTGACATCATAAATAACTTCATTGCTTATTTTATTCTTTAATATGACGTGATGTTGCCCGGGTGCGGCCTTTCGAATCCCAAATTGATCGCGGGTATGATAAGTCGCTGGATAAGTGAAACTGGCCTCATAAGATTGTGAAGCATGTAAAGTCCTTAGGATAAACTCTACCAAAAGAATAATTATTAGACAAAAAACTATTCCCCAGATAAAAGCAGTTGTTCGAGGATATTTTTGTCCAAACTTTAATAAGGTGTTTATCATCGATAAATTTCAGTTGGCTTATATTTGATGGCAGATGATGGTGCTGGTTTTTTATCGATGAGATTTTGAATGGCCGTTATAAAAATTTTCGTATCAAAATATTGCGCTTGGGCAAGACAGGCGCTTTTGTAGATTTCGGGATTTTTTCCTATTTTTTGGATAGCTTGGATAAGTTTTGGAACTTCAATGTGATCAATAAGCTCTCCCGTTTTTCCAGCGATCACAGTTTCTCTGTATCCACCTTCGTTTACGGCAATGACGGATTTACCAGCGGCCATGGCTTCAACAGCAGTCATGCCAAAATCTTCATCTTTGGCGGTTGTGATAAATCCTTTGCAGTTCGCGTAAAGATCAATGAGCTCTGCGTGGCTCACCCAGCTTCGGATTTCCACGTTGTTGGGTTTCATGTTTTTAATATAGTCAGCATAACGTTTGAAATGTCGAGACTGCTCATAGCTTCCAACAATCATTAATCGTTCATTGGGAAGTTGGCGAAAGGCTTCAAGTTGAAGGTCAACGCGTTTGTGGGTGATCAAGCGATTAACGCTTAACCAAAAGTCACCATTTCTTTGGTAGTGAAACTTTGTCGTTTCAATCGGTGGATGAATGATCGTTGCCTCGCGTCCAAGATATGTTTTTACCCGATTCTGTGTGTTTAAAGAATTACACGCTAATTGGTTTACGTGAGTAACGTACTTACGGTTTAAGTGCCGATTAATTCTTACCCAAGCATCAAAAATCCAGCGAAGTTCAAAAGGGACTGAATGTTGCCGCGTATATTCATACAGATCCCAAATTTCACGAATGGGTGAATGAACATACCATAGATTTGGTTTATGGTTGACCGCCGCTGAGATAGCCCAATCACCATCAATGATATAGAAATCATATTTTTTCCCCAGATTAAGATGGCGGAACCGAGCTAACGCAGCTTGTTGCCGCAGTGGCGCATTTAAGGGAATCTTTCCAATGGATTTTATATTGATATTACTAAAACCCATCTTTTGGATTTTATCGTGATCAATATTGGTTGAGTAAATATCCGCCTTAAGCTCACGGGCGAGCGTCAGCCCAACAATTTCTGCCCCTCCGATATTGTCCAGCGCGTTATGGAAGATCGCGATTTTCATTTACGTAATAAAATATTGCGGTTTAAAGATAATTATTTTTGTAATGAAATAGCCAGTCGACATAAGTATCATCAGCCACAAGAGCCATCGATTATATTGCTGATTATTTTCGACATGAAACAAGATTGAAAATAGAAATAAAATAACCGCTTGGCGGCCTAAACCATCAATTAATTCTGTGTAGGCATGTTTTGTTAGGCTGATAAGAAATAGAATTTGAAGTGTCAAACTTAGCCAGTAGTAAGAATGATATTTTGCTTTCTGTTTAAATACAAGAACACATTGAATTACTACAAATATCAACACGGGTAAAGCTGAATAATAAGTGTAGAGCTCATTTAGGTCGTTGGGGAATTTTAGCCATAAGAAATATTGAGCGATTCCTAAAAATGGGATCCCTCCTCGCTCGATGCTTTCCATTAGCGCGATTTTGTCAAATCGTAGGAAAAGTGATAGCAACCAAAAACTATAAAGCAACAAAGGTCCCAGATAGATCAAGAACCGCTTAAATTCACGTTTTAATAGCAAATAGAATAATAAAGCGGCAGCAAATAGAATGGCGATCTCTTTTGTTAAAAGGGCAGCGGCCAAGTAAATAATGGCGATTCCATCCTCTTTCTTTTCCATGTAGTAAATCGTTAGAACAATAAATAGGCACAGTAGTGGTTCGGGCAAATCACGAATGATGGCAATAAGAATGCCGACATTAAAGGCAAAAATATAGGCCAGATTTAAATTGGCTTTATATTTTTCTAGAAGTAGTAAGAGAACATAAGTTCCCAAAATGATTGAGACAAAATTAATCAGCAGAAGAATAATTGGGATAAGTGCTTTATTGCCCAACGATAAAATATGGGCTAATGTTGGATATAAAATCCGTTGATACCAGTTAGTTGTTACGGCAATATGTTTATGCCAGGGATCAGCGGCAATCATGTAGTAAAACTGCCCGTCATAACCATCGCGGTTGATTTCAACAACCAGATTTGGTGGTAGCGGGGCATTGTATTTTGTAACGTGATTGGCAGACAATTCAATGGTTGCGCTTGGATTAAATTGGAATTTAGATAGAAATAAGAAAATATAGATTAAATAGAAAATTCCAACAACCCAGAGAATGTTATTTCGTTTCTTTTTCATCAGCTTATAAGGTAGTTAATTTTAAAGAAAATAATGCGCTCAATAAAATAAAGAGCCGACATAACGAACATAAGTATAATTAAAAAAAGATTATACGCCTCTTTTTTCTGTGTTGAATAAAGTAGTGAAAACAAAAATAATCCAACCGCATATCGATCAAGATCACCAACCCAGACTTTGACCATGAAAATATAAATCAACTGACCTACTAAAATCCAGAAATAAATCCCCTCTTTTTTATTGTTGGGCTGTACTAACAGCCAGCATTGGATGATACAAAAAATAAAGACAGGCAATCCAGGAATTTGATGATATAGGCTGCGAAGGCCTTGCATGATGTCGATTTTACTAATGACACCAAGAAAATCCATACTGGTAAAGTGCCAAAGCATTCCAGCGCTTGTCACCAGCGGAAAATGGCCAAATCGTAGGAAGAGAATGCTTTGCCAAATAAATAGAACAATAAGCGGCCAAGAGTAGATTTTAATTTTCTTGTAATCTTTTTGAATGGATAAACTTAATAATAAGGGAAAAATAATCGATAACGTCAGCTCATTGGTTAACAGAGCACAGCTTAAATAGAAGCTCGATAGTTTAAGTTTTTGTTTTTCATGAAAATATATAAAAAGTAGAATAAAAAGAAACATCAGTGGGCCGGTTAGGTCACGCAAAATGCTATTTAAGAACCCAACATTAAGCGCCCATACAAAGGCCAGATTAAGATTCGCCCCATGCTTTTGCAAAATGAGTAACAAAATATATGTTCCAAGAAGGGTGGCCACATAATTAATGATAAGTAAGGTCCACGGGATCAGGGCTATTTGTCCAAAGGCTAAAGAATTGGCCAACAAAGGATACAGGATGCGCTGATGACGAAAAGTTTTTACGGTAATATGTTCATGACTTAGGTCAGTTGCGATCATGTAATAATATTGCCCGTCATGACCATGGCCTTCTTGTTGCACGATAAGGTTTGTTGGCAAAGGCCTCCCATACTCTTGGGCATGCGTTGTTGTTAATTCGATCGTGGCGCTGGGATTAAAATTGAATTTGGCGAGAAATAAAAAAATATAGATGAGATAAAAACAAGCAATAGCAGCCGTTATTTTATTTGTTTGATTCATTCCTCTTTAAAAACTAAATTGGTCATTATTAATTTTAAGTGTCTAAATCCATCGATAAAGGAACGCAGTTTTGATTGGCCATAACGTTTGTGATAATCAATCGGCAACTCTTTAATTTTCAAACCATTTTGGATGGCTTTTATCACCATTTCAGAAGCAAATTCCATCCCTGTTGTTTTTAAGTTTAGTTTATCGATAGCCTCTTTTCGAATGGCACGCATCCCGCAATGAACATCATGAATTTCTGTTTTAAATAGAAATCGTACAAGAAACGAAAACAACGGATTCCCAATGTATTGATGATGCCAGGGCATCGCTCCCTTTGCAATTTCTCCTGCAAAACGATTTCCAATAACAAAATCATTGCCAGATTGTAAGGCATCAATAAATTGGGGTATCTCTTTAAAATCATACGTGCCATCTGGATCAGCTAAGAATAAGAATTTTCCAGTGGCTATTTTGAATCCTTCTAAATAAGCTCGCCCATAACCTCGTTGATTATGTTTAATCAAAAGGACATTGTGTTGACGGGCAATTGTCGCCGACTGATCATCGGAAGAATCCGAGACAATAATTTCTGCGGTTAGCTTTTGTTCACGAAGGATTTCTTTAATGTTGAGTAAACAAATGGCCAAAGACTCTTCTTCATTGCGACACGGAAGAATGATGCTTATTTCAATATTGGTTGGATGTGCGGGCATGATATTAACGATTGACCTCTCTGCCTTTAGGCATGCCACTCTCTAACCATTGCGTTAATGTCTTAATTTCTGTTGCGGTCATATCATTCCACTGGATGGGCCGATGTTTTGTTCGAATCACCTTTTTGATTCCCTCGGCATGGGCGTAAAGCGCTTCATAGTTGTTCACTATAAATGTCGTTGCCCCTCTGGCGTTGTGGCATTCTAGGCAACGTTTTTCTAAGATTGGAACAATATCGTCCGGATAGGAAACTTTTGACAGATGCCAATCTAAGTTTAGAAGACAACCCTTAACTTCAACTTTAGAAATTTTCACGGATCTTCGTTTAAGTAAAGATTCCATCGCCCATTTTAAATAATGGTTTTTTGCCTTCTCTCGTTGGACTTCGTAATCTAAATGATCATCTACAGGACCGCGATACACAATGGTCCAATTTTTTGGATCAATTAAAATTGTTTCAGCTGTACGGACCATCTTTAAGGATTTAGCAATGACTCCAGAATCATCGATGAGAATAGGAATATCAATGCCAAAATCTTTGGATTCGTCAATAATATCATCTTTTTTGTCCTGCATAACCGGATCAATAAGAAGAAAAGCAATCCCATCTTTCTCATATTGATCGCGCAGCTGTTTAAGTGTAATAACAGAAAATCGAGCGATGGGGCAACCAATACCATAAGAAGTTAAAACAATCCCCTTCTTTCCTGCATACGAAGATAGCTGATACAGTGCTCCTTGTTGATCAGCCAAAGTAAAATCTTCTACCGTTTCTTTAATCGGCAAATTGGATTTATTTGGGAAGGTAAAAAAGGTGTAGACCAAAAAGAATGATAAACCCAGGCTTAATGGGATCAAAATATATTTAGGCATAGAATAGGCCCCATTTTATCAAAGGTTTTATGAATTATTAATATTTTTTTATTTGTCAGCATAGATCAGTATTCCCCAAAACATTTCATCCTGTAGGCCTGTTCCAAATTTAAAGTTTTTGTTGGTATTACGATTTTTACGATTCTGTTTAGAGTTATCATATACGTATTTCATTGTTATTTTTGTACCTTGAGGGATGAATTTTGGCGTTTTAAAGAAATAAGGAATTTCCCAATCCAAATCGTGAAAAGGAATTGATAGTAGAACGGTTTCCCTCCCATCAGGAAATTGAGCGATCATCTTGGCGCTGCGACCGAGATAATGCATATGGACGCCTACCCCATAAAGCATCATGTCCGTTTCAATTGCTTGAGTGTGATTGAGTTCAACGTGATTATTCTCTTTGGGGATTTGAAAAGTATTGTTCCCCATAATAAAGTGATGCAGAGGTTTTAATGGTTTATCCGAGAGATATATTCCTAAGCTTGGATAATCCTTTTCTGGCTTCCCAACCGTTTTATAATGACTCATAAACGTTATGATGGCATTTTTTTCGATGAGCTTCCCTGTTCCTTCTGGATAAGGTTGTTGTTCTAGGGCAAGGGATCGATGCGTCAGAAGGTTTTTAGATTTAATTGTGTTAATACGAGCCGTTTCACTACTGTATATTTGGGGAACATCAATCCACACATGGCATGATTGCGAGGCTTTAAGATTAGAAGGTTTTAAAAAGACGGCCTTTGCCCACAATTTTTGAGAATTATTAACCTTTCCAATATTCTCTTTAACGTGCTCATAAACGCCGCGAGCTGGAATTTGTTCCTCTTCTTGTGCGGTGACAATAATATCGGGTTCTCCCCACGGCCATTTAGTTTGCTTTTGTTCTTCCTGCATTTGAATTTTTAATAGAGGATCTTCTTGTCGAATTTTATTGGGGCAACCTTGTTCTAACCAACGGATCAGTTTTTTTGTTTCATCTGGTGTTAGGTAGTTTAAATTTTCATATTCATCATAATAAAGATCAGCAACAGGCGGCGGCATCCGCTTGGTCATGATCACCTCTTTGATCATGGGAGCCCAGCCTTTAACTTTTTCATAATCTGTCATCGCCCAGGGAGCCGGCCCATTGTTATTGTGACATTGAATACAGTGCTTCTGTAGAATGGGGACAATATCATGTTGATAAGAGATATTGTTTTTGTCGGGGACAATCCAACATTTGTTGTCATCCATTTTCGCCAGACTTTCTGTGGGCTTGCCAGCTAAAAGATTTTTAATGGCAACGAAAAGATGATCAACATTGCCTTGATACATGACATGCCTGTTTTTGGGATCAATAACAATGACTTCGCCAATATGGGTAAAACCTAAGGCGTGGGAGACAACCTGGGCATCATCGATTAAAATTGGAATCTTAAGTTCAAGGTTTTTTGTTTTCGCAGTGAGGTCACCGCGGGTATTATGAGGATCAATAAGGAAGAAATTAATTCCTTTCTTCTGATATTTATCGCTAAGGCGTTTAAGTGTAAGAAGGTTTTGCTGGGCGGTTGGACAATTTAGATCATACGAAATTAAAACAATTCCTCTTTTATCAGAATAGTAAGATAAGCGATGGAATTCTCCGGCTTGATCTAATAAAGCAAAGTCGTTTGCAATAGGAAGCGATTCGATTTTAAAATGAGTGGCCTCTTTTTTGTAAAAATATACAGCAAATAAAATAATGAATAGAAACGTCAGAATAGATTTTTTATAGATCCGCATATTATTGTAGCTTGATCGTTTCATCAGCAAGTGTATAAATAATCGCCCCACCCAACATTTCTGTCTTCCCACTTGTCCCATAAAGTACTTTTTCCCCTACGGGAGGTCTTTTGCGATTTTGCACAGAAGTATCATAAGTATATTTTAGGGTGAGCTTTGTTCCCTTCGGTAATAACTTTGGTGTAACAAAATAGTAAGGTGTCATCCAGTCATAATCATAATAAGGAATTGATAGCAGGACTTTTTGGTCGCCATCAGGATATGTTGCAATCATTTTGCCTGAACGACCAAAATAATGCATATGAAAACCGCAAGCATATAGATAGATATCCTGGTCTAAAATCTGTGAGGTTGTGATTTCATAATTCTTAACATTTACCGGAATACTTATATCGTTAAATTCAATGACGCGGGTATAGATTGGTTTAATTGTGTGCGGATCACCATGATATAGATAAATGCCAACCTGTGGTCGATCTTTTTCTGCCTTGCCAATTGTTTTGTAATGAGTTTGAAACGTGACGGTTGAATCTTTGGGAATAAATTCTCCTGTGTTTTTGGGAAAAATTTGCGGATATGCAAAAGTGTTAAAGGAGTGGTAGGCAAGCAATGTTTTTGTTCTAAAGTGCTGTATGGATGAATTTGTCAGGACTTGCTCTGGGTCTTGAATATCAATCCAGGCACTGGCGATTCTAGTTGCTTTCACACTTTGTGGTTTAAAGAAAATCGCTCTTGCCCAGAGGTCCTTTGTATTGTTAATTTTCCCGGCACTTTCTTTCGCGTATTCATAGATCTTTTTAGGAGGGATTTGTTCTTCACTCTGTGCGGCAACAATAATGTCAGGTTCACCCCAGGGCCAACCTTGTTTCTTCTTGGCCTCTTCTTCTTCAATTTTGGGCAGAGTATCTTCTTCGTGAGGTTCTTTTGGGCAACCCTGTTCTAACCAATGAATTAATTTTTGTGTCTCGATGATCGTTAAATGATTTGAGTTAGTGTATTGGTCATAATATAAATCAGGTCCCCAGGGAGGCATTCTTTTTGTCTTAACCACTTCGCTAATCATGGGAGCCCAACCTTTAATTTTCTCGTAGTTTGTCATCGTCCATGGGGCTGATCCATTTTTATTATGACAAGCGATACAATGTTTTTCTAGAATAGGCACGATATCCTGCTCATAGGAAATTTTTGCTGAATCCTTCACATAGGGGATAATGCAATTTTGCACATCTATTAATGGAGTCTTTATTTTTCTTCCTGACAGAGTAGCTTTTATCGCTTTAGGAAGATATCGGTTATCTATCGCCGCACGATACATCAGCTCCCAATTCTTTGGATTAATAACGACCACTTGACCGACATGGGTAAATCCTAACGAGTCCGAGATGAGTTGAGTTTCATCCATTAAAATGGGGATATCGATGTTAGATATTTTTGCCTTTTGTTGTAACGCTTCGCGGGTATCAGCAGGATTGGCATCAATTAATAAAAACTGTCCGTCTTTTTTTGCATACTTTCTTTTTATTTTTTCTAACATTCTTACGGCCTGATCAGATTCTGGGCAATCTATTGCATAGGAAGCAATCACGATGACTTTTTGGTCAGAATAATAAGACAATTCATGGTACTTCCCCTCTTGATCAAGCAAACTGAAACTTTCTATTTTCTCTGAAAGACTAAACATATCCTCTGGCGTAAAATCAGAAATATTTTTGATCAGAAGAAATACGGTGATCATCAAAATGAAAATGATCATTGGTTTTAGAATGTGTAGGAATAAATTATTTTTGATCATTTTCTTCAACCACACTATAGGCTAATAACGTCCAAAACATTTCTCCTTCAACGCGCTCCATGCTAAAGGTAACGTCTTGATTAGGATTTGGATTCTTAGGGTTAAAAATAGAATTATCAAAAGTAGATTCAACTTTGATGATTGTTCCCGCCGGCATAAATTTTGGATTTTTAAATAGATGCAACGTTTCCCAGGCGCTGTCAAACGATGGGACAGAAAGAAGAATTTCTTCATTTTTATCAGGATATACGGCGGTAACTTTCGCTGAGCGGCTTCGATAGTGAGCGTGTGGGCTGACCCCATAAAGCATGACACCTTCTTTAAAGGTGTGTTGAGCGGTCAGTTGATGTGCCTGCGTTTTTTTGGGAATTTTAAATTTATTCATTTGCATATACATGTAAATGAGCGGCTTAAGCGGTTGTTGTGACAAATAAATTCCTAACTGTGGTTGATCCGTCTCTGGTTTGCCGGTAGTTATATAGTGCGTTGCAAACTTAATTCGGGAGCCTTTTGGGAGAAATTTTCCTGTTCCTTGGGGAAAGGGTATTTCTTGCCATTGCGAGGTATAACCGCATAAAAGTTCTTCATCAGATTTTAAAACACCTTCTTGATCAAACGGCCGTTGGCTATTTTGATAGGGACTTTTTACTGGTGTCATAGCTAAGGCATGATGAATTGTTCGTTTGGTACTTGGCTTATAAACAATGGCTTTGGCCCAAAGATCTTTTGGAATCGTCTCTTTTGAAAAATTAAATTGCCAATGAGGAACACCGGTCGCGGGAAGATGCTGGATATTTTTCGCTGTTAAAATAATATCGGGTTCTCCATAGGGCCACTGGTTTTTCGCCCTAGCTTTTTCGATCGCAGGTATTGGATCTTCGCTCTCTTCTTTTGGGCATTGACTTTCTATCCAATGGATGAGCGTTCGTAGCTCATCGGCTTTTAAATAGTTATTATTAAGATATTCACCATAATAAGGATCAGCGGATGGTGGTGGCATGCGTTTTACCCGCAGAGCCTCCCGCATCATTTTTGACCATGTTGTTATTTTTTTGTAATCTGTCATGGCCCACGGAGCAGGTCCATCCGTGTAGTGACATACTACGCAGTGTTTTTCAAGTATTGGAACCACATCCTGAGTGTAAGAAATTTGTTTAACTGGGTTTTCAAATTTTATTAAACGTCCCTTAGTCGGCACTTTTTTATCCTTAAGCGGCCAGCCCCAGCGTAGAGATTCAAAGGCCAACCGTAAATACTCTTTTTGATCATCAATTGGGCCACGATAGACAATACGCCAGCTTTTGGGTTCAATCAAAATAACCTCGGCTGTTCTCGTGAGTCCAAGTGATTCTGAAACAATTTGCGATTCATCCATTAAAATTGGAATATGAATCTTAAGCTTTTTGACTTCTTTTTGTAAGGCCTCTCTTTGATCTTCTCTGCTTGCATCAATTAAAATAAATTGAAATCCTTTTTTCTCATAGCGCTGTCTAAGTTGCTCTAGCGTAATAACGGATTGACGTGCAATTAAACAGCCCAGCTCATAGGACATAAGCACAACTGCTTTTTGTCCCAAATTATAATAGAGATGATAAGAATTGCCATTGTGATCTAAGAGGGTGAAGTCTTCGACTTCATGTTTAGAATGGCTGGTTAAGTCTTGTCCTGGTGATGCAACAAGGAATAATATGACAATAAGCGTGAATAATAAAAAAATGGCTTTAATTTTCACTGTATTTTATCAGCCCGATTAACCTGCCAAAAGGTTATAAAAAATATAATATAAACTACAATAAGAAATAATTTAATTCCACCCACCGTTGGAATGAGAAAATAAAGGACACCCGCTAGGGCGGCCCCAAGTCCATCACAAATAAGAAGTTTTTTTAACTGATCTTGATAGGAGTGGATGAGTCTTGGGAAGAATCCCCCACTCCAGAGACCTAACAGCCCTAAGACGCCTAAGGGGCCGGGCAAAAATTTATTTAAAATAGCGATAAGAATTAACAGCGTTATTATAAATAGAATCATTCTTTTTTTGTATAACAATGTACCGATCCAGACGATTCCCAAGAATAGAAAGCTACCTATCATTGTGGCTTCTAGAGGATTATCAATTTGGAAAAACATTAATAGCTGCATGGATAATAAAATTAATGTGTAGTTAAGGCCACAAAGAATCGCAGGAAAGAGAATTCGTTTTTGAGAATAAAAACAGAAAAAGAATATTAAAAGACAAGACACGATTCCAATAACTCCGAGAGCATAAACTATTCGCGGCGTGAACATGACACTAGCAAAAAATGGTTTATCATCACGTAAAATGACTCCTGTTTGAGGAGTATCTTTGTGGGTGATCAGTGGCGAGGAATTAAGGATTTGGCTTGCCTTCGTGAGTGTCGCATCATCTTTGGCTCCTAAAAGAATTGCGACACAATCATTGGTCCAATAGCCCACTTTTAATCCTGCTTTTTGCATTGTTTTGGCATAATTGGCCATGACAAAAGAAAGCTTTGGAAATAACAAAGCCTTTTTAATAATAATCACTCCATTTGGTTTAAGGTGCGCTTGGTAATCTTTTATCGCTTCTAAGGTAAAGAGATGATCAGCCGGTTCAAAAAGACTTTTACTTAATTTAAATATACTTTCGGTAAAGGGGAGAAAAATAAGATCAAATTGTTCTTGGCTTTCTGCAATAAATTTTCGACCATCCTTGGTCACCGATGTAACCCTTGGATCAAGAAAAGAACTAACGCCTAATTGACTTAAGGTTGTCGACAAATGTGGAACAATATCAATCGCATAAATATGTTTGGGCTGATGTTCAAGAAATGGATTTAACTGGCTCCCTCCTCCTGCCCCAATAATCGCAACCTTTGCATCATCAGTTAAAAGATGGCTAATGAGAGGATCAATGGCAAAGCACTGGGAAGAATTAGAATCTTTCGAAACCCAATGAAAGACACCGTTGTAATAGCCAAATAATCGATCGTTATTTTTAACGACCGTCAGACGCATATGAGGCATCCATTGATCATAGAGAACATGCGCTTGGCTTTTTGGATTAACGCTTTTATGAACCATCAAAGAATTTTTGACATATCCGTTTTCTGCGAGTAAGCATATCCCAAGAAGAAATATCAAAATGATCTTTGGCCATGACCATTTAAAATATGAAATGGAACTATAAAAAATAAAACTTAAGAGAATAATTATCCCAATCCAAAAAGGCTGCGGCGAAGGTAAAAGAAAAAAGCAGATCCCCTGCCCAACAAATAATCCGGTTAGACTGCTTAAATAGGCTAACCACTGGGTTGGTGGCGGTCTTTTTATTAAACTTAAATAAAGATGCATCTCGAATAATCCCATCACCAGCCACAAGGGAAAGAAAATTACAAGCGCGATGAGCCCCAGAAAAGAACTCCAGGCTAAGAAATGTTTGGCAATTTCTTTAAAGAGAAAACCACCGGTTGGATCAAATGAGCCTAACGAAGGAAGAATTAAATGTACATAGAGGGCGCTACTTACGATCAACCAAAGAAAACTAAATAAAAATAGAATGAGGATTTTTGCTGATTGTTCTTTTAATCGTGTTCCAAGTGCGGCTCCGAGTGGGAGCGCCATCATGAGGCCTACCCAGAAGACAGCGCTGGGGATAGAGAAATTATTGTCAAATATTTTATGGGAGAATATAAATGTTGTAGCTAAGAGGATATTGAAAAAAAAGAATCTAAGATAAAGAATCCGGTTACCATCTTTATTTTTGCAATACCATGAGGATTTCGTAAGCATTTTTAGTTAAGGAACAAGTTTGTTACGTAGGTCTAAAAAATATTTTTCAATGATTTTTGTGCTTAGCATCCCAATCAAAAGTGATGCCAAAATATAGAGAAGAATCCAAGTTAGAGATTGATTCTTCATGAATAAATACGCAAACGGCCAGATCAGAAGCGAATGCCAAAGATAAATGGCGTAAGAATTTTTCCCAACCCAGACATAAAAATAGTTTTGAAATATATTCTTGAGGAATGCGAAGGAATGGAGACAAGCGATGATCAATAATCCGGGAGCGATATAGGCCAGTGTGTAAGCGTACCAGCTTGAGAATGAAAATCCTTTCCAGAAGAACCAAGAATAAATAGCGAGTGAAATAAGAACACAACAGCTTGATATTAAAACTCGATGATTTTTAAATGAATCAAATATTTTTTGATGTTCGTAGATTTTAATGAGGCATCCAAACATTAAAGCATCAGCACGTATGTGAGTATGGAAGGTTTTGATTAAGTCCCCCCAATTTAGAAGAGATATTTCAGGCGGGCTTTTGGCAAAATGATAATAGCGAACAATATTAACAATGATGATAAGGATCCATAGAATAATTGGTAAGCATCGATATCGTGCTGGTATGTTTTTTGTGAAAAAACATATAAAAATTAATAAGACGGGATAAAGAAGGTAAAAATGTTCTTCGATTGCCAGAGACCAGGTGTGCATAAGAATAATTGAACCTGGAATATAATTTTGAATAAACAAAATAAAACTCAGAGTGGACTGGTTTGAGAGTGTTGGATTTATTTCGATGGCCCCTTTGATGGGTGGGAACGCCCCAAGTTTTAAGAAAATAAATCCGGTGAGGACTACGAGAAGATATTGCGGCAGAATTTTAAATGACCGCCTAAGATAAAATCTTTTTAAACGGACGTGATCTGATAAGTCATCAAGTAATAAGCCGGTGATGAGAAAGCCGCTTAAGACAAAGAAAATATCAACACCCAAATGGCCAATAGAAAAGAATTTATAAACAATCCAATAGTAAGAACCCAAGATTGATTTTAAATCAAAGAATAAAAGAATGTGCAACCCAAGCACCCATAAAATCGATATACCGCGCAATCCGTCAAGGAAGGGGTAATATTCTTTTATTTTAGATTTCTGCATTAACCTTTATTGGATTGGATCGTATCGTTGGCAATTTGTCGAATAATATCGTAGGGATAGATTCCTGAGGAATGTCCGTCATTCCAGACAACGCCGATGGCGTAATTGCCCAGTGGTGTAATTTCAATTGGCGCAATATCAGCTCGAACATCTTTTGGCTGTAATATTTGTTTCCCTGTTAATTCGTTAACGCATAGGGCACATTGGCAGCTTAAACGAAGATCTGAATTACTAACGGTCATTTGTGTTCCATCCGTCCAATTTAATGTTATTCTTTCGGCGTTAAACTGAATCTGCGGCACTTGCTTTTGTAAAATACTATTTTTCCCCAGAGCCATAACAACTTTATCAACCGCCCTCATAATAAAATCATTAGCTAAAGGTTTATCAATTTTTAACCCTAGTTGCGCCAACAGCGGTAATTGGGCCAGGATCTCAACGCCAAAACGTTTTTGAAGCTGCGCTGCCCCCTGCTCTCCGAAGATGTAATGTTTTTTATCGCACTGATCGCAGATAAAGTACGCCATATTTTCAATGATTCCCAAAATAGGCACATTGACTTTTTCAAACATTAAGATTCCACGCGAGACATCAATTAGAGAAAGCGTCTGCGGGGTTGTCACAATAACGGCCCCGCTAAGTTGGATAGTCTGCGTAATGGTTAATTGCACATCCCCTGTTCCCGGCGGCATATCGATAAATAAATAATCGAGTTCACCCCAGGCCGTGTTGAGTAAAATCTGCTGGACGTAACGGGTAACAATCGGCCCGCGCATAACCGCTGGCGCATCACCTAATAAAAATCC